>NZ_JACMTR010000002.1:3861511-4182314 GCF_014267175.1 Pseudonocardia sp. C8
GGCGACCGCCGCGTCGTAGGCGGCCATGTCGAGGCCGAGCTGTTCAGCGTAGCCCCGGAACAGGGGCGCCGGGTCGGCCTGCTCGGCCCACTCGTGCTGGGCCCCGAACAGCCGCTCGTACATGGGGACGAACCGGCCCTGCTGGTGCGCGGCCTCGGCGGCGACGGCGGCCGGCTCGGCGTTGCGGTGCATCGGGAGCGGGAAGTCGCGGATCACGAACTGGACGCGGTCGCCGTACTGCTGGGCGATCTGGCCCATGATCGGCTGCAGCTGCCCGCAGCCGGGGCACTGGAAGTCGAGGAACTCGACGAGGGTCACCGACGCCCCGGGGGCGTCGTTCAGCCGTGGCGCGTCGGCCGGGGCGAGCGCGTCGGCGGACGCGGTGCCACCGGCGCCGGACGGCGGCTCGGCCGGCCGGGTGGCGAACAGCAGGCCTGCCACCACCAGCGCGAACGCGCCGACGACGAGCAGGGAGATCTTGACGTTGCGGGTCATCGGGAGGTTTCCTCCACGCAGGGCCCGGCACGGTGCCGGGATCACGGGTACGGGACGGTCGTGGGGCGGGGTCCCGATCAGTTCCGGTCCACGCAGAGTTCCTCGACCGGCGACGGTGTGCACGGCGCTCGTTGCGGTGACGGCGGCGCAGCGGTGCCGGCGGCCCCCGCCGTGAGGACGGCGACCGGTGTCGTCGGCGGGCCCGCGGGCCCGGGCGGGTCGTCGCCACGGCGCGGGACCTGCTCGGAGTCACAGGGGTGCAGCGTCGTCGGCGGCTGGTAGGGGCACTCCACCGCACCGAGCGAGGACTCGTGGTGCGCGGACGCCGCCGCGGCGGGCCCGGCGCAGACCAGCAGGGCCAGCAGCAGGAGCAGCAGCGAGGAGAGGACGCGCACGGACCTCACCTCGTTCCTCTCACCGGGTTCCGTGGCGGACGCCGGTGCCCGACGATACCGGCGCGGCCGGACGCCCTCGGCGTGCCCCCGACCTGGCCGTCCGTGCCGACCGACCGTCGCATCACGACGGCCGGTCGCCGAGCCGCTACCGTCGGTGGGCATGAGCTTCCCCGAACCGTCCGCGGTGTGGCGCCCGGCCGGCGACACCGAGCGGGCCGTCACCTCCCGGACCGGGTCCTGGACGCGGTTCGCCGCGCCCGGCGACGCCGTCGGCGGCGGGTTCGGCCTGTTCGAGTCCTCGATCCCGCCGGACTCCCCCGGCGCACTGCCGCACTACCACACCGGGTTCACCGAGAGCTTCTACGTGATCGACGGCCGCCTGCGGATCATGAGCGGTGCCGGCTGGGCGGAGGCCGGCCCGGGTGACCTGGTGCACGTGCCGCCGCACGGCGTGCACGCGTTCCGCACCGGGCCGGAGGCGGGCGCCCGGTTCCTCATCCTGTTCGTCCCGGGCGCACCGCGGGAACGCTACTTCCGCGGGCTCGCCGAGTTCGCCGCCCGCCCGGAGCCGCCCACCCCGGAGGAGGTCGACGCGTTCGCGCGGGCCTGTGACCAGGTCAACCTGCGCGACCACCCCGGCTTCTGACCCCGTTGCTCAGTACCCGCGCCAGACCGGGGCCCGCTTCTCGGCGAACGCGGTGACGCCCTCGATCGTGTCCGCCGCGAGCATCAGCTCGTCGAGCGCGCCCGAGGGGTGCGCCGCCGCGTCCGCGGTGCCGGGGATCGCGTCGGCCTCGTCCATCATCCGCAGCGACAGGCGCACCGAGGTCGGCGAGCCCTCCAGGATCTCCCCGGCCAGCGCCCTGGCCTCTTCGAGGGCCTTGCCGGCGCCGGCCACCCGGTTGACCAGCCCGGCCTCGAGGGCCTCCGCGGCGCTCAGCCGGCGCCCGGTGAGGATCATCTCCGTGGCCAGCCGCCTGCCGACGATCCGCGGCAGCCGGGCCGTGCCCCCGGCACCGGCCACCAGCCCGACCCGGACCTCGGTCAGCCCGAACGACGCGGACTCGTCGGCGACGGCGAGGTGGCAGGCCATCGCGATCTCGCAGCCGCCGCCGAGGGCGTAGCCGTTCACGGCGGCGATCACCGGCTTGTGCATGCGCGGTCGCGCGGTCAGCCCCGCGAACCCGTTCGTCGGCACCCACATGGGCTTTCCGGACGCGGTCCAGCGCAGGTCGTTGCCGGCGGAGAACGCGGCGTCGCCCGCGCCGGTGAGGATCGCGACCCACAGGTCGTCGTCGGCGAAGTAGGCGTCGAACACCTCGTCGAGCTCGTCGTTGGCCGGCGGGTGCAGGGCGTTGCGGGCGTCCGGACGGTCGATCGTCACCTCGAGGACGTGCCCGTCGCGGTGCACCCGGACGTGCTCGTAGCCGCCGGCCCGGAACCCCGCGGGCCGGCGCGGGCACAGCGAGTCCATCCGCTCCCGGCTGGTGGTGACCCGGTTCCCGCGGCCGGACGAGCGCACGTACACCGGGGCGCCGGCGGGGTCGCCGGCGAGCAGGTCCATGGTCTCGGGGTCGCCGTCCGGGACGCGGGCCAGGAACCGGCGCCCGTCGGCGTCCAGCCGGCCGACGACGACGCCGGTGCGCCCGTCTGTCCCGTGAATGACCGTCCAGCTCTCCACCGTCGCCGGGCCGTCCGGGTGCTCCGCCCGCGGCACCGCCGGGACGGCGTCCAGCTCGGCCTGGCGGGTGGCGTCGTCGTGCGCCCGCCACGGGACCGGCGTCGTCGAGTAGACCCCGGCCGAGTACTTGCTGGCGATCCCGCCGTTCGCCCCGACCAGGCCGAACGTCCCGGGGGCTGCGCGGCAGCGCTGCACGGTCTCGGCGATCGCGTGCGTCGAGTAGTCGTTGCCGGGGCCGCCGAAGAACGGCAGGCCGCCGGTGAGCGTCAGGCCGCGCGGGTCGGCGGGGTCGAGGCCGAGCGCGTCGCACGGGCCCCACACCGCGATCGGGAAGCAGCTGTACAGGTCCAGGGTGGACAGGTCGTCGAGCCCGATCCCGGCCCGGTCCAGCGCGGTGCGGACCGCGGCCGCCGACGCGGGCGTCGCGGACAGGTCGGGCCGGTCGAGGAGGTCGCGTTCGCGCAGGTCACAGGCGCCGTGCAGGAACACCCAGCGGTCGTCGGCGACGCCGAGCCGCCGCGCCGCCGCCACCGAGCACATCAGCACCGCCGCACCCTGGTTCACCTGGTCGCGGGCGACGAGGTAGCGGGTGTAGGGGTCGGCGATCGGGCGGTTGCGGTCGTCGGGGGTGGCGAGCTCGGCCGCGGTGCGCGCGAGCGGCGCCGCCGCGTGCGGGTTCCCCGCCGCGACCTCGCTGAACGGCGCGAACAGGGCGCCCATCTCCGCCGCGTACTCCGCGCCGGTGCGGCCGAGCCGGGCCCGGCGGGCGTTCTCCATCAGGGCGTAGCGGTGCGCGGGCGTGGTCAGCCCGTGCGCGAGCTCGGCCCGGGTCGCGACGCCGGCCAGGCCGTAGCCGCGGTCCTCCAGCCGGCCGCCGACGGACTCGGCGTGGTCGGGCGCGTCGTCGCGCCCGGACAGGTGCCGGGCGGTGGAGATGGCCTCGCCGCCGACCAGCAGCGCCACCTCCCACTCGCCGGCGGCGATCCGGCCTGCCAGCTCGGTGACCAGGTGCTGCGGGGACTGGCCACCGGTCACCTCGAGGATCGCGTGCGCCGGGTCGGCGCCGATCCGGGCCGCGACCGAGCGCGGGTAGTTGTCCGAGCGCCCGAGCGGGGCGTGCGAGAACGGGGTGGACACCTCGAACTGGCGCACCGCGGCCACGACGTCGACCGCGCGGGCCGCCGCGGCACCGGCCCCGCTGTCGCGCAACGCCTCGCGGGCCGCCTCGGCGCCCAGCTCGACGGCGGACAGCGCGCGGTAGCCGGGGTCGTCGATCCGTTCGGAGGCCTGCCCGACCCCGACCAGGACCGGCGTGCTCGGGTCGATCATGTATCCCCATTCCTGTACGGCATCCGTCCGTATCAACGGTAGCCGTGGACCGCCCCGATGAGGAAGTCGACGAGCTGCTCGGCGTAGGCCTCGACGTCCGCGGCGATCCGGGCCCGCAGGTGTTCGGGCGCCGACCAGACGTGCATGAGCACCCCGCCGCACAGCGTGTCCAGCACCATCGTGACCGGGGCGTCCTCCGGGATCTCGCCGCGGGCGATCCCGCGCCGGACCATCGCCCGCGCGGCGAGCACCTGGGACTCGCGCAGCGACTCCCACCGCGCCTCCAGGCCCGGGATGTCCGGGGACTCGACGATCAGCCGCAGCACCGCACGCCCGCTCTCCCCGCGGTAGATGTCCAGGAGCTGGCGGGTCAGCCGCACGAGGTCGCCGCGCAGAGTGCCGCTGTCGAAGTCGGCCACGTCCACCAGGCGCCGGGCCAGCGCGTCCCCGAGCAGCTGCTCCTTGGACTCCCAGCGCAGGTAGATCGACGCCTTCCCGACACCGGCGGCCCGGGCGACGCCCTCCACGCTGAACCCGGCCCACCCGGTGCGGCCGAACAGCGCGACCGCCGCGTCGGCGATCCGGCGATCGACCTCGGGATCCCGGGGCCGCCCGGCGGCCGTCGTGCGCATCGGACCTCCCGGGCCTTGCCGAACGGAGATCGTCACCCTATCGTCCGGCCCATTACTGACGATCGTCGTTCAGGTATGGAGTCTCCGATGCGTACCGCCCTCACCGACCTGCTCGGCGTCGAGGCCCCGCTGGTCGGGTTCAACCGCTCGCCCGGCGTGGTCGCCGAGGTCACCCGGGCCGGCGGGTTCGGCGTGCTGGCCGCGACGATGTACACCCCGGAACAGCTCGACGCCCAGCTCACCTGGGTCGAGCAGCAGGTCGGCGGGCGGCCGTACGGGGTGGACCTGCTCGTGCCCGGCAACGTCGCGCTCGGCGACCCGGCCGACCTGCTGGCCAGCCTGCGCGCGCAGATCCCGGACGAGCACGTCCGCTTCGTCGACGAGCTGCTGGAGCGCTACGAGATCCCGCCCGCGCCCGCAGGGTCCACACACGACGGCGGGCTGCTCGCCAACTTCGACCCGACCGGGGTCGAGGCGCTGCTCGACGTCGTGTTCGCCCACCCGGTCTCGCTGGTCGCCAACGCCCTCGGGCCGCCCCCGGAATCCCTGGTCGCCCGGGCGAAGGCGGCCGGGGTCGCGGTCGCGTCGCTGGTCGGCAAGCCCGAACACGCCCGCAGGCAGCTCGACGCCGGGGTGGACGTGCTGGTCGCGCAGGGCACCGAGGCCGGCGGGCACACCGGAACGATCGCCACCATGGTGCTCACCCCGGAGATCGTCGACCTGGCCGGGGACGCGCCCGTGCTCGCCGCGGGCGGGATCGCCTCCGGGCGCCAGATGGCCGCGGCGCTCGCGCTCGGCGCGTCCGGCGTCTGGTGCGGGTCGGTGTGGCTGGCCAGCCACGAGGACATCACGCCGGATCCGGTGAAGCGCAAGTTCCTGGCCGCGAGCAGCGCGGACACCGTGCGCTCCCGGGCCCGGACCGGGAAGCCGGCCCGCCAGCTGCGCAGCGCCTGGCACGACGAGTGGGAGCGCTCGGGCAGCCCGTCCCCGCTGCCGATGCCGCTGCAGCCGGTGCTCACCGGCGAGGCGTGGGACCGGATCGACGCGGCCGCCGCGTCCGGGCACCCCGGGGCGACGGCGCTCGAGTCGTACTACATCGGGCAGGTCGTCGGCGGGTTCGCGGAGCTGGAACCGGCCGGGGACATCACCCGGCGGATCGTCGACGACTGTTCCGCCCGCCTGCGGGACCTCGGGGCGCTCGCCGACACGCCACGGTGACGCGCGGCCCGGCGGCGTGATCCGGGACACTGGCGCGGACCGATCCGCGCGCCGCGAGGGAGAACCGATGGACACCGCCGCTTCCCGTCTGATCGGCATGGTCCAGGCCCACTGGATCACCGACACGCTGTGCGCCGCCGCCGAGCTCGGCGTGCTCGACGTCTTGGCCCACGGCCCCGCCGGCACGGAGAAGATGGCCGCGGAGACCGACACCCACGCGCCGACCATGGACCGGCTGCTGCGCGCGCTCGCCGCGCTGGGCCTCGTCACCCGGGGAGCCGACGGGTGGGCGAGCACCGAGCTGGGCGACGCGCTGCAGCGGGACGCGCCCGGCGGGGCGCACGCCCGCGCCCTGCTCACGTCGCGGTTGTGGCGCCCGCTGTGGGACGACCTCACCGAGTCGGTCCGCACCGGGGAACAGGCCTGCCGGCGGGTGACCGGGCGCCCGATCTTCGCCCACCTCGAGCACCGGCCGGAGCTGGGCGCGCTCTACGACGTCACGCAGCGCGGGCTGGTCGACGAGGCCGGCGCCGCGTTCGTCGACGCCTACGACGTGCCCGACGGCAGCACGGTCGTCGACCTGGGCGGCGGCACCGGGGCGCTGCTGCGCCACGTGCTCGCGGCCCGGCCGGCGTGCCGCGGGATCCTGCTCGACCTGCCGCACGTGGCGCAGCGGGCGCACGACGAGCTGGTCGCGGCCGGCGTCGGGAACCGGTGCGACGTCATGCTGGGCGACTTCTTCGAGTCCGTCCCGGGCGGCGCCGACGTGTACCTGCTGTCGTTCGTCCTGCACGACTGGACCGACGACGAGTGCCGTGCGCTGCTGCGCAACGTCCGGGTCGCCACCCCGCCGGAGGCCCGGGTGCTGGTGCTCGAGCAGGTCCTGCCCGACGACGCCCCCGGCGAGCCCGGGCCGGTCCTCTACGACCTGCATATGCTGGTGGGGACCGGCGGCCGCGAGCGCACCGCCGCCGAGTACACGGAGCTGCTGGACGACGCCGGGTTCCGGGTGGAGGCCGTCGTCCCGACCGCGGGACCGCGGAGCGTGATCGACGCGCGACCCCGCTGACCCGCGCGGGTGCTGGACGGCATGCGCGAGGAGACCGTCACCGAGCTCGTCGAGGGGCTCGACCCCGACGACCGTGTCCACCTGCTCGGCGAGATGCCGGCGTCGGTGGCGCACCGGGTGCTCGCCGGCCTGGACCCGCAGCGCCGCCGCGCCACGGCGGCGCTGCTCGGCTACCCCGCCGGGTCGGCGGGCCGGCTGATGACACCCGAGGTCGTGAGCCTGCACGCCGGCGGCACGGTCACCGACGCGCTCGCCAGGGTCCGCCGCGCCGGCCGCGGCGCCAAGACCGTCTACACGCTGCCGGTCGTCGGCCCGGGGCGGCGGGTGGAGGGCGTGGTCACCTTGCGCGAGCTCGTGCTCAGCCCGCCGGACACCCCGCTCGACGAGCTCGTCGACACCGACGCGCCGTGGGTGCGGGCCACCGACGACGGCGAGGAGGCCGCGCGACTGCTCGGCGACTCGGACCGGATCGCGCTGCCGGTCGTCGACGGTGAGCGGCGGCTGCTGGGGCTGCTCACCATCGACGACGCCGTATCCGAGCTGGAGCGGGCCGAGTCCGAGGACGTCGCCCGCCAGGCCGGTGCGGCCCCGTGGGCCGGGCACTACATGACGGCGGGCGTGCTGTCGCTGGCCCGGTCGCGGATCGTGTGGCTGCTCCTGCTGCTGGTCGCGGCCACGCTCACGGTCAACGTCCTGCAGTACTTCGAGGACACGCTCGCCCGGGTCACGGCGCTCGCCCTGTTCGTCCCGCTGCTGATCGGCACCGGCGGGAACGCGGGGTCGCAGGCCGCGACCGCCAGCGTCCGGGCACTCGCGGTCGGCGAGGTGCGCCCGTCGGACGTGCTCGCGGTGATGTGGCGCGAGGCCCGGGTCGGTGCTGCGCTGGGCACGATGCTCGCGGTGGCCGGGCTGGTGATCGGGACCGCGCTGGTCGGCGCGGAGATCGCACTCGTCGTCGGGGTCTCGCTGGTCGCCATCTGCGCCTGGGCGGCGACCATCGGGGCGACGATGCCGCTGGTCGCGCGCCGCCTGGGCATCGACCCGGCTGTCGTGTCGGCTCCCGCGGTGACCACCCTGGTGGACGCCACGGGGCTGGTCATCTACTTCACCGTGGCACAGCTGGTACTGCAGTTCTGAGCGTCGGGCCGAGGCGCGGTCCGGGGCCGGTCGGCGGCGCCGTCAGCAGCTGCACGGGGTGACGACTCCGAGCTACCGTCCGACCGAACCCGGCGCCAAGTGCGCATGCCGGCGAGCGGCGCGGCGCGCCGGCCAGGCGACTCTGCTTCCTCGTCGCCAGTCTCCACAGCGCCCTGCGCCCCGTGGACTCCACCGAGCCGAAAGTGTCGGTGGTCGATTGTATGTTCTAGATATGGCCGTTGAGCAGGTGGTTCCGGAGGGTCTGGCGGGGTTGCCCGTCGGCCCCGGGCTGGCCGCCGCGCTCGCCGGGCTGGACCTGGCCCGGGTACCCAACGACGACATCGTCGACGTCCTGCTCGCCCAGTCCCGGCAGCTGGCCCACGAGCAGGCCCGGATGCTGGCCGCGCTGACCGAGGTGGTCCACCGGCGCCCGTTCGCCGGCCCCGGGCAAATCCACCGCGCCGAGACCCCCGACCCGTACGCCGCCGACGAGGTCCGGGCCGCGCTGGCCTGGACCCGGCGGGCCGCCGAGGCCGAAACCGACCTGGCCGTCGCACTGGTCCACGACCTACCCCAGGTCTGGACCGCCCTGGACCAGGGCCGGATCGACCGGGGCAAGGCGACGGTGTTCGCCACCCACCTGGCCGGCCTCCCCGCCACGCTGCGGGAACGGGTCTGCACCGAGGTCCTGCCACACGCACCACGGCTGACCACCGGCCAGATCGCCGAGCGGATCAAACGCCTGATCCTGGAGGCCGACCCGGCCTACTTCGAGCAGCGCTACCGCCGCGCGATCCGCGAACGCCAGGTCGTGGCCTACCTGGCCGAGGACGGCACCGCCGTGCTGACCGCCACCGGACTACCCGCCGACGAAGCCGCCGCCGCCTGGGAACGACTCGACACCCTGGCCCGCGCCGCCCGCCACGACGGCCACCCCGGCACCCTCGACCAGGTCCGCGCCGACCTGGTCCTGGGCCTGCTCGACGGATCCCTGCACGGCCTCAGCCGGGCCGAGATCCTGCACGCACTGCTGGAACGCTTCGCCGGCCACCCCGACACCCCCGACACCCCCGCTTCCCCGGACAGGACAACCGACAGCAGCCCCACACCCACCGCACCCGGATCCGCGTCCGCTCACTCCGGTGCCCCCGGCTCCGACGGTGCCGACTCCAACTCCAGCAGCCCCGGCTCCGGCGGCCCTGACTCCGGCGGCCCCAGCGATCCCGGCTCCCGCGGCTCGGGCACCGGTGATCCCGCCCGACCGAACCGCCGCCGACGCCGCGGAGTCGGCGTCGAGGTCCGAGTCCCGCTGAGCACCCTGCTCGGCCTCGACCAACGCCCCGGCGAGATCCCCGGCTGGGGACCGATCCCCGCCGAGGTCGCCCGCCGGATCGTGGCCCGCCAACACCGCGCCCAATGGCGCTGGGTCATCGTCGACACCGACGGCCACCTACTCGCCGAAGGCCTCACCCGCCGCCGACCCACCACCGGCATCCACAAGAAAGACCGCGACCGCAAGGGCGACCGCGAGCACAAGGACGACGGCCCGGCCGGGGGCATCGTCGAGATCCACATCCCGGAGACCCTGCTCACCGAACTGGCCGCCGGCGCGGCCCACCCCCGGTGGGCCCGGGTGATCGCCGACATCGCCGCCCGCTACACGCACCACCGGCAGCAGGCCGCACCCGGCGCCGACCTCGACGCCCACCCCACCGCCCGCTTCCCCCGGGCGGCGCTACGCCGCCACACCCAGGTCCGCGACCGCAGCTGCACCTTCCCGACCTGCCGGACCCCGGCCCGACGCTGCGACCAGGACCACACCACCGACCACACCCACGGCGGCCCCACCACCCGCGACGATCTCGGACCGCTGTGCCGCCACGACCACACGCTCAAAACCGAAGGTGGCTGGGACCTCGACCAGCCCGAACCCGGCCGGTTCGTCTGGACCAGCCCCCTCGGCAAGACCTACCCGGTCGACCCCGAACCGATCCTGCCACCGCCGATTTCCCCCGCTACCGCCCGACGACGACCCCGGCGGCGAACCTCCGGACGCCGACACCGACCAGGACGACCTCGACCTGCGCCGACGCGACCGCGCCCCGCCCCAGGACGACACACCACCCGACGACACCGCACCCGGTGGTCCTCGTGACGACCCCACGCCGTTCTGATCCGGCTGGATGGTGTGCTGCACGGCACCGGCAGGTCAGCGCGCCGACGACCCGCTCGCGGCGGGTGCGAGCGCACTGCCGGCCTGCGCTGCGCTCTCAAGAGGGCGCAGCGCCACCGGCGGCCCCCGTCCGCCTGTCCGGTCCGCGGTAGGCGGAGGCTACGTCCCGGGCGCTGCCGTGCTTTCGCCTGGCGGAGCCCCGCCCGGTGCGGCACCACCGGGCGCAGCCCCACCCGGTGCGGCACCGCCGGGCGCAGGCCCGGCGGGCGCGGTCCCTCCGGGCCCAGAGCCGGCGGGCGCGGATCCAGCAGGCGCGGGACCGTCCGGCGAGGATCCGGGGGCCGTCCCGCTCCCACCGGGCGGTGTCGCGTTCCCGCCCGGCGCCGTACCGGCGCCACCGGGCGCGTCCCCACCCCCACCCGGTGGCGTCCCGTTGCCGCCAGGTGCCGCGCCGGGTTCGCCGGGAGCCGCGCCGGGTCCGCCGGGGACCGGACCGGGACCGCCGGGAGCCGACCCCGGAGAACTGGGAGCCGCCCCGGGACCGGCCGGGGTAACCCCGCCACCAGGCTCCCCTCCGGTCGCCCCGGGTCCCCCGGGCGCAGGCCCGGCCCCGGCAGGCCCAGGCCCGGTTGCGGCAGACGCCGATCCGCCAGCAGGCGGATTCCCGCCAGGCGCCGCCCCGTTCTGGCCAGGACCAGTGCCGTTTCCACCCGGGCCACCCCCGGGTGCCGTCCCGGGCCCGCCAGCACCGGCGCCGTGCCCGCCGGCCTCGGGTCGGCCGGCCGCAGGTGTCCCGCTCCCCGGTCCTGCACCGTGTCCATCGCCCGGGCCGCCCGGCGCCGACGAGGCGCCCGCACGCGCACCGCCGGATGCGGCCGGACCGTCGCCACCGGGCGAACCGGCAGGGTTCCCGACGGAGCCACCTCCGCCCGGAGCAGGCGGGGCGGACTGCAGACCACCGTCCGAAGGGGAGCCGCTCGGAACCGCGTCCGCTCCGGACGACGCCGGATCCCCGGCCGGCGACGGCGCGCTCCCGGGATCGGCACCGCGCAGGCCCGTGACGGCCGCCGGGTCACCGAGCGAGGGCCACCCACCGTCGGTCTGCACCGCGGCAACCGCGGCGACACCCGCGGCCGCGGCACCCGCAGCAGCCAACACCGCACCTGCGACCCCGAGCGCGACCATGCGCGACGCCGACCGGCCCGGTGCCGGCCTGGCCTTCTCGGCGTGCAATGTGGACGCCGGGCCGTTCTTGGCGGGGTCGACCGCGGCGGGGCCGGCCGTAGCCGGGGCGGCCGCGGCGGGGCCACCCGGGGCCGGGGCGACCGCGGCGGGGCCGGTCGTGGCTGGGCCGGACCTCGGCGAATTCAGCGCGGGACGCGGCGGTGGAGCGCCGGACGGACGGCGGTGCCGGGCACCGCCCGGGCCACGGGGCGCCACCTCGGTCGTCCCGGCAGCCGCGGCACCCACCGGCTCCGGTGAGCCCCCGGAGACTCCACCCGTGGCGAACGCCCCCGACGCGACGCTCGCCTCCGTGTCCTGGTCCCGTCCCGCGACGGTGCCGTCCGCGGCGGCCCCGGCGGGTGGCTCGTACGGATCACCTCCGGACGGAGGCCCTGAACGCTGCTCTCCGGCACCCCGTCCGAGGTCGCCATCGCGGTCGCCGCTCGTCGACACCGCGCCCCCCTTCACCGACCGGACCGACCCTCGATCCTCGGCCGTCCGATGTGCACGGCTCCAGACCGGACGGACGAGTCCACCCGTGAGGACGCCGGAACCGCACGACCGGGTGACCCCGGCGGGCGCGGGGGCGTTCAGTCGCGCAGGTCGGGCCGCCGGAACTCGGTGGTCTCGTCCTCCGCGCGGGCGGTGGACCGCTCCGGCATGGTGAAGACGGTCGTCTCACGTTCCTCGAGCGGTGCAGCCGAGGTGGTACCGCCCTCCGCCTGCTCGGCGGCGTCGCCCGCGGAGCCGGTGGTGCCGGTTCCCACCTCCTCGGCGCCGTCGCCCGCGGAGTCGGCGGTACCGGCGCCCGCCCACGGCGCGGAGCCGCTTCCGGAGTCGGCGGTGCCTGCACCCGCCCAGTCGGCGGGACCGGTCTCGCCGGCCCGGCGCCAGTAGACCGTCGGCGCACCGGCCTCGGGGGCCACCCCGTCGGGGGCCGGTGCGCCGCCGCCGATGCCGTCGTAGACGTCGGGCCGGGCGCTGCGCAGCCACAGCGCCCACCCCAGCCCGCCGAGCGCGGCGATCAGGACGATCCCCGGCAGCACCCACCGCGCCGGCGACGACGGGTCGGTGCCCAGCAGGGCATCGAAGTTGCCGACGAGCACGACCAGGACCGCCGCGAGCAGCACCGCGGCCAGTACCGGCGCGATCAGCCGGGCCCACACCGACGCGGGCGCCTTCCGGTTCCGGCGGAAGAACCCGACCACGGCGACCGACGTGCCGGTCATCAGCAGCACGACGCCGAGCGCGGACAGCCCGGAGAACCAGCTGAACAGCGAGAGCATCGGATCGGCCGCGGCGAGCACGAACCCGAGTACGACGACGAGCGCCAGCACCGACTGGGCCAGCGAGCCGGCGACCGGGCCGCCGGAACGCGCGCCGACGGTGGCGAGCGCGGAGGGGAGCACCCGCTCGCGGCCGAGCGCGAACAGGTAGCGGGCCACGCCGTTGTGGAAGCTGAGCAGGGCGGCGAACACGCTGCTGAGCAGCAGGACCGTGGTGACGTCGGCGACGACGGTCCCGAACATCTCCGCCAGCGGCCCGAACACCAGGCCGGGCCCCTCCTCGCCGGCGCGCGCCTGCAGCTGCGACGGGCCGGTCGCGGCCACCATCGCCCAGGCGGACAGCGCGTAGAACACGCCGGTGAAGGTGACGGCGACGAACGTCGCGCGGGCCACCGTCCGCCGCGGGTCGCGCGCCTCCTCGGAGTAGATCGCACCGGACTCGAACCCGGTGAACGACGCGACGGTGAACGCCACGACCGCCCCGATCCCGCCGGCGAACAGGGTCTCCGGCAGCAGCGGGTCGAGCGTCACGGCGCCCTCGGCGGGCCGGGTGAACCCGGCGACGTCGAACGCCACGACCGCGGCCACCTCGACGATCAGCAGCACCGCGAGGACCCGGGCGTTCAGGTCGACGCGGAGCAGGCCGAGCCAGCCCACGGCGACCATCGCGAACAGCGCCCAGCTCCACCAGGCCAGCCGCAGCCCGGCGGTCTCGGCGACGAAGTCGGACATCGCCGCGCCGAACAGCCCGTACAACGCGATCTGGATCGCGTTGTAGGCGACCAGCGCCACGAACGAGCCGGCGACACCTGCCGGGCGACCGAGCCCGCGGGCCAGGTAGGCGTAGAACGCACCGGCGTTCGCGACGTGCCTGCTCATCGCGGCGTAGCCGACGGCGAACAGCACGAGGACGGCGGCGACGCCGAGGAAGGCGAGGGGGACCGCCTGGTTGCCGCTGACCGCGTAGGCGGTGGTGACCCCACCGGCGAGGACCGTGAGCGGGGCGGACGCGGCGACGGTGAAAAACACCAGGTGCACCACGCCGAGTCGGCGGCGGCGCAGGCCGGGGACCTGCCGGTCGTCGGTCGCGAGCGGGGGCATACGCGACTCCTGATCTCGAGGAGGATCGATAGTCGGGGCGGAATGCTAACGTCACGTCACATCCGACGCGCAATCGGCGCAATATCCTGGCGCATTGCGCCGAATCAGTTACTGAGAGTGAAAACCCGGGAGGATGCGGCATGGAGCAGGGCGCGCTCGCGAACGGCTTGTTCCTGATCGCGTACGACGAGGCCGCCGGCCGGTCCGGGCTGGCCCCGGACCTGCTCGCCTGCGGACTGGTCGGCGCCCAGCTCGCCGACCTCGTGACAGCGGGAGCGCTGACCATCGACCCGGACCACCGGGTCGTGGCGACCCGGTCGGCACCGGCGGGCGCGGCCGCCGGGGAGGCGGCGACGCTCGTCATGGACAGCGTCGCCCACGAGCCGCGGGCGCACCCGGTCCGTTCCTGGATCGACGCGCTCGGGGGGTTGCTCCTCGAGGTCGTCCAGAACGATCTCGTGCAGCGCGGCGTGCTGCGGCAGGCCTCCGAGCGGACCCTGCTCGGCCGGCGCCGGACCAAGCTGGCCGTGGCCGACTCCGCCGCCGTGCACGCGCCGGGCATCGCGCTGCGCGGCATGGTCCGGCACCCCGGCACGTTCACCCTGCAGGGCGCCGTGACGCTCGTCGTGATCGCCGCGCTCGGCGTCGAGCAGGTGCTGGAGCCGGAGGTCGACCGGGCGACCGCGCGGCGTCTCGCCCAGGACGCCGCCGACCACCTGCCCGAGGCGATCGCCCGGCTGCGGGCCGGGCTGGCCGAGACCGCCGCCGCGGTCAGCGTCGCGGTCCGGCGCTGACCGCAAGGCCACGGGGATGCGCCCCGGGACTCAGTGCCCGGGCGGGACGTCCAAGGTCGGGTTGCGGTCGAAGAACCCCGACGGCGCGAGCCGGAACCCGCAGGACGCGGTCGGCATGACCGGCCAGTCCTCCGGCCGCGGGAAGTGGGTGACGCCGAAGGTGTGCCACAGGGTCAGCTCGGCACCGTCGAGGTCGCGGTCCTCGCCGACCCACTCCGGCAGGCCCGCGTGGCCCGCGTGCTGGTTGACCAGCTCTCCCGCCGGGTACCGGCGCGCCGGGTCGTAGGCGGTGACCCACAGGTGCTTCGTCGCGAACGCGGCCCGCCCGGTGATCGACGCGTCGTGGTCGGCGAGCAGGGTCGGGCCGTCCTCCGGCTCGAGCACGTACGCCGTCGGCTCGCCGAACCGGTTGCGGCCCCGGGCCGACGACACACGCCACACGCGACCGTCCTTCTTGGAAGCGAGCCGGCCCGCGTCCCGTTCGGAGGCGATCCGGGTGACCGACCGCGCGAACGCGTTGCCGTACGGGTTGTCCGCCGAGACCGGCAGCCGCTGCACGTCCAGCTCGTCCACCCACGACTCGGGACCGTCGACGGTCAGGTCGATGCGGGCGCAGAACAGGTGCTGGTGGTACGGCGCGCCCAGCCCCGGGGCGATCTCCGTCGCCCAGCGGGAGGCCCGGTCGTCGTGGGCACCGGTGAAGACGACACCGGTGGACTTGACGTCCAGCTCGATCGCGCCGTCCTGGTGGAGGTGCCAGTAGAAGCCGTAGTCGTAGTTCCCGATCGTCGCGAAGAACGAGACGACGAGCCGGCGGCGGCGCCGGACGGCCTGCTTGCCGGTGAAGACGTCGGTGTGCTTCCAGAGCACCCCGTCGTCCTCCTCGTGCAGGCAGATCGCGTTGCGGATGGTGCGCGGCCGGGCGTCCGGGTCGGCGAGGACGGCGTCGAAGTAGTGGATCTCGCCGACGCAGTCGCAGCCGAGCTCGAGGGAGTTGGCCTGCTGGCCGAGCAGGTACTCGCCGGCGTCGAAGTAGTTCTGCCAGAACCGCACCGGCCCCGGGTCGGCGTACGGGACGACCATCTCGGCGATCGACAGCCGGTGCGCGACCGGACGGTCCTCGATGGACAGCTGGTGCAGGACGAGACCCTCGCGCGGGTCGAATCCGACGCGGAACCGCCAGCCCTCCCACTCGACGACGTCGTCGTCGGAGACCGTGAAGCTCGGCCCCTCGGGCTGGGTGACGTGCAGCGGCTTGCGGGTCTCCCGGTACGGCCCCTCGCCGAAGTTGCCCTCCTCCTCCGGGACGGCGACGACGCCGGTGTCGATCAGCTCGATCACCTTGCGCTCCAGCAGGTCCACATAGGCGACGACACCGTCGACCGGGTGCGCCCAGGGGCTGTCGTCCGGGCGGTGCTGGAGGAACGAGAGCACGCGCAGCATCCGGCGGCCCCGCTCCCCCGGCAGGTCGAACGATCCGGCCGAGAGCGGGCATGCGGCGACGAGCGAGACGTCGGTGATCCCGCGCCGCGCCATCGCCTCCCGCCAGCCGGCGTCCGCCTTGACGATCTCGTCGACGCCCTCCATCTCCTCGCCGGTGATCGGCGGCTGGCCGTCGGTCGTGGGGTCGTGCTCGACCCGCTCGTCGATCTCCTTGCGGGTCAGCGAGGCGATCACCGTGCGGGACGTCCCGCTGGCCGGGTCCAGCAGGACCGCGCGGACCCGGCGGTCGACCGGGTCCCCGTCGCGGTGGGCCACGACCGTCGCGCGCGGCGGCTCCTCCAGCGCCAGGACGGGGACCCGCACACCGGGGCCGAGCAGGCCGTGCTCGGCCAGGAGCGCACGTGCGTCGTCGATCTCGTCGGCGGTCAGCCGGGACAGCGGATGGGGCATCGGATTCTCCAGACGTACCAGGTGCGGCGCCGACGATGCCACGGTCGGCCACGCGGGCACGGCTCCCCCGCCGTCCACGACCAGGGGTCCGCAGCTCGCAACTCTCTGTAATCAGACGGAAGATCCGCATCGCAGATTAGCCCATGTGCTGCTCAGCGCCGGCGACTTAGGGTACGCTCCGTGGCAATCAGCTAGGCTGACCGGGTGATCGAGTGATGACTGTGCGTATCGAGAGGGAGGAACGGACCGATATGAGTGACAGCGTCTTCGCCGGCTCACCGTTCCTGCGGGAGAGCGCTGCCGTCGACCACCGCGCCGCCGGCGCCCGGGACGAGCTGCGGGAGCGGCACGACCGGGCCGCCACCGACGTCCGGACGGCGGGCCGCGCGGGCGACGAGGACGGGCTGCTCGACGCGACCCGGCGGCTGGAGCAGGTGCTCGCCGCCGCCCGCCGCGACCTCGGCCCCGGCGACCCCGACACGCTCGTCGTGGAGGGCAGCCTGGCGGTCGCCTACCTGCTCGGCGACGACGAGACCCGCGGCCTCGCGCTCGCCGCCCGCAACCTCACCTCCCGCGAGGAGGCGCTCGGTCCCGACCACCCGGCCACGCTGGCCGCCGCCGACGCCGTCGCCGCCGCGCACCAGCTCGTCGGCCGGCCGGCGGAGGCCGTCACCCGGCACGAGGACGTCCTCATACGACGGACACGCGTGCTCGGCGAGAGCCACGCGTGCACGATCGCATCCCGCGCCGCGCTCGCGGTGGCCCGGGTGGACGCGGGCGACCGGCGTGACGGCGCCGCCCTCCTGTCGTCCACGTTGGATACCGCGGACCAGGTCCTCGGCGCGGCGCACCCGGTGACGGCGGACGTCCGCGCGCTGCTGTCCGAGTGCCTCGACGCGCAGCGTCGCGCCGAGCTGGCCGCGCAGGCCGACATGACCTCGCAGCTGCCCCGCATCCCGCGGCGGCGCGAGGAGGGACGGCGGGCGCTCTTCGACCGCCCGTCCGGGCCGCTGCCGGTCGTCTCCTGACCGCGCTCCCCCGGCTCAGGTGGGGGTCACCAGCTTCATCAGCGTGTCGGTGAGCTCGTCGATCGCGCGCTCGCGGGCCCGCCCGCGCAGCGCGCCGCACCACTCGGGTGCCTGGCTCATCGACGCATGCATGCACTGCAGCGTCGCGTCGGCACTCACCACCGCGAAGTCGCCGCCGGCCAGCCCCTCCTCGAGGACGGTGCGGAACACCCGGTCGTGCCGCCTGCGCAGATCCTTGATCCGGGCCCGTTGGGCGTCGGGCCACGTGCTGGGCACGAGGAACAGCCGCAGTGCCGCGGGGTACTCCCGCACGGCGATGCCCACGTGCTCCCGGACGAGCGCCCGCAACCGCTGCGCAGGCGTCCCCTCGCGGCCCGCCGGGAGCTCCTCCAGGCGGCTGCTCCAGTCGTCGCCGAGGGTCTCGATCGCCGCGGTGATCAGCTCGTCCTTGCCGGGGAAGTAGTAGTAGAGCGACCCCTTGGTGACGTCGAGCCGCTCCGCGACGTCCTCCAGGCTGACCGCCTCGAACCCGCGCTCGCCGACCAGCTCGGCCGCCGTGGTGAGGATCTGCCGGACCCGCCGGTCCCGCTTGCGCCGGACCCGGCCGGCCGGTTCTGCCTGCGTCACCCGACACCTCCTCGACGGCCCCAGTGTCGCACCACCCCGGGCGATGTCGACCGTCGGGACAACTATTGACTTGTTAGTCAAATTTTGTCACGGTCGTCAGTGTTCGACGCAGTGGTCGATACCGAGAGGACGGCGAAGTGGACCTCGCCCGCAGCGACACCCAGCGTGCGTACCGCAGCCGGGCGGCCGACTTCGCCGTCACGGAGCTGCTGCCCGGTTACCGGGAGCGCGAGACGGCGGGCCGGATCGCCCCGGAGCTGCGCCGGGAGATGGGTCGACTCGGCCTCATCGCGCCGCAGCTGCCGGCCGAGCTCGGCGGCGGTGGCACCGACCGGGTCACCACCGGGCTGATCGTCGAGGAGATCGGGCGCGGTGACATCAACGCCGGTTACCTCGTCGTCGTCGGGGCCCTGACCGGGCAGCTCCTGGCCGCCCACGCGACGGCGGAGCTCGCCGCGCACTGGGTTCCGCGGATCTGCTCGGGCGAGGAGATCGTCGGGATCGGGCTGACCGAGCCGCACGCCGGCTCCGACGCGGGAGTCCCCCGGCTCACCGCGACCCGTGACGGCCCCGGGGCCGACGCCGACTGGGTGCTGCACGGCGTCAAGTCGCTGTCGTTCGCGGCCGACGCCTCCGCGGTCGTCGTGTTCGCGCGCACCGACGACGCGGCCGGGCGCGGACGCGGCATCTCTGCGTTCCTCGTCCCGCTCGACCGCCCCGGCGTGACCGTCGAGCTCTACCCGGACATGGGCACCCGGGCCGTCGGCCGGGGTGCCGCGCACCTGGACCGGGTCCGCGTCCCCGCCGACCACCTGCTCGGCGCGGAGGGCCAGGGCTTCGGCAGGGTCATGGCCGGCTTCGACTTCTCCCGGGCGTTGATCGGGCTGCAGTGCATCGGGTGCGCGCAGCAGACCGTCGACGAGACCTGGGAGTACGTGTCCACCCGGGAGGCGTTCGACCGGCCGTTGTCGGCCAACCAGGGCGTCTCGTTCCCGCTCGCCGAGGCCGACACCCTGCTCGCCGCCGCACGCGCGCTGTGCCACCGTGCACTGTGGCTGGCCGACACCGGCAACCCGCACACCTCCGAGGCGGCGATGTGCAAGTGGTTCGCGCCGAAGACCGCCCACGACCAGATCAACCAGTGCCTGCTGCTGCACGGCCAGTACGGCTACCGCACCGAGCTGCCGATCGAGCAGCGGATGCGCGACGTGCTCGGCCTGCAGATCGGCGACGGCACCGCACAGATCATGAAGCTCGTCATCACCCGCCACCGGCTGGGCCGCGAGCTCGCCCCGTGAACGACCAGCGATCGAAGGAGATCCCATGGGCAGGATGGACGACCGGAGCGTGATCGTGACCGGTGCCGGGCGCGGCATCGGACGCGCGATCGCCGAGCGGCTGGCCGCCGAGGGCGCCGCCGTGGCCGTCACCGACGTCGACGAGGACACCGCGACCGGCACTGCCGCCGAGATCGGAGGGAAGGCCGTCGGGATCCACGCCGACGTCACCGACCCCGGGTCCGTGCGGGCGATGGTGCAGCGGGCCCGCGAGGAGTTCGGCCGGATCGACGGGCTGGTGAACAACGCCGGCTGGGACAAGATCGGGCCGTTCGTCGACTCCGACCCGGCCGACTGGGACCGGATCATCCGGATCAACCTCTACGGAGTCCTGCACACCTCGCAGGCCGTGGTACCGGTGATGATCGCCCAGGGCGGTGGCACCGTCGTGAACATCGCCTCGGACGCCGCGCGGGTCGGCTCGTCCGGGGAGGCCGTCTACTCGGCGGCCAAGGGCGGGGTCATCTCCTTCACCAAGACCCTGGCCCGCGAGGTCGCCCGGCACGGCATCAACGCCAACTGCGTGTGCCCCGGTCCCACCGACACCCCGCTGTTCTCCTCGCTGTTCGAGGGCAACGACCGGCTGCGCGACGCGCTGGTCAAGGCGATCCCGTTCCGCCGGCTCGCCCGGCCGGACGACCTCGCGGCGACCGTCGCGTTCTTCGCCTCCCCGGACGCCACCTACCTCACCGGGCAGACCGTCAGTGTCAGCGGCGGCCTGTCGATGGTGTGACCATGGAGCCGTCCGCCGCCCCGCACGACCTGCTCGACCTCGACGACCTGCTCTCCGACGGCGAGCGCGCCTGGCGCGAGCACGTCCGCCGGTTCGTCGCCGAGCACGTCACCCCGTACGTGGCCGACTGGTTCGAGCGCGCGCACCTGCCCCGCGAGCTGATTCCCGAGCTCGGCCGGGCCGGCCTGCTCGGCGCCCACCTGCACGGGCCGGGCTGCACGGGCCGCAGTGCCGTCGAGTACGGGCTGGCCGCGGCCGAGCTGGAGGCCGCCGACTCCGGGATCCGGACGATCGTCAGCGTCCAGGGATCGCTCGCGATGACCGCGATCGACCGCTTCGGCACCGACGCGCAGAAGGAGGCGTGGCTGCCCGGCATGGCCGCCGGCGAGCTCGTCGGCTGCTTCGCCCTCACCGAGCCCGAGGCCGGCAGCGACCCGGCGAGCATGCAGACCCGCGCCGAGCCGGACGGCGACGGCTGGGTGCTGCACGGCGCCAAGCGCTGGATCGGTCTGGCCACCGTCGCCGACGTCGCCGTCGTCTGGGCCCGCACCGCCGAGGGCATCCGCGGCTTCCTGGTCCCCACCGCGACACCCGGGTTCACCGCGACCCCGATCGAGCCGAAGCTGGGCCTGCGCACCTCCGTGCAGGCCGACGTCGTGCTCGACGCGGTCCGGCTGCCCGGCGACGCGCTGCTGCCCGGGGCGACCGGCCTGCGCGGCCCGTTCACCTGCCTCGACGAGGCCCGGTACGGGATCATGTGGGGTGCCATGGGCGCCGCCCGCGACGCCTGGACCGTCGCGCGCGACCATGCGCTGGCCCGGCACCAGTTCGGCAGCCTGGTGGCGGCGTTCCAGCTCACCCAGCAGAAGCTCGTCGACGCCGCCCTGGAACTGCAGAAGGGCATGATGATCGCGCTGCGCACCGGCCGGCTCAAGGACGCCGGCAGCCTGCGGCCGGAGCAGATCTCGGTGGGCAAGCTGAACAACGTCCGCGAGGCGATCGACATCTGCCGCGCGGCGCGGACCGTGCTCGGCGGCAACGGGATGAGCGCGGAGCACTCACCGCTGCGGCACGCGACCAACCTGGAGGCGGTGCGCACCTACGAGGGCACCGACGAGATCCACACCCTGATCCTGGGCCGGGCGCTCACCGGGATCCCGGCCTTCACCGCGGGCGGTGCCCGATGACGGGGACCGACGGCCGGACGTGCTCGGAGGAGGAGCCGATGTACACCTACGACCCCGCCCCCTTCCGGGAGTGGTTCGAGCGCGACTTCACCTACCTGGCCGGGTTCCGGCGCACCGTGCGCCGGTTCGGCCGGCGCACCGCGATGGTCGACCCGGACACCGGCGTCGCGGAGACCTACGCCGAGCTCGGCGACCGGGTCGACGCGCTGGCCCGCGGGCTGCGCGCGGCCGGTGTCCGTCCCGGCGACGTCGTGACCCATCAGCTCTACAACTCAGCCGACTTCGCCCGGCTCTACCTGGCCACCCAGGCGGCCGGCGCGGTCGGCTCGCCGGTCAACTTCCGGCTGGCCGCCGGGGAGGTCGCGCACGTCCTCGACGACAGCCTGCCGCGGGTGTTCGTCTACGACACCGAGCTGACCGCGACCGTCCGGGACGCGCTGGAGATCGCCACCCACCGCCCCGAGCTCGTCGTCGCCTCCGGTGGGGACGACCCGTTGCCCGGAGCCGTCCGGATCGCCGAGCTGGAACGGACCGGCGTCGACGCTCGGCCCGCCGACGCCGCTCCCGGCGACCCGCTGCCCGATCCCGGGCGCACCGCGTACGACGAGACCACCCGGCTGTACATCTCCGGCACCACCGGCCTGCCCAAGGGCGTCCCGCTGAACAGCATGGTCGAGGTGTTCAGCGCCCACGACGTGATCATGCACTTCCCGCTGGGGCCGGAGGACCGCACGCTGAACATGACGCCGTGGTTCCACCGGGGCGGGTTGTACTCGGGCGGGCCCAACCCGGTGTTCTACGTCGGCGCCGGCCTGGTGCCGCTGCGCACGTTCGACCCCCACCGCGTCCTCGACCTGGTCGGCGAGCACGGCCTCACCTACCTGATCGGGGCGCCGACCAACCTGGAGATGCTGGCGCGGGCCCAGGCCGACCGGCCGCGGGACCTGTCGTCGCTGCGCGGGATCGTGACGATGGGTGCCCCGCTGGAGCGCGAGGCCTGCCTGCGCTACCAGCAGGTGCTCACCCCGCGGATCTTCAACGGGTACGGGACCACCGAGACGTTCTGGAACACGTTCCTGCGACCCGACGACCTGCCCGAGCACGCCGGGTCCGCGGGTCGGGCCTGCACCGACGACGACGTCCGGGTGGTCCGCATCGACGACGCCGGCCACTCCGATCCGGACTCGGTGGTCGCCCGGGACGGCACCGAGGTCGGCGAGGTCGTCGTGCGCAGCCCGAAGTGCGGCTACGCCTACAGCGGCGACGTCGACCAGTCCAGGTTCGCCGGCGGCTGGGTCCGGCTCGGTGACCTCGCCACCTGGGACTCCGACGAGTTCGTCACCATCGTCGGCCGCAAGGACGACATGCTCGTCTCCGGCGGCGAGAACGTGCACCCTCCCCTGACCGCGACCGGCAAGAAGATCCACTACAAGGCGGCCGAGCAGGCCGCCGACGACGACGCCCGAGGCCTGTTCGAGCCCACGGGTGCCCACCGGTGAAGGAGACGACGATGACCCTCGACCCGAACGCCTACTCCCAGCTGCTGTTCGAGCGCCGCGACGACGGCGTCCTGCTGATCACGATCAACAACCCGGCCAAGTACAACGCGGCCGACGAGCAGCTGCACGGCGAGCTGGCCCGGGTGTGGAACGACGTCTCCCGGGACCCCGGGACCCGGGTCGCGGTGATCACCGGGGCCGGGAAGGCGTTCTCCGCGGGCGGTGACCTGGGCATGGTCGAGCGGATGGCCGGGGACCACGAGCGCGTCTCGCACATGCTCACCGAGATGAGCGACCTCGTCTACAACATCATCAACTGCGAGAAGCCGGTCGTGTCCGCGATCAACGGCGTCGCCGTCGGTGCGGGTGTCGTGGTGGCGCTGCTGGCCGACATCGCAATCTGCGCCGAGGACGCCAAGCTCGGCGACGGCCACGTCAAGCTCGGCGTCTCGGCCGGCGACCACGCCGCGATCATCTGGCCGCTGCTGGCCGGGATGGCGAAGGCCCGCTACTACCTGCTCACCGGCGAGATGCTCACCGGCGCCGAGGCCGAGCGGCTCGGCATGGTCGCCAAGGCGCTGCCCCGCGACCAGGTCCTCGACGAGGCGCTGCGGGTCGCGCACCTGCTCGGCACCGGCTCGCAGCAGGCGATCCGGCTCACCAAGCGCTCGCTGAACAGCTGGCTGCGCAGCGCCGGGCCGACCTTCGACCAGTCCGCCGCCTACGAGATGCTCTGCTTCATGGGCCCGGACGTCGTCGAGGGCGCCGCCGCGCTGCGGGAGAAGCGGGCACCGGACTTCCCCTCGGCCCGCGGCTGACGGCCGGCGTCGCGCACGCAGTGAGATTGCGTGAACTGTGACGATTCAGATCTTGTTTGAATCGGGTGATCCCGGGAAAGAATCGGCTGACCGCGCACGTCCGACGGAGGGGGTGCGCCGCGGAAGGAGCCCTGGGACGTGAGCGTTGTGAGCACCCCGACACCGACGAGCGCCGTGATGGCCGTCGTCCGCGTCGAGGCCCCGGCGGGGGTGGATGCGCACACCGTCGAGGCCGAGCTGACCCGGGCCCTGCACGCGCACGAGAAGCGGCCGATGAGCGTCGAGCTGTCCCTGGCCGACGGCACCGGCCCGTGGCCCCGCCGCGGCCCGGCGCGGTACGCGTTCGTCGCCGTGCTCACCCTGGCCGGGCGCACCGTCCCCGACCGGCTGGCGTGCCAGGTCGAGAAGATCGCCCGGAAGGCGATCCGGCGCCGGTTCGGCCGCCCCGCCGACGCGCAGGTACGCACCGAGCTGTCCGACGCCGAGGCCGGCGCCTACTGGTACAGCCTGCGCGGCACCCCGCACCGGCCCGGCTGACGCGAACCGCGGACCGGCTACGCCGAGAACGCGGCGACGAACGCGTCCAGCGCGGCGCCCGGGTCGGCCGCGGCCCACCCCTCCAGGCCGACGACGCCGTCGTAGCCCAGCTCGCGCAGCGCGGCCGCGACCGCCGGGTAGTGGATCTCCCCCGTGCCCGGCTCGCAGCGGCCGGGCACGTCGGCCACCTGGATCTCCCCCACGTACGGCAGCGACTCCCGGACGAGCTCGATCAGGTTCCCCTCGCCGATCTGGGCGTGGTACAGGTCGAGGTTCATCCGCAGGTGCGGGCTGCCGACCGCACGGACGAGTGCGCGGGTGTCGCGGGCGAGCGCGAACGGTGTCCCCGGGTGGTCGACGGGCAGGTTGAGGTTCTCCAGGGTGAACACCCGACCGGCCCGCTCCCCCAGCTCCGCGACCCGCCGCAGGGTGTCGGCCGCGGTCAGCCACATGTCCGGGGTGACCACCTCGACCGGGTGGACGGGCAGCCCGCCCGGGCCGAGCCCGGTGCCGTGCAGGTTGAGGCTCGGGCAGTCGAGCCGCTCGGCCACCGCGAGCGACTTCTCGGCCGACGCGAGCAGCGCGGCGACCCCGTCCGGTGTCACCAGGTCCCCGGTGAGGTAGCCGGTCATCGACACGATGTCCGCGCCGGCGCCGGCCAGCGCGTCGACGTCCTTCGTGGACCAGTCCCAGATCTCCACCTGCAGCCCGCGCGCGGCGATCCGCCGGACCCGGTCGGTGAACGGCAGGTCCAGGTACAGCATCTCCGCGCTGGCGGCGAGGGTGTAGCTCACGGTGCGAGCTCCCTTCCCCGGCCGGCACCGAAGTGCTTCTCCACCAGCGCGACGGCCTTCCCCCGCTGCCGGACGCTGATCTCCTCGGCGTGCTCCTCCCAGCCGAACACGCAGCTGGACAGGACCCCGTCGAACCCGGAGGCGGCGAGCGCGGCGAAGACCTCGTCGAAGTCGACCTCGCCACGCCCGATCTCGGCGTGCTGGTGCACCCGCACGGTCGAACCGGGCGGGTTCACGATGTAGCGCAGCCCGTTCGAGGCGGTGTGGTCGAGGGTGTCGGCGAGGTGGACGTAGGCGAGCTTGTCGCCGGCCGCGCCGATGATCCCGGTGGCGTCGTCGCCCTGGTGGAACGTGTGCGGGGTGCAGTAGAGGAAGTCGATCCAGTCCGCGTTGAGGCCGCGGACGAGGTTCAGCGCGGCGTGCCCGTCCTCGACGAAGTCGTCCGGGTGCGGCTCGAGCACGAGCCGCACGCCCTCCCGCTCGAACTCCGGCGCGAGCTCCTCGAGCGAGCGCAGGAACTGGCTCTCGGCGTGCTCCGGGGACTCCGGGCGGCCGTTGAACTCGGAGTTCATCACGTCGACGCCGAGGTCCACGGTCATCCGGATGGCCCGCTTCCAGGCGCGGACCGCGGCCTGGCGCTCGTCCTCCCCGGGCCCGGACCAGCGCAGCACCGGCAGCACCGACGCGATCCCGACCCCGGCATCGGCGGCCCGCTTGCGGAGCGCGGCGACCGTGGCGTCGTCGGCGCGCGGGTACCGGAAGAACGGGATGAAGTCGTCCTTCGGGGAGATCTCCATCCAGGCGTAGCCCATCCGGGCGACGACGTCGGGCAGCTCCAGCACCGAGTGCGTCGCGTAGAACATCTGCGGATCGAGAGCGAGTTTCACGGCTTCTCCCCCAGGCGGACCTCGACGCGCTTCCCGCTGGTCACGGCCTCGACCCCGGCGGCGCAGACGGCGACGGCGGCGTAGCCGTCCCACGCGCCCGGCCCGGTGACGGTCCCCTGGGCCGCGGCGTCGACGAACGCCTGCATCTGCGTGTCGTAGGCCTGTCCGAACCGGACGACGAAGTCCGGGGACAGCTCGCCGCCGCAGCGGCCGTCCCGGCGCAGCACCAGGCCCTGGTCCAGCCCGATCGTCGCCATGCCGCACTCGGCGACGAGCTCGGTGCGGACCTCGTAGGCCACTCCGGTGCGGACGAACGACTCGACGTCGACCAGCCGGCCGGACTCGGTCTCGAACAGCACCAGCATCGGGTCGGCGTTCCCGGCCGGCGACGACGACGTCGCCCCCGGCTTCAGCGCGGTGACCGCGACGATCTCCTCGCCGAGCAGGAACCGGGTGCTGTCGACCTCGTGCACCACCGAGTCGGCCATCGCGAACACCGAGGTGAAGTGCTCCGGCACCGCGGGGTTGCGGTGCACGCAGTGCAGCAGCAGCGGGTTGCCGAGCTCTCCGGACTCGACCAGCGCGCGCAGCCGGGCGTACTCGTGGTCGAAGCGGCGCATGAAGCCGACCTGGATCAGCCTGCGGCCGAGCGCGGCCTCGGCCTGCACGACGGCCAGCGCGCTCGGCTCGTCCATCGTCAGCGGCTTCTCGCAGAGCACCGGCTTGCCGGCCTCCAGGCAGGCGAGCACCTGCTTCTCGTGCGCGAACCCGGGGCTGGCGACGACGACGGCGTCCACGTCGGACGCGCCGATGGCCGCGATCGGGTCGGGCTCGACCCGGGCCCCGACGCCGGCCGCGACCTCGGCCCCGCGATCGGCGTCGGCATCGCTGACGACCGTCACCCGCGCCCCGCGGACCCGCTTCGACAGCGAGTCCACATGGAACGCACCCATCTTGCCGACGCCGATCACGGCGACACGCAGTTCGGACATCTCCGTGCTCCTTCCTCAGCCGCGCGGGCGGCCGATCTCGACGGCGCCGTTCCCGCAGCCGCCGAGGTAGGTGTGGGTGCGCCGGGCGATCGGCAGCGGGTCCTCCGGCGCGCAGGGGTACATGTCCTGCTCGACGATCGCGTAGACGTCCCGGCCCAGCCCGGCCACGGCGTCGAGCAGCGGCTCCATCTCGGGGACGCCACGCGGCGGCTCGCACATCACCCCGCGCCGGACCGCCTCGGGGAAGGTCAGGTCCTCGGCCTCGACCTCGTCGAGCACCGCCGGGTCGACCTGCTTGAGGTGCAGGTAGCCGATCCGCTCCGGGTAGCGGCGGATGAGCTCCAGGTTGTCCCCGCGGTAGTAGGACACGTGCCCGGTGTCCAGGCAGAGGTTCACGTGGCGCGGGTCGGTGTCGGCGAGGAAGCGCTCGATGTCGCGCTGGTAGCCGACGTGCGAGTCGGCGTGGCTGTGGAACTGCACGTGCAGGCCGTACTCCTCGAGGATCCGGCGGCCCAGCTCGTCCATCCCGGTGGTCAGGTTGCGCCACTGCTCCGGGCTCAGCTCCGGGCTCTCCAGCGCGGCCCCGGTCTTGTGGTCGCGCCACGGTTCCGGGATCACGATGATGTGCCCGCCGCCGACGGCCCGGGTCAGCGCGGCGACGTCGGTCACCTGCTTCCAGACGTCCGCCCAGGAGTCCGGGCGGTGCAGGTGCTCGAACACGGTGCCGGCGCTGACCCGCAGGCCGTGCCGCTCCAGCTGGTCGGACAGCTCGTTCGGGTCGGTGGGCAGGTAGCCGTAGGGGCCGATCTCGATCCAGTCGTACCCGGCGGCCGCGACCTCGGCGAGGAACCGGTCGGCCGGGGTCTGCTCCGGGTCGGACGGGAACCACACCCCCCACGAGTCGGGGGCGGAACCGATTCTGATCTTGGGTGTGACCACGTCGTCATCTCTTCCGAACGTCGGTGCGGGCACAGTCGAGGCCCAGCGATCTAGAGCGCTCTAGTAGCGTCTGACCGGGTACTATCCTGACTTGATCGCACTATGTCAAGACAAAGATTCGAGGAGGCGGGGTGCGCGGCAGGCCGACCATGAGCGACGTCGCCGCCCGCGCCGGGGTGTCCCGCGCACTGGTGTCGCTCGTGTTCCGGGACCGGCCGGGGGCGTCGGCGAGCACCCGCGCCCGGGTGCTCGCCGCGGCGGCCGAGATCGGCTACCGGCCGGACGGCGCGGCCCGGCTGCTGGCCCGGGGCCGCAGCCGCACCGTCGGTGTGGTGACGACCGTGGGTGAGCCGTACGAGGCCGGCCTGCTGGAGTCGATCTACGACGAGGCCGGGCGGCTCGGCTACGACGTCCTGCTGTCCGCACGCACCGCCACCCACCCCGAGGCCGACGCCGTCGGGGAGCTGCTGGCGCACCGCTGCGAGGCGCTGGTGCTGCTCGGCCCGCACCTGGACGACGCCGTCCTCGCCGACCTCGGCCGGCGGGCCGCGGTGGCCGTGGTCGGCCGGGCGGCACCGTGCACCGGAACCGGGTCCGCGACCGTCGACGCCCTGCGCACCGCCGACGACGACGGCCTCCGGCAGGCGGTCGACCACCTCGTCGGGCTCGGGCACCGGGTGATCGTGCACGTCGACGGTGGTGACGGGCCGAACGCCGCCGTCCGCCGCGACGGCTACCGGGCCGCGATGACCGCGCACGGCCTGGCCGACCACATCCGGGTCCTGCCGGGCGGCTACGACGAACGGGCCGGGATCGCCGCGGCCCGCACTTTGCTGGCCGACCCGGCACCGCCCAGCGCGGTCGTCGCGGCGAACGACCGGTGTGCGCTCGCGCTGCTGGACACGCTGCGCCGGTCCGGTGTGGACGTCCCGGGCCGGGTGTCGGTCGTCGGCTACAACGACGACCGGCTGGCCGGGCTGGCCCACATCGACCTCACAACGGTCCGGCAGGACGCCGACGCGCTGGCCCGCGGGGCCGTGCGGGCCGTCGCGGCCCGGCTCGACGACGGGGGCACCGCCCCGGCCGACCGGTTGCTCCCGCCGCACCTGGTCGTCCGGGGAACGACGGGCCCGCCACCGGAGGTGGTCGCGGTCAGCCGTGCGCCGTCCCGGCGGTGAGGGTGAGCTCGAAGGCGTAGCGGGCCGGCCGGTAGAGGTGTGCGCCGTACTCGACCGCGGTGCCGGTGCCGTCCCACGCGGTGCGGACCATGGTCAGCACCGGCGCACCCCTGGCCTCACCGAGCAGCTGCGCCTCGGCCCGGGTCGCCGCCCGCGCCCCGACCACCTGGCGGGCCCGGCAGGGCGCGTGCCCGGCGTCGCGGAGCAGGTCGTAGAGCCCGCGCGCGGCGAGGTCCTCGGCACGCAGCGCGAGCACGTCGACCGGCACGCAGTTGGTCATCAGTGCCAGCGGCTCACCGTCGGCGAGCCGGAGCCGCTCGAAGCGGGCGACGACGGTGCCGAACGGGACCCCCAGCGCCGACGCGACGGCGTCCCCGGCCGGGCCCACCTCGAACGAGCGCAACCGCGTGGCCGGCACCCGGCCGGCGCGGGCGAGGTCGTCGTGCAGGCTGGTCAGCTCCACTGGGCGTTCGACGCGGCGCGGCAGGACCCGGGTCCCCGCCCCGCGCTTGCGGGCCAGGACCCCCTGTTCGACCAGGTAGGAGACGGCGCGGCGCAGCGTCGGTCGGCTGACCCCGAGCCGGTCGAGCAGCTCGGCCTCGTTCGGCAGCCGGCTCCCCACCGGGAGCTCCCCGGTGTCGACCATCGCCTGCAGGCGGCGCGCCACCTGGAAATACAGCGGGACCGGGCTCCCCCGGTCCAGCGCCGCCCGCGGCGGGGCCCCGGCATCGCGGGCATCGCCCACCGCGCCTCCTCAATTCTGATGATGAAGCAGATTGGTCGAGCTTTGTCATGACAAACCATTGACCTGATGAAGTGAAAAGCGTACACCTGACGTGGTCCGCATCACCCCTCGATCGGTCGGGGCCCTGCGAGGGGAGACCGCCCCACTCACAACGCGGCCCGCGGGGTCGCGACACACAGAGAGAACTGATGCTCGATGAGGAGTATTCGGAAGGTCCTCGCCGTCGCCGTCGCCTCGGCCGCGGTGCTGGCCCTCGCCGCCTGCAGCAGCCAGGGCGGGGCCCGCAACGAGTCCGCCGCCGAGGGCCAGCGGTACACGATCGCGATGGTCACCCACGAGCAGGCGGGTGACACGTTCTGGGACAAGATCCGGGCCGGGGCCGAGGACGCCGCGCGGCTCCACAACATCGACCTGAAGTACTCGAACAACGAGCAGGGCCCCGAGCAGGCGACGCTGGTGCAGAACGCCGTCGACTCGAAGGTCCACGGCCTGGCGGTGACGCTCTCCAGCGCGGACGCCGTGATCCCGGTGGCGAAGAAGGCCGCCGACGCGGGCATCCCGGTCGTCGCGTTCAACCAGGGCCTCGACCAGTACAAGCAGGCCGGCGCGAAGATGTACTTCGGCTCCGACGAGTCCCTGGCCGGCCAGACCGTCGGCCAGAAGCTCACTCAGATGAACCCGGGCGGCAAGACGCTCTGCGTCATCCAGGCCCAGGGCTCGGTGGCGCTCGAGACCCGCTGTGCCGGGGTGAAGAAGGGGTACGCGAACACCGAGAACATCCAGGTCAACGGCGCCGACCTGCCGTCGGTCCAGCAGACGTTGAACGCCAAGCTGGCCGAGGACCGCTCGATCTCCAACATCGTGACCCTCGGTGCGCCGATCGCGATGGCCGCGCTGCAGGCCCAGCAGGGCACCGGCTCGACCGCCCGGATCGCCACCTTCGACCTCAACCAGGACGCCGCGAAGGCCATCCAGGACGGCAAGATCGCGTTCTCGGTCGACCAGCAGCCCTACGTGCAGGGCTACCTGGCGGTGGAGTCGCTGTGGCTGAACCTGTCCAACGGCAACGACATCGGCGGCGGAAAGCCGACCCTCACCGGTCCGTCGATCGTGGACTCTTCGAACATCGGGCAGATCCTGCCCTACACCCAGGCCAACAAGCGCTGACCGGGTCCCGGGGGCGGCCGTCGCACCGGCCGCCCCCGGGTGGTCACTCCCCCAGGAGCCACCATGAGCACCCCCACCGCCGACGCCGGCCCGGCCGGCGCGCCGTCCCCCACCGCCGAGTCACAGCCACCACGCCCGTCCGAGGCCCGCTCGGTCTCCGCGCGGCTGTTCGCCCGGCCCGAGACCGGCACCGTCGTCGCCGCGGTCGCGATCTTCGCGTTCTTCTTCGCGATCGCCGAGCCGTTCCGCACGTTCGACTCGTTCGCCACCGTCCTCTACGCCTCCTCGACGATCGGGATCGTCGCGGTCGGCGTGGCGCTGCTGATGATCGGCGGCGAGTTCGACCTGTCCTCCGGCGTCGCGGTCACCACCTCCGCGCTGACCGCCGCCCTGGTGACCTACCAGCTGTCGCTGAACATGTGGGTCGGCGTCGTGCTCTCGCTGGCCATGGCCCTGCTGGTCGGGTTCATCAACGGCTGGCTGGTCGTCCGCACCGGCATCCCGAGCTTCCTGATCACCCTGTCGATGTTCTTCATCCTGCGTGGCGCCAACATCGGCGTCACCAAGGGCCTCACCGGCACCGTCGCCACCGACAACGCCTCCGAGCTCGACGGCTTCGCCTCCGCGCACGCCCTGTTCGCCTCGGACATCCCGCTCGGCTTCATGACCGTCAAGATCACCGTCCTCTGGTGGATCGTGCTGGCCGCGGCCGGCTCCTGGATCCTGTTCCGGACCCGCCTCGGCAACTGGATCTTCGCCGCCGGCGGCAACGCCGCCTCCGCCCGCGCCGTCGGCGTCCCGGTGAACAAGGTCAAGATCGGCCTGTTCATGGGGGTCGGGTTCGTCGGCTGGATCCTCGGCATGCACATCCTGTTCAACTTCTCCTCGGTCCAGTCCGGCCTCGGCGTCGGCAACGAGCTGATCTACATCGTGGCCGCGGTGGTCGGCGGCTGCCTGCTCACCGGCGGGTTCGGCTCGGCGATCGGCGCCGCGCTCGGCGCGTTCATCCTCGGCATGACCACCCAGGGCATCGTGTTCGCCGGCTTCGACCCGAACTGGTTCTTCACCTTCCTGGGCGCGATGCTGCTGCTCGCGGTCGTGCTGAACCTCTACATCAAGAACTACGCGAGCACCCGGAAGTGAGCCCGAGATGACCGACTCGATCACCGCGCACGCCGCCTCCGACCTCCGCGCCGGCCAACCTTTGGTCCGGATGAGCGGCGTCGGCAAGACCTACGGCGCCATCCGGGCCCTCGAGGGCATCGACCTGACCGTCCACGCCGGCGAGGTCACCTGCGTCCTCGGCGACAACGGCGCCGGCAAGTCCACCCTCATCAAGATCATGTCCGGGCTGCACCCGCACACCGAGGGCACCATGACCGTCGACGGCCAGGACACCACGTTCTCCTCGCCGCGCCAGTCGCTCGACCGCGGCATCGCCACCGTCTACCAGGACCTCGCCGTGGTCGGGCTGATGGAGGTGTGGCGGAACTTCTTCCTCGGCTCCGAGCTGCGCAAGGGCAACTACCCGCTGGCCCCGCTCGACATCAAGGGCATGCGCGAGATCGCGAACGCCGAGCTGGCCAAGATGGGCATCCACGTCAAGGACATCAACCAGCCCATCGGCACCCTGTCCGGCGGCCAGCGCCAGTGCGTCGCGATCGCCCGAGCCGTCTACTTCGGAGCACGCGTGCTGATCCTCGACGAGCCCACCGCCGCGCTCGGGGTCAAGCAGTCCGGCGTGGTGCTCAAGTACACCGCCGCCGCCCGCGACGCCGGCCTCGGCGTCGTGTTCATCACCCACAACCCGCACCACGCCTACCTGGTCGGCGACCACTTCATCATCCTCAAGCTCGGCCGCCGGGTCCTCGACCGCAAACGCTCCGAGGTCACCCTCGAGGAACTCACCGCCGAGATGGCCGGCGGCCAGGAACTCGCCGAGCTGGCCCACGAGCTCGAGCGCTGAGGCAGGAGGAGAGCCATGCCGGTCGCCCCCCTGCGGATCGGGATCCTGGGTGCCGCCCGGATCGCCGCCGAGGCACTGTGCGCACCCGCCGCCGTCACCGGCGACCGGGTTGTGGCCGTGGCCGCCCGGGACCGGCCCCGGGCCGAGGCGTTCGCCGCCGCGCACGGTGTCGAGCGGGTGCACGACGACTACGCGGCCGTGCTGGCCGATCCGGAGGTCGAGGTCGTCTACAACCCGCTGGCCAACGCCCTGCACGGACCCTGGAACCTCGCCGCGATCGCCGCCGGCAAGCACGTGCTGAGCGAGAAGCCGTTCGCCGCGAACGCCGTCGAGGCACGCGAGGTCGCCGCGGCCGCGCGGGCGGCCGGGGTCGTCGTCCTGGAGGCGTTCCACCACCATCACCACCCGGTGCTGCAACGGCTGCTGGCGATCGCCGCCTCCGGCGAGCTCGGCACCGTGCGCCGGGTCGAGACCACGTTCCTCATGCCTGCCCCGCCGGACGGCGACCCCCGCTGGTCCGCCGACCTCGCGGGCGGGGCCGTGATGGACATCGGGTGCTACGCGCTGCACATCCAGCGTGCGCTGGGGCGTGCCGTGCTCGGTGGGGAGCCACAGGTCGTCTCCGCCGAGGGTGCCGAGCGGTCGCCCGGCGTGGACGCCCGGCTCGCCGCGGAGCTGGTGTTCCCGTCCGGCGCCACCGGACGGGCGCACTGCGACATGGAGGCCACCGGGTGGGCCGTCACGGCCCGGGTGGCCGGGGACCACGGCGAGGCGCTGGCCCGCGACGTCACGCTCCCGCACCGCGACGACCGGATCGAGGTCACCGCCGGCGGGCGGTCCCGCACCGAGCGGCTCGGCACCCGGCCGACCTACCTCTACCAGCTGGAGGTGCTGCGCGCGCACCTGCGCGCCGGGGCCCCGCTGCCCCTGGGTCTCGACGACGCCGTCGCGAACGCCGAGCTGATCGACGCGGCCTACACGGCCGCCGGTTTCGCACCGCGACGGCGGTTCGCACCGGCCGGCGCCTAGCGGGGAGCGGCCGTGCTGCCGCGCACCACCAGCCGCGGCGGGATCACCACCTCGCGGGCCGGGCGCCCGGCGTCGTCGAGCCGCTCGGCCACCAGCTCGAGGGTGTGCGCGGACAGCTCGGCCACGTTCTGGCTGACCGTGGTCAGGTCCACGTGCGCCATCCGGGACAGCGGGCTGTCGTCGTAGCCGGCCACCGAGACGTCGCCGGGCACGTCCACCCCGGCCCGGACCAGCGCGTCCAGCAGGCCGACGGCAGCGTGGTCGTTGAACACCACGACCGCGGTCGGCAACGCGTCACCGGCCAGCAGCTCGGCGGCGGCCCGCGCACCGTCCTGCTCGCCCTTCCCGCCGCGCAGCACCCGCGCCCGGTCGCCGAGGCCGGCCCGGCGCATCGCGGCCCGGTACCCGCGACGCCGGTCGGTGGCGATCGCGTCGCGGCCGCCGTCGACGTAGACGATGTCGCGGTGCCCGGCCGCGACCAGGTGCCCGACCAGCTCGGCGGTGCCCCGCTCGTCGTCCACCCGGACGACGTCGACCTCGGCCCCCGGCAGCCGCCGCCCGACTGCGACGACCGGCACCTGCCCTCCCAGCTCAGCCAGCCGTGCCGTCGGTGCCTCGGTGCCGAGCAGCACGAGAGCCTCGCACCGGGAGTCGATCAGCGTCTCGACCGCGCGCCGCTCGTCGCGGACCCGGGTGCGGGCGCCGAGCAGGACGTCGTGTCCGCGCCGGTCGGCCACGACGAGCAGCTCCTCGGCCAGCTCGGCGTGGAAGGTCGACCGCACCTCCAGCACGACGCCGATCAGGCCGGTCCGCCGGGACGCCAGCAGGCTCGCGGCCCGGTCCGGCCGGTAACCGAGCCGGCGCGCCGCGTCGAGTACCCGTTCCCGGGTGGCCGCGCTCGGCCCGGGCACCCCGCGCAGCACCATCGACACCGACGCGGTGGACAGCCCGACCTCGGCCGCGACGTCCTCCAGCCGCAGCCGGCGGGTGGGCGTCCCTCCGGTCACGGGTACGGACGCTATCAGGACTTCAAGCGCTTCAAGGGATCGGCGACTTTGTCTTGACATTCAGACTTGAACCGCCGGAGACTCGATGTCCGTCGGAGCACCCCGTTCCGCTCGACGACGAGCCAGGAGGACCCATGACCGGTACCGCGCGGCAGCGGCCCACGACCTGGCTGGACCCGGCGGCGGCACGGGTCGAGGACCTGGCCGGCCTGCCCGGCACCACCCCGGCCGACGTCCCGCACGCCGACGAGGTCTCCTCCGGCGTACCGGTCTACGCCGCGGCCCGGCTGCGGGACGCCGCCGCGACGCCGGAGGGGCGGCGCGCCGTGCAGGCGGAACTGGTGGACGTCCTTCACGACGGTGCCGGCATCGTCGTGGTCGCCGGCGCGTTCGGCCGGTCCGAACTGGACGCCGTCACCGCCGTGTTCGAGTCGATGATCGCCGCGCAGCGCGCCGCCGGCACCGCCGCGGGCGACCACTTCGCGCCACCGGGTGCCAACGACCGGGTGTGGAACGCGCTGGAGAAGCTCGCGCTGCGCGACCCGGACGCGTTCGCCGCCTACTACGCCAACCCGGTCCTCGCACTGGCCTGCGAGGCCTGGCTCGGGCCCGGCTACCAGGTGACGTCCCAGGTCAACGTGGTCAACCCGGGTGGCGCCGCGCAGCAGCCGCACCGCGACTACCACCTCGGGTTCCTCACCCCCGCCGGTGCCGCCCGCTACCCCGCGCACGTCCACCGGCTGTCGCCGGCGCTGACGTTGCAGGGCGCCGTCGCGCACGTCGACATGCCGGTCGAGTCCGGGCCGACGATGTACCTGCCCGGCTCGCAGACGTGGTCGCACGGCTACCTGGTGGCCGACCGCGAGGACGTGCGGGAGCACTTCGCCCGGCACCACGTCCAGCTCCCGCTCGCCGCCGGGGACGCGGTGTTCTTCAACCCGGCGCTGCTGCACGGGGCCGGGCACAACCGTTCCGCCGGCGTGCGCCGGACGGCGAACCTGCTGCAGGTCTCCTCGGCGTTCGGGCGGGCGATGGAGCGCGTGGACCGCTCGGCGACCGCGCGCGCCGTGTTCCCGGCGCTGGTCGCGATGCGCGAGCGCGGTGTCCCGCCCGAGCTGATCGACAACGCCGCCGCGGCGGCCGCCGAGGGCTACGCCTTCCCGACCGACCTCGACGCCGACCCGCCGGTCGACGGCCTCGCCCCGCCCTCTCCGGCCGACCTGCTGCGGCGCGCGGTGCACGAGGGCCGGTCGGCCGCCTGGTTCGACACCGCGCTGGCCGAGCGCGAGGCCCGCCGCCGCGGCGAGCGCGACTGACACCCACCGCACACCACAACCCGAGGATCCCGCATGAAGATCGGACTGATCGGACTGGGCCGGATCGGCGCGTTCCACGCGCGGACGCTGGCCGGCCTGGACGCCGTGGACGAGCTGGTCGTCACCGACGCCCGGCCGGAGGTCACCGCGGCCGTGACCGGCGAGGTGGGCGGCACCGCCGTCGCCTCCCCCGAGGAGCTGCTGTCGTCCGGGGTGGACGGTGTGGTGATCGCCGCGGCCACCCCGGCGCACCCGGAGCTGCTGCTCGCCGCGGTCGACGCGGGCCTGCCGGCGTTCTGCGAGAAACCGGTCGCGGGCCGGATCGACGACGCCGTCGACGTCGCCGCGAAGCTCGCCGGCCGCGACGACCGGGTGCAGATCGGCTACCCGCGTCGGTTCGACGCCGGCTACGCGGCCGCCCGCGCCGCCCTGCAGGGCGGCGAGCTCGGCCGGGTGCACACGATCCGGGCGACCACCCTGGACCCGGCCCCGCCGCCCGCGGACTACGTCCGGGTCTCCGGCGGGATCTTCCGCGACTGCTCGGTGCACGACTTCGACGCGATCCGCTGGGTGACCGGCCGCGAGGTCGTCGAGGTCTACGCCACCGGCGACACGCACGGCGACCCGGTGTTCGCCGAGATCGGCGACGTCTCCACCGCGCAGGCGATCCTCGCCCTGGACGACGGCAGCCGGGCCGTCGTCTCGAACTCCCGGTACAACCCGCGCGGCTACGACGTCCGCCTCGAGCTGCACGGCGACGCCGACTCGGTCGCCGCCGGGCTGGACGCCGGCCTGCCGCTGCGCTCCGCCGAGCCCGGGGTGACGTTCCCGGACGGCACCCCGCACGCGTTCTTCATGGACCGGCTGGCCCCGGCGTTCCGGGCCGAGCTGACCGCCTTCACCGAGCTGGTCGCGGGCACCCGGCCGACACCGTGCTCGGTCGCCGACGCGATGGCCGCGGGCTGGATCGCCGAGGCCGCCACGCTGTCGTTGCAGTCCCACCGCCCCGTGCGCGTCGAGGAGGTCGTCCGCCGATGACCGCAGCGAAGATCGCCGGTGCGCCTATCTCCTGGGGCGTGTGCGAGGTCCCGGGCTGGGGCTACCAGCTCGAGCCCGCCCGCGTCCTGGCCGAGATGCGCGAGGTCGGCCTGGCCGCGACCGAGTTCGGGCCGGACGGCTTCCTGCCCGACGCCCCCGCGGCGAAGGCCGCGACCCTGCAGCAGCACGGCCTGCATGCGGTCGGCGGGTTCACGCCGACGCTGCTGCACGTCCCCGGCCACGACCCGCTGCCCGGGGTCGGGACGCTGCTCGCCGGGTACGACGCCGCGCACGCCGGGACCCTCGTGCTCTCCGCCGACTCGGGCGGCACCGGCTACGACTCCCGCCCCGAGCTCGACGACGCGGGCTGGCGGCTGCTGCTGTCCAACCTGGACCGGATCACCGAGTACGCGGCGACCCGCGGCGTGTCCGCCGTGCTGCACCCGCACGTCGGCACCATGGTGGAGACCGGCGACGACGTGCAGCGGGTCCTGGAGGGTTCACGGATCCCGCTGTGCCTGGACACCGGCCACCTGCTGATCGGCGGGACCGACCCGGCCGCGCTGGCCCGGCAGGCGCCGGAGCGGGTCGCGCACACCCACCTCAAGGACGTCGACCTGGGCCTGGCCCGGCAGGTCCAGGACGGCCGGATCACCTACACCGAGGCCGTCGGCAAGGGCATGTACCGCCCGCTCGGCGAGGGCGACGTCGACCTCGACGGCGTGCTGTCCCACCTGACCGCCCGCGGCTACGACGGCTGGCACGTCCTGGAGCAGGACACGATCCTGCACGGCCCGCCGACCGGCGAGGGCCCGGCCGCGGACGTGCACACCAGCGTCGTGAACCTGGTGGCGGCGCTGCGCGGCTCGTGAGTGGTTCCGAGGGCCCAGGCCCTCGGAACCACTCACGAGTCAGACGACCAGCGAGGTCTGCACCGTGTACCGGTCGGAGCGGTACAGGTGCCGCCCGAGCTCGACGAGGGCGCCGGCGTCGTCGTAGACGGTCCGCTCGGCGGTGACGCAGGCCAGGGGGCGGGGCTGTTCGAGCAGCCCCGCCTCGTCGGCGTCGGCGAGCCGGGCGCCGATGACCTGGTGCGCGATCGCGATCTGCGCGCCCTGTTCCCGGAGCAGGTCGTAGAGGCTCCGCCCGGCCAGGGCGGCGTCGTCCAGCTCGAAGCGGGCCGGAAGGTAGTTGGTCATGATCGCGAGCGGCTCGCCGTCGGCGCGGCGCAGCCGGCGCAGCATCTGCAGCGGCTCGTCGGGCGGCAGCAGCTCGTGCAGCACGGGGACGCCCGCGGTGGCCGGGGTGCACGCCTCGTGCGCGAGCACGGTGGTGTCCGGGGTGCGGCCGGACGCGGCGAGGTCGTCGTAGAGGCTGCTCAGCCGGACGTCACGGTGGATCGCCGGGCGCACGACCTGGGTGCCCAGCCCGCGCCGGCGCACGAGCAGGCCCTTGCGGACGAGCTCCTGGATCGCCTGCCGGGCCGTCGGGCGGGCCAGGCCGAGCCGCTCGGTCAGCGCCACCTCGTTCTCCAGGCGGTCCCCCGGCCGCAGCGAACCCGAGTCGATCGCGGCCTCGATCGCCTGCGCCAGCTGGTGGTAGAGCGGCACCGGGCTGGACCGGTCGAGCCGGACGTCGACCTGCACGGCGTCGGAGCGGGTGGCCATGACCGCAGAATACACGCGAAAGTTCAGTTGTCCTTATGTCTGTACAAACTATTGACCCGCGGGCGTCCTCCGGCATACCGTTTCCCCGTCGCCGTCACACCACAGGAGAGGTCACCGAGGACCATGAACGCCCCCGCTGAGATCCTGACCTTCGGCCGCGCCGGGGTGGACATCTACCCGCTGCAGGTCGGAGTCGGGCTCGAGGACGTCACCTCGTTCGGCAAGTTCCTGGGCGGGACGACGGCCAACGTCGCGGTCGCCGCGGCCCGGCTGGGCCGGCGCGCCGCGATCATCACCGGTGTCGGGGACGACCCGTTCGGCCGGTACGTGCGCCGCGAGCTGAACCGGCTCGGGGTCGACGACCGGCACGTCGTCACCAGCACCGAGTACCCCACGCCGGTCACGTTCTGCGAGATCTTCCCGCCGGACGACTTCCCGCTGTACTTCTACCGCAAGCCCACCGCACCGGACCTGCAGGTCGCGCCGTCCGATCTGGACCGGGACGCGATCGCCGCGGCCGGGCTGCTGTGGCTGTCGGTGTCCGGGTTGTCCGAGGAGCCCTCGCGGTCGGCACACCACGAGGCCCTCGCGGCGCGCGGCCGGCGGCCCACCGTGCTCGACCTGGACTACCGGCCGATGTTCTGGGAGTCGGCCGCGGCCGCGACCGAGCAGGTGCAGAAGGTGCTCGGCCAGGTCACGGTCGCGGTCGGCAACCGCGAGGAGGCCGAGGTCGCCGTCGGCGAGACCGACCCGGAGCGGGCCGCCGACGCGCTGCTCGACGCGGGGGTGGAGCTCGCGGTCGTCAAGCAGGGCCCGAAGGGGGTGCTGGCCAAGACCCGCCACGAGCGCGTGGTCTCCCCGCCGATCAGCATCACCCCCTACAACGGCCTCGGCGCCGGCGACAGCTTCGGCGGCTCGCTCGCGCACGGGCTGCTCGCCGGCTGGCCCCTGGAGGACGTGCTCAGCCGGGCCAACGCCGCGGGCGCGATCGTCGCGTCCCGCCTGGAGTGCTCCACCGCCATGCCCACGGCCGCCGAGATCGACATCCTGCTCGCCGGTGGCGACCCGAACGAGAGCCGGTGAGGACCATGACCCCGACACCCCAGGGTTTCGCGACCTCCTACGACGAGGTCCGCGACATCCGGGCGTTCACCCCGGAACGCATCCCGGCGATGCTGGCGTCACGGCGCAGGCGCCCGTTCGTGCCCGCCGACGGCCGGCTGATGATCGTCGCCGCCGACCACCCGGCCCGGGGCGCGCTGTCCGCCCGTGGCCGCGCCGACGCCATGGCCAGCCGCCCCGAGCTGCTGGACCGGCTGGTCACCGCGCTGGGCCGGCCCGGCGTCGACGGGGTGCTGGCCACCGCCGACATCCTCGAGGACCTGCTACTGCTGGGTGCCCTGGAGGGCAAGGTGGTGGTCTCGTCGATGAACCGGGGCGGCCTGCAGGGCTCGGTGTTCGAGATGGACGACCGGCTCACCGGCTACGACGTGCGCGGCACCGTCGACGCCGGGTTCGAGGCCATCAAGATGCTCACCCGGATCGACCCGGCCGACCCGGCCACGGTGTCCACACTGGAGACCTGCGCCCGGGTGGTCACCGACGCCAACCGGGCCGGGCTGGTCGCCATGGTCGAGCCGTTCCTGTCCCGCCGGGTGGACGGCCGCGTCGTCAACGACCTGTCCCCGGAGGCCGTGATCCGCTCGGTGCACATTGCCCAGGGACTCGGCTCGTCCAGTGCCTACACCTGGATGAAGCTGCCGGTGGTCGAGGACATGGCGCGGGTGATGGAGGCGACCACGCTCCCGACCCTGCTGCTCGGTGGCGACCCGACCACCCGGCCCGAGGAGACCTACGCGTCCTGGAAGGCCGCCCTGGAGCTGCCCTCGGTGCGGGGCCTGATCGTGGGCCGGGCGCTGCTCTACCCGGAGGACGGTGACGTCGCCGCGGCCGTCGACACCGCCGTCTCGCTCGTGCGGCCGCAGGAGGTGCGCGCGGCGTGAGTGAGCGTGCGAACGAACCATCAGCACCGGGCCACGAGTACGTGATCCCCGCCGGGTCCGCCCCGGCCGACGGCTACGAGCTGGAGATCACCCCGAAGACCGCGGGCTGGGAACACTCCAGCCTGCGCATCCTGAACCTCCCGGCCGGGGGCACCCGGACCGTCGACACCGGCGGCGAGGAGTTCTTCCTGGTCCCGCTGTCCGGGTCGGCCACGGTCACCCTCGGCGACGAGACCCATGAGCTGGCGGGCCGCGCGCACGTGTTCGAGGGGCCCTCGGACTTCTCCTACCTGCCGGTGCGGTCGAGCGTCACGATCGCCTCGGCGGCCGGGGGCCGGTTCGCGCTCTGCGGGGCCCGCACCGACACCGTGCTGCCGTTCCGCCACGGCGCCCGCGAGGACGTGCCTGTGGAGCTGCGCGGCGCCGGGCAGTCGTCGCGGCAGGTCCGCAACTTCGGTGCGGCCGGGGTGTTCGAGGCCGCCTCGGCGATCTGCGTCGAGGTGATCACCCCCGGCGGGAACTGGTCGAGCTACCCCGCGCACAAGCACGACGAGGCCGGCCCGCACGAGTGCGAGCTCGAGGAGATCTACTACTTCGAGATCGCGCCCGGGCCGCAGGGACAGCCGGGGCTCGGGTTCCACCGGACCTCCAGCTCGCCGGGCCACGAGATCGACATCATGGTCGAGGTCCACGACCGCGACACGGTGCTGATCCCGTGGGGCTGGCACGGGCCGTGCGCCGCCGCACCCGGGCACGACATGTACTACCTCAACGTGATGGCCGGCCCGGGCGAGGAACGTGCCTGGAAGATCACCGACCATCCCGACCAGGCATGGGTCCGCGAGACGTGGGCCGACCAAACTATCGACTCTCGCCTTTCCGGAGGGCAGTGAGCATGGGTGAGACCGTCAGGCTCACCGTCGCGCAGGCGACCGTGAAGTTCCTCGGCGCGCAGTACAGCGAGCGCGACGGGGTGCGGCAGAAGCTGTTCGAGGGCTGCTTCGGCATCTTCGGGCACGGCAACGTGGCCGGGCTGGGGCAGGCGCTGCTGCAGGCCGAGCTGCACGAGCCGGGCCTCCTGCCGTACGTGCTGGGCCGCAACGAGCAGGCCATGGTGCACACCGCGGTCGCCTACGCCCGGGCCAGCGACCGGCTGCGGACCTGGGCGGTGTCGTCCAGCGTCGGGCCGGGTGCGACGAACATGGTCACCGGCGCCGCGCTGGCCACGATCAACCGGCTGCCGGTCCTGCTGCTGCCGGCCGACACCTTCGCCGACCGGTCGGCGTCGCCGCTGCTGCAGGAACTGGAGAACCCGGCGGCCGGGGACGTGACCGTCAACGACGCGTTCCGGCCGGTCTCGGCCTACTTCGACCGGGTCTGGCGGCCCGAGCAGCTGCCGGCGGCGCTGCTGTCGGCGATGCGGGTGCTCACCGACCCGGCCGCCACCGGCGCGGTCACCGTCTGCTTCCCGCAGGACGTGCAGGCTCAGGCGCACGACTGGCCGGTCGAGCTGTTCGCCGAACGCACCTGGCACGTCGCCCGGCCCCGCCCGGAGACCTGGGCCGTGGAGCGGGCGGCCGAGCTGATCCGGTCCGCGGAGCGGCCGCTGGTCGTCGCCGGCGGCGGGGTGCACTACTCCGGCGCCACCGAGGCCCTGGCGGCGTTCTGCGCGGCCACCGGGATCCCGGTCGGGCAGAGCCAGGCCGGCAAGGGCACCCTCGCGTGGGACCACCCGCAGTGCCTGGGCGCGATCGGCTCCACCGGCACCACCGCGGCCAACGCGATCGCGGCCGACGCCGACCTGGTGATCGGGATCGGCACCCGCTACTCGGACTTCACCACGGCCAGCCGCACCGCGTTCCAGAACCCGGGCGTGCGGTTCGTCAACGTCAACGTGGCCCCGATCGACGGCGTCAAGCACTCCGGGATCTCGGTCGTCGCCGACGCCCGGGAGACGCTCACCTCGCTCGCCGCGGAGCTGGCGGGACACCGGGTCGCCGAGGACTACGTCGCCGAGTACACCCGGCTCGACGCCGAGTGGGCGGCCACCGTGGACGCCGCCTACCACCCGGCGGTACCGGCCGCCGGCGCCGGCGGCCGGCTCACCCAGAACGAGGTCATCGGGATGGTCAACGACCTGTCCGACCCGCGCGACGTCGTCGTCTGCGCGGCCGGGTCGATGCCCGGCGACCTGCACAAGCTGTGGCAGACGCGGGATGCGAAGGGCTACCACGTCGAGTACGGCTACTCCTGCATGGGCTACGAGGTCGCCGGCGGCCTCGGCGTCCGGCTGGCCTGCCCGGACCGCGACGTGTTCGTCATGGTCGGCGACGGCTCCTACCTGATGATGGCCACCGAGCTCGCCACCGCGGTGCAGGAGGGCATCAAGGTCATCACGGTGCTGGTGCAGAACCACGGCTTCGCCTCGATCGGGGCGCTGTCGGAGGAGCTCGGCTCGCAGCGGTTCGGCACCCGCTACCGCTACCGCTCGCCCGAGTCCGGGCGGCTCGACGGCGGCGTGCTGCCCCTGGACCTCGCGGCCAACGCCGAGAGCTTCGGGCTGCGGGTCATCCGCACCCACACCCCGGACGAGTTCGCCGCCGCGATCCGGACGGCGAAGGCCGCCGAGGACTCCACCGTCATCCACGTCGAGACCGACCCGCTGATCGGTGCCCCGGACTCGCGCTCCTGGTGGGACGTCCCGGTCTCCGAGGTCAGCGAGCTCGACTCCACCCGGGCCGCCCGCAAGATCTACGACGAGCACAAGGCCACCCAGCGGTCGTTCCTGCGGCCCAGCTCCTGAGAAGAGGACAGATGACTTCCACCATCGACGACCGGGCCGAGACCACGCCCGGCACCGTTCCCACGCTGTACCACTGGGCCGGCGGTGCCCGGCTCGAGGGCGCCTCCGGGCGCACGTCCGAGGTCACCAACCCGGCCACCGGCGCGGTCACCGCACACCTGCCGCTGGCCTCCGACGACGAGGCCGCCGCCGTCGTGGCCGCCGCGAAGGCCGCCTTCCCCGCCTGGCGCGACACCTCCCTGACCAAGCGCACCCAGATCCTGTTCCGGTTCCGCGAACTGCTCAACGCCCGCGCCGGCGAGCTCGCCGAGATCATCACCAGCGAGCACGGCAAGGTCCTCTCCGACGCCGCCGGCGAGGTCGCCCGTGGTCAGGAGGTCGTCGAGTTCGCCTGCGGCATCCCGCACCTGCTCAAGGGCTCGGCCACCGAGAACGCCTCCACCAAGATCGACGTCCACTCCATCCGCCAGCCCCTCGGCGTGGTCGGGATCATCTCCCCGTTCAACTTCCCGGCCATGGTCCCGATGTGGTTCTTCCCCATCGCCATCGCCACCGGCAACACCGTCGTGCTCAAGCCCTCGGAGAAGGTCCCCACCGCCGCGCTGTGGATCGCCGAGCTCTGGCGCGAGGCCGGCCTCCCGGACGGGGTGTTCAACGTCCTGCACGGCGACAAGACCGCCGTCGACCACCTGCTCACCAACCCCGACGTCAAGTCGATCTCGTTCGTCGGCTCGACCCCGATCGCCCGCTACGTCTACGAGACCGGCACCGCCCACGGCAAGCGCGTCCAGGCCCTCGGCGGCGCCAAGAACCACATGGTCGTCCTGCCCGACGCCGACCTCGACCTCGCCGCCGACCAGGCCATCAACGCAGGCTTCGGCTCCGCCGGCGAGCGCTGCATGGCCGTCTCCGCCCTGGTCGCCGTCGGCGACATCGCCGACACCCTCGTCGACAAGATCGCCGAACGCGCCCGCGGCCTGCGCACCGGCGACGGCACCCGCAACACCGACATGGGCCCCCTCGTCACCAAGGCCGCCCAGGAACGCGTCTCGGGCTACATCGACGCCGGCGAGCAGGCCGGCGCCACCGTCGTCGTCGACGGCCGCACCGGCACCTACGACGCCGACGGGGACGGGTTCTTCGTCGGCCCCACCCTGCTCGACCACGTCGGCACCGACATGACCGTCTACACCGACGAGATCTTCGGCCCCGTCCTGTCCGTCCTCCGCGTCGACACCTACGACCAGGCCGTCCAGCTCGTCAACGCCAACCCCTACGGCAACGGCACCGCCCTGTTCACCCACGACGGCGGCGCCGCCCGCCGCTTCTCCAACGAGGTCGAGGTCGGCATGATCGGCATCAACGTGCCGGTCCCGGTCCCCATGGCCTACTACAGCTTCGGCGGCTGGAAGAACAGCCTGTTCGGCGACACCCACGCCCACGGCAGCGAAGGCGTCCACTTCTTCACCCGCGGCAAGGTCGTCACCACCCGCTGGCCCGACCCCAGCCACGCCGGACTCAACCTCGGCTTCCCCACCAACACCTGACCCGGCCGGGGCGGCCGCCGGACCCGGTGGCCGCCCCGGGGCGGTCGGCGCCGCGTGCGGTGTCCCCCGGGGACGTCCGTGTACGCCCGCCCGGACCCCGCGCATCCGTGCCCGCGGCCCGGTGCTCAGGCGTGCCCGCCGCCCGGCCGCATCTCCCTCCGGCAACCCGGGAAACAAAGGAGTTCTCCGATGACACATCCGGCACGTGAGGGCGAGACGACCCTTCCGCCGCTCGTGCACGGTCCGTACCGCAAGCGGATCGGGCTCATCTCGATCGTCGCCTGCTTCGGTGGGCTGCTGTTCGGCTACGACACCGGCGTCAGCAACGGGGCCGAGCAGCCGATGCAGGCCGAGCTCGGCCTCTCCGACCTCGCGGTCGGGGTGGTCATCAGCTCGCTGGTCTTCGCCGCCGCGTTCGGTGCCCTGTTCGGCGGGCAGATCTCCGACCGGTGGGGACGCCGCAGGACGATCATCCTGCTCGCCGTCCTGTTCTTCGTCGGCACCCTGTGCGTGGTCCTCTCCCCCGGCTTCGGGCTCCTGGTCACCGGGCGGATCCTGCTCGGGCTCGCCGTCGGCGGGGCCTCGACCGTCGTCCCGGTCTACCTCGCCGAGCTCGCCCCGTTCGAGATCCGCGGGTCGATCACCGGCCGCAACGAGCTGGCCATCGTCACCGGCCAGCTCGCGGCGTTCGTCATGAACGCGATCATCGGCACGGTCCTCGGCCACGTCGACGGCGTCTGGCGGATCATGTTCGCCGTCTGCGCGCTGCCCGCAATCGCCCTGTTCATGGGCATGCTGCGGATGCCCGAGTCGCCGCGCTGGCTGGTCGAGAAGGGCCGCCGGGACGAGGCACTCGCCGTGCTGGAGTCCGTCCGCCCGCACGACCGCGCCGCCGCCGAGCTGGCCGACGTCGAGCGCATCGCCGCCGAGGAGAAGCAGGAGCACCAGATCGGGCTGAAGGCGATCCTGGCCAACAAGTGGCTGGTCCGGATCGTGCTGGTAGGGATCGGGGTCGCCATGGCCCAGCAGCTCACCGGCATCAACTCGATCATGTACTACGGCCAGCGGGTGCTGATCGAGGCCGGCTTCACCGCCGACGCCGCGCTCGTCGCCAACATCGCCTCGGGCGTCTTCTCCGTCATCGGCGGCGTCATCGCGCTGTACAACATGGACCGGCTCGACCGGCGCAAGACCTTCGCCATCGGGCTGTCGCTGACCACGACCTGCCACGTCCTGATCGGGTTCGCGTCCCTGCTGCTGCCGGTCGGCAACCCGCTGCGCCCCTACATCCTGCTGTTCCTGGTCGTGGCGTTCGTGTTCGCCATGCAGACCTTCCTCAACGTCGCGGTGTGGGTGTGGCTGGCCGAGGTCTTCCCGCTGCACATGCGCGGCCTCGGGATCGGCGTCGCGGTGTTCTTCGGCTGGACCACCAACGCCGTGCTCGCGCTGTTCTTCCCCTCGCTGGTCGCGGCGATCGGCATCACCGGCGCGTTCTTCCTGTTCGCCGGCGTCGGCGCGGTCGCGCTGGTCTTCGTCGTCACCCAGGTCCCGGAGACCCGCGGGGTGTCGCTGGAGAAGCTGGAGCACGACGTCACCCACGGCACGGTCTACGGCTTCCGGGCCGCGAAGGCCACCAAGGCGGTGGGGTGACCGTGCACACCGGTTCCCTGCTCGACCGCGACGACCCGGCCGCCCAGCGGTTCTGGGCCCTCCTGATCTCCATGACGTCCGGGTTCGCGGCCCGGGCGGGCGTGCCGCTGGTCGAGCTCGGCCACGGCACCCCTGCCCCGGTGCCGCAGGTGCCCCGGCCACGGGACGGGCGGTCGTGAGCACGATCGGCGTCGGCGTCGTCGGTGCCGGCTGGATGGGGCACCTGCACGCCCGGGCCTACGCCCGGCTGCCGCACCACGTGACCGACCTGCCGTGGCGGCCGCGGCTGGTCGCGGTGGCCGACCCGGTGCGGGCTGCGGGCGACGAGCACGTGTCCCGGTACGGGTTCGGCCGCGCCGTCACCGACTGGCGGGAGCTCGTGGCCGACCCGGAGATCGCGGCGGTCAGCGTGACGTCCCCGAACAGCACCCACCGCGAGGTCGGTGTGGCTGTCGCCGCGGCCGGAAAGCACCTGTGGATCGAGAAACCGGTCGGGCTCACCTCGTCCGACACCGCCGCGGTCGCCGCCGCCGTGCACGCCGCCGGGGTACACGCGACGGTCGGGTTCAACTACCGGATGGTCCCGGCCGTCGCCCGGGCGAAACGGCTGATCGACGAGGGGACGCTGGGCAGGCTCACGCACGCCCGGTTCCGGCTGCTCACCGACTTCGCCGCCGACCCGCACGGCGTGCTGAGCTGGCGGTTCACCCGCGAGCACGGCGGGTCCGGGGTGCTCAACGACCTCGCCGTGCACGGCGTCGACCTGATCCGGTTCCTGGTCGGCGACCTGAGCGCGGTCGTGGCCGACGGCGACCGGTTCGTCCCGCGGCGGCCGCTCGCCGTCCCGGGTGCGAGCCAGTACGCCCGCGGCGACGCGGACTCCCCCGCCGGCGAGGTGGAGAACCTGGACTACGTCTCGGTGCTCGGCCGGGCCGGCGACGGGGTGATCGTGACGCTGGAGGCCAGCCGGGTCGCCGTCGGCGACCAGAACGACTACGGCTTCGAGATCCACGGGACCGAGGGCTTCGTCGCGTTCGACTTCCGCCGTCCGGGAGAGCTGCAGGTCGCCGCCGGGAGGTCCTACGTGGACCAACCGGTCACCACGCACGCCGCCGCGCCCGGCGACGGCGACTTCGCCCTGTTCCAGCCCGGCGCCGGGAACCCGACCGGGTTCGACGACCTCAAGGTCTCCGAGTGCGCCGCCTTCCTGCACGGCATCGCCGGGAACCGTTCCGGCGGCGCCACGATCGACGACGCCCTGGCCGCGGCCCGCGTGCTCGACGCGGTGGAGGGGGCGCTTCGCGCCCGTGAGTGGTTGGCAGTGCCAGAGCCCTCATGACCACTCACGAGCGTCGAGGCGCCGCTCGAGCACGGCACGTTGGGCGGGGTTGGTCGTGAGCTCGAGCGCGCGGAGGTCGGCCTCGCGGGCCGGTCCGGGGTGGCCGAGCGCGCGGAGCAGTTCGGCGCGCGTGGCGTGGTAGAGGTGGTGGTCGGCCAGCGTCGCGGCGAGTCCGTCGAGCTCGCCGAGCGCGACGGCCGGTCCGGCGACGTGGCGCAGCGCGACGGCGCGGTTCAGGCGGACCACCGGGTTCGGCGTGTGCTGCAGCAGCATGTCGTAGAGCACCAGGATCTGGGCCCAGTCGGTGTCCGCCCAGGTCGGCGCCTCTGCGTGGCAGGCGACGATGGCCGCCTGCAGCTGGTAGGGACCGGCCCGGTGCCGGGCGGCGGCCTGGGCGAGCAGCTGGGTGGCGGCGTCGATCGCGTCGTGGTCGTACCGGCTGCGGTCCTGGTCGGGAAGCAGCACGATGCGGCCCTCGTCGTCGAACCGGGCCGCGGCGCGGGCCTCGTGCAGGCGGATCAACGCGAGGAGCCCGAGGACCTCGGGTTCGCGGGGCATCAGCCAGGCCAGGGAGGCGGCCAGCCATTCGGCGTCCTCGGCGAGCCTGCGGGAGTGTGCCCGGTCCGGTGTCGAGGACAGGTAGCCCTCGTTGAACAGCAGGTAGACGACGGTGAGGACCTCGTCGAGCCGGTCGGGAAGCTCGTCGTCGCCGGGGATGCGGTAGGGGATCCCGGCGTCGGTGATCTTCCGTTTCGCCCGGGTGATGCGCCGGGCGACGGTCGTCTCCGGGACGAGGAACGCGGCGGCGATCTGCCCGGTGGTCAGACCGCACACGACGCGCAGCGTGAGGGCGATCTGGGCCTGGCGTGGCAGGGCCGGGTGGCAGCAGGTGAACACGAGCCGGAGCCGGTCGTCGGGTTCACCCGGGACGGGCCACTGCAACTGCGCGAGCTTGTCGCGGTACCGGGTCTGGCGGCGCAGCACGTCGAGGCCACGACGCCGGGCGACGGTGAACAGCCAGGCGTCGGGACGCTCGGGGATGCCTTCGGTCGGCCAGCGCCGGAGGGCGGCCTCGACGGCGTCCTGGACGAGGTCCTCGGCCGCGGCGAAGTCGCCGAGCAGGTGCACCAGTGACGCGGCGAGCCGGCCCGCATGCTCGCGGACGACGCGGGCCAGCTCGTCGTGGGTCGTGCTCATCGCAGGCCGGTCACGACGCGGCGGGCCGGATCTCGACGATCGGGCACGCCGGCCAGGAGCGGGCCATCGCGAGCGCCTCGTCCAGGTCGGCGACCTCGACCTCGACGAAGCCGCTGACGATCTCCTTGCCCTCGACGAACGGGCCGTCGCTCACCTCCGCGCGGCCGTCCTGCAGGCGCACCGTGGTCGCGGTGTGCGCGGGTTGCAGGTGGACGTGACGGGTGATCCGGGCGTCGTGCTCGGCGAACCACCGGCCCACCTCGTCGTACGCGGCTCCCCGCTCGGCCTCGCCCATCGCGGCCAGCTCGTTCGCGTAGTCCTCGGTCTCGACGAACATCAGCACGTACTTCACCTGATCCGCCTCTCTCCTCGCGATGTCGCTCAGCGTGCCGGGAGGGTGGCGTACAGGTCGATCCCGTTGCCGTCCGGATCGGCCACGGTGGCGTAGCGCATCCCCCAGAACGCGTCGAACGGTTCCTGCAGGCCCTGGTGGCCGGCCTCGGTCAGCTCCGCGTACGTCGCGTCGACCGCGGCCGGGTCCGCGCACTCGAAGGCGAAGAACGCACGGGGGCCGCCGGAGGCGGGGCTCCAGCCGGCGATCGTCTTGCCGCGCAGGTTCTCGGTGTCGAGCATCAGGTGCATCCCGCCCGGCAGGTCGCACTGGGCGTGCTCGGAGGTGTGCGCGTCGATCTCGAACTCCAGCCCGAGCCGCCGGTAGAAGGTGATGGAGGCGTCCAGGTCGGACACCACGAGGTCGATCGCGTTCATCGTCGGGGTCATCGTCGCTCCTCGGTCGTCGATGCGGTGGCGGCCGGGAGCCCGTCTCCCGCGCCTCACCAGGAAGACGTCCGGCGGGGCGGCGGATACGACAACCCGCGAGAGCAATTTCGCGGCGGGGGAACGCGCGGCTCCTACAGGTCCAGCACCAGCCGCCCCGAGCGGGCCCGGGACACGCAGATCATCATGCAGTCGTTCCGGTCGCGTTCCCGGTCGTCGAGTACCGAGTCGCGGTGGTCGACCGCGCCGTCGACCACCCGGGTCTCGCAGGTGCCGCAGGTGCCCTCGGCGCACGACGACAGCACCGCCGCCCCCGCGGACTCGACGACGTCGAGCACCGACCGCTCCGGCGGGACCTCCAGGACCAGCCCGCTGCGGGCCAGCTCGACCTCGAAGGCCTCGGCCCGCTGCGGCGCACCCAGCGGCTTCGGGCCGAACCGCTCCACGTGCAGCGTCCCGGCCGGCCAGGACGCGCAGCGCTCCTCGACGGCCGCCAGCAGCGGTTCCGGCCCGCAGCAGTAGACGAGGGTGTCCTCGCGCGGCGTCCCGAGGACCGCGTCGAGGTCGAGCAGGCCGAACTCGTCCTCCGGCCGGACGGTGACCCGGTCGCCGTAGCGGGCGAGCTCGTCGAGGAAGGCCATCGACGCCCGCCGGCGGCCGCCGTAGAGCAGCTGCCAGTCCGCGCCGAGCCCGTCCACGGCGGCGATCATCGGCAGGATCGCCGTGATCCCGATGCCGCCGGCGACGAACAGGTAGCGCCGCGCGCACTCCAGGGGGAAGTTGTTGCGCGGGCCGCGGAGCCGGACGGTGTCGCCGACGGAGAGCGCGTCGTGCACGTGCCGGGAGGTGCCACGGCCGTGTGCCTCGCGCAGCACGCCGAGCCGCCAGGTGGTGGTGTCGGCCGGGTCCCCGCACAGCGAGTACTGCCGCGTGGGCGCGCCGCCGCACAGCAGGTCGGCGTGCGCGCCCGGCGTCCAGTCCGGCAGCGGGCTCCCGTCGGCGGCGCGCAGCGACAGGGTGACGACGCCGTCGGCGACGGTCTCCTTCGCGACCACGGTCGCCTCGGTCTCGACCTCGGCCCGCGGGTCCCGGCGGCGCTCCGGCTCCGCGGCCGCGGGGGCGGCCGGGACCGGCTCGGCGAGGGTGAGCGGCATGGTTCTCCAGACGTACATGTTCGGCGAGCTGGCGTAGAACCGGGGCTCGCCGTCCAGCGTGAACCGGCCGAGCAGCGGCAGCGCCTCTTCCAGGGCCACGCGTGCCTCCAGCCGGGCCAGCGGGGCGCCGAGGCAGCCGTGCACGCCTTCCCCGAACCCGACGTGCCGGCCCGGCGGCCGGGTGATGTCGAACCGGTCCGGGTCGGCGAAGCGGCGCTCGTCGCGGTTGGCCGCGCCCGGGATCAGCACGACCCGTGAGCCGGCCGGGAGCGTGACACCGTGCAGCGTGACCTCCCGCGAGGTGGTGCGGGCGGTGAGCTGCAGCGGCGTCGCCCAGCGCATCGCCTCCTCGACCGCGGCCGGGATCAGCGACGGGTCCCGGTGCAGCAGTGCGAGCTGGTCCGGGTTCTCGGCGAGCAGCTTGAACAGGGTCGTGACCAGGCCCGCGGTCGACTCCACCCCGCCCAGGAAGAGGATCATCATCAGGCCGCTGATCTCGGACACGGGGGTGATCTCGCCGGGGACGAACGGCTCGCCGTCGATCTCGGCGTTCACCATCGTCGTCATGAGGTCGTCGCGGCCGTGCCGCCGCCGGGACTCCAGCACGTCGATGAAGTACTGCTGGATCTTCGGCGTCGCGGCCTTCGCCTTCGGCCCGAGGTGCGGGGTGCCGGGGATCCGGTCCTTCAGCTCGTGCGTCCAGTGTTCGAGCTGCACGCGGCGCGCCCGCTCGTCCTCGGTCGCCTCGCTGCGCGCGGGGAAGCCCATGAGGTGGAAGAACACGTCGAACGGCATCGGCCAGGCCAGCTCGGCACCGATGTCGATCCGGTCGCGGCCGGCCCAGGACGCGACGAGGTCGCGGACGACGCCGCGGACGCCGTCCTCCAGCCGCGCGACCCGGCGGGGGACGAAGAACGGCTGCACCACCTGGCGCACCTGGTCGTGCCGGGGGTTGTCCATGCTGCCGATCGAGCCCGGCGGGACGTGCTCGAGGCGCGAGTCGTCGATGTCCATGCCCTCGAAGCTGCGGAACGTGTCCGCGTCGGTGATGGCGGCCCGGACGTCGTCGAACCGGGTCAGGGCGTACCAGCCGTAGCGCTCGCTGTGGTGGACGGGCGCCTCGTTCCGCATCCACCGGTACACCGCGAACGGGTCGGTCGGGTAGAAGTCCGGGTCGAACGGGTCGTACTCGACGGCGGTGGGTGCGGCCATCGCGTCCTCCGGGGGTCATACGTCGTCGGATGCGCTCACCGGCTGAGCTTTGAAGCGCTTCAAACAAGCTTAGAGCGCTTCAAAGCGACGCGTCAACGACCCCCGTGCCGGCGCGATGCACACCGGCCGGTCCCGGCGAGGGCGGTGCTCCGCCCCCGCCGGGACCGCACGGACCTACCGGGGCAGGATGTCCTTGTCGAAGATGTCCAGCGGGACCTTCAACGTCACCGCGGCGTTCGGGATGTCGACGATCCCCCCGATGTGCATCTCGCACGGCGCGACCGAGATGATCGTGTACGCCTGCTCCGGTGAGTACCCGAACGTGCCGAGGTAGTCGATCGCCTGCTCGACGGCGTCGACGGCCGCCATCGTGGCGTCGATGTACTTCTGCTCGGTCCCCTTGGCCGACAGCCCGGTGAAGCTCAGGTACCGGGTACCCAGGTTCGGATCCACCGGCGAGGGCCGCAGCATCGGCGTCCGCACGCCGTAGCGCGCCATCCCGTCCTTGATCACGTTGAACCGGTACCAGCCGGCACCGTCCATCTCGATCGCGTTCCAGGTGATCTCGCCGTCGCCCTCGGCGAAGTGGAAGTCACCGGTCGAGAACAACCCACCCTCGACGAACACCGGGAAGTACACCCGCGACCCGCGCGAGAGGTTCTTGATGTCGAGGTTCCCGCCGTTCTCCCGTGGCGGCACCGTCCGGGCCGCGGTCGCCGCGACCCGCTCCCACTCCGCCCCCTCCAGGGTCCGCAGCACCGCGGTCGAGGTCGCCTCCGCCCGCGGAGCCGCCAGCCCCTCGGCGATCAGCGGGTCCTCCCGCGCGTTCCAGGTCTCGAGCAGCTCCATCGACGGCGCCACCCCGATCACCCCCGGATGCGACAACGCCGGGATCTCCACCCCGGGGATCTGCCGGCTGGTCGCGAACAACCCGTGCAGATCCCACACCGTCTTGTAGCCCTGCGGGAACCACGACGCGAGCGGCCCACCCATCCCGGGCAGGATGTTCGAGTATCCGATCCCCGACAACGGCTGCACATCCAGCACGTCGACCACCAGCAGATCACCCGGCTCGGCCCCGTCCACCCGGACCGGACCGGCCATCGGATGGGTCCGGGTCAGATCGAAGTCCCGGATGTCCTGATCATCATCGACATCCTGCAGCTGGTAGTCGTCGTAACCACCGGCCTCCAGGATGATCTCGTCCCCGGGACCGAGCTCGTGCAGCGGCGGAATGTCCGGGTGCCACCGGTTGTGCCCCAGCTCCCGCTGCTCGGCCAACGGCACGCCGACCTCGCAGCGATACCGCGGCACACCCAGATCCCGGTCCGGGAACCGGGACACACCGGACTTCGTGAAATCGATGGGACCTGCAGACATCGTCGTCCTCCGTAGGGGTAGGTGACGACGACCATACTTCCAAATGGAAGTATGTCAACGCGCTCATGGTTCGCGCAGCACGGCTTCCAGCGCGCCCGCCTGCCACGGGGCGAGGCCCTCGAACTGCGCGTCGAGCGCGGCCTCGACCTGCTCCGCGAGCACGGTGACCAGCTCCCGGCCCCGCGGGGCGAGCCGCACGAGCACCCGGCGCCGGTCCATGCCGTCGAGCCCCCGGTGCACGAGGGCGTTCTCGACCAGCTTGTCGACGATCCGGGTCGTGGTCGGCGCCGGGGCCCGGCAGGCCGTCACCAGGTCGGACATCGGCGCGGCCTCGGCGCCCGCGAGGTGGTGCAGGACCCACCACTGCTCGACCGTCAGGCCCGCCGGAGCGACCACGCCCTGGATCGCCCGCTCGCACGCGAACGCCCGGTCCGCCACCAGGCGGGCGAGCTCGGTCGCGCTCGGTCCGTCCACCGCCACCCCGTTGCCTCCTCGGTCCCGGCCTTGCCTTCCCGGCCGACACTCGGGATAGTTTCATATGGACGTGTGTGATTCCAGCTCGCTCACCAGGACGAGGAGGTCCGCGTGGAGGAGCCGTTTCGCGTCGGGCTCGCCATCCCGCTGCAGGGACCGGGCGGGATCTTCGGACCGTCCTGCGAGGCGGTCGCCGAGCTCGCCGCGGCCGAGGTGAACGCCGCCGGCGGCGTACTCGGCCGCGAGCTCGTGTTCGAGGTCGTCGACGCCGGCGCACCCCTGCCCGAGATCCGCCGCACCGTCCACGACCTGCTCGAACGCCGCCGCCTCGACGCCGTCACCGGCTGGCACATCTCCAGCGTCCGCGAGGCACTCGCTCCCGTCCTGCGCGGCCGCGCACCCTACGTCTACACCTCCCTCTACGAAGGCGGCCCCATCCCCACCGGCGTCTACACCAGCGGCGAGGTCCCCGCCCTGCAGATCGCCCCCGCCCTGACCTGGATGCGCGACCACGCCGCCGTCCACCGCTGGGCACTGGTCGGCGCCAACTACGTCTGGCCCCGCCGCACCGCCACCCGGATCCGCGACTACGCCCGCACCGCCGGGATCGAGGTCGTCCACGAAGCCTTCGTCTCCTACGGCTGCCGCGACTTCACCACCACCCTCGTCGACATCGCCCGCAGCGACGCCGACGGCGTCCTCATGCTGCTCGTCGGCCAGGACGCCGTCATGTTCAACCGCCAGTTCGCCGAAGCCGGCCTCGACACCGTCATGCCCCGCTTCACCCCGCTCATGGAAGAGAACATGCTGCTCGCCACCGGCGCCGAAGGCACCGCCGACCTCTACGTCGCCGCCGCCTACTTCAACTCCCTGGCCACCGCCTCGGCACTCGACTTCATGTCCGCCTACGTCCACCGCCACGGCCCGGACGCGCCCGCGCTCAACAACGCCGCCGAGTCCTGCTACGAAGGCGTCCTCGCCCTCGTCTCGCTCACCGCCGCGGCCGGATCCACCCGGACCGCGGACATCGCAGCGGCGAACGCGGAGACCCCGGTCTCCTACGAAGGCCCCCGCGGCACCGTGACCCTCAGCAGCGGAACCCTCGACCAGGGCCGCCAGGCCGTCCACCTCGCCCGGGCCGACGGCTACGACTTCGACGTGCTGACCAGGCTGTAGCACTGCCGTCCCTCCCTGCCGGGGCTCGGTCCGGACGTCGGCGGTGGTGCCGCGGCATCGTGCGACCGGCCCGGATCGACGGGAGTTCACCGGTGGGCCGCGACCGGGCACGATGGATCCCGCCCACAGGCACGAGAACCGGGGACCGCACCGATGAGCGCACGGATCCTGCTGGTCGAGGACGACCGCACGATCGGTGACGTCCTGCTGGGCAGCCTCACCGCCCACGGCTACACGGCCCGGTGGGAACAGGCCGGCGGCCCCGCGCTCGACGCGGCCGCGCGGAACGGGTTCGACCTGGTGCTGCTCGACCTCGGCCTCCCCGACCTCGACGGCGTCGAGGTCTGCCGGCGGATCCGGGCGCTGCACCCGGACACCGTCGTCGTGATCCTCACGGCGCGGGCCGCGGAGATGGACGTCGTGCTCGGCCTGGACGCCGGCGCCGACGACTACCTCACCAAGCCGGTGCGGCTCGGCGAGCTGCTGGCCCGGGTCCGGGCCCACCTGCGGCGGGCCGGGGGCGAGCGGGCGGGCGTGCTCGAGGTCGGGGACCTGCGGGTCGACACCGGTGCCCGGCGGGCGTCGGTGGCCGGGCGGGAGCTGGAGCTGCGGGCCCGCGAGTTCGACCTGCTGGCCCGGCTCGCCCGCGACCCCGGGACGGCGCTGAGCCGGGAGGTGCTGATGGCCGACGTCTGGGACGAGCACTGGTTCGGCTCGACGAAGACCCTGGACGTGCACGTGGCAGCCGTGCGGCGGCGGCTCGCCGCGCACACCTCGGGCCGGGTCCCGGTGATCACGACGTTGCGCGGGCACGGCTACCGGCTCGAGCTGCCGTGAGACAGCGGATCGTGCGGATGGCGCTGGTGGCCGCCGCGGTCGCGCTGGTGCTGTTCGGGGTCCCGCTCGCCGCCGGCCTGGCCGAGTTCGCGACGGCCCGGGAGCTCGGCTCGCTGCAACGGCTCGCGGACATCACCGCGCGGAACGTCTACGACGACCTCGACCACGACCGGGTCCCGGACCGGCTGCCGCGCGAGGACGGCCTCGCCGCCGTCGCCCTGTACGACGAGGACGCCCGCCTGCTCGCCGGCGACGGCCCGCCGGCCGGCGACGAGGAGGTCGGCCGGGTGCTGCGCCGCGGGCTCGTCTCGGCGCCGCCCGGCGAGCTCGTCGTGGTCGCCCCGGTGCGCGACGGCGAGGACGTCATCGCCGTGGTCCGGGTGGCGGGATCCCGCAGCGCGGTGCTCGCCGGCCTGGTCCCGGTGTGGCTGGGGATGCTGGCACTGGCCGGGCTCGTGCTGGTCGCGGTGTGGCTCCTCGCCCGGCGGCTGGCCCGGCGGATGGCCCGGCCGCTGGAGGATCTCGCCCGGGACGCGGACCGGCTCGGCGCGGGCGACTTCGGGGTGCGGCCGGCACCGACCGGGATGCCGGAGGTCGACCAGGTGGGCACCGCGCTCGGGCACACCGCCGAACGGCTCGACGACCTGCTGGCCCGCGAGCGGGCGTTCTCGGCCGAGGCGTCGCACCAGCTGCGCACGCCGCTCGCCGGCCTGCGGCTCCGGCTGGAGTCCGCGCTGGACCGTCCGGACGGCCTGGACCGGGCCACCGTGACCGACGGGCTGGCCTCGATCGACCGGCTGGAACGCACGATCGACGAGCTGCTCCTGCTCGCCCGGGAGCGCCGCAGCGGCGCCGTGCCGGTGGACCTGCGGCGGCTGCTCACCGAGGCCGAGGCGGAGTGGACCGGCCGGCTCGCCGGCGACGGCCGGAAGTTCCGCACGTCCCGGCCGCCGGACCTGCCCGACCCGCCGGCGTCCGCGGCGGCGGTCCGGCAGATCGTCGCCGTGCTGCTGGACAACGCGCTGCAGCACGGCGCGGGCACGGTGACGGTCACCGCCCGGGAGGCGGGCCCGGACGCGGTCGCGCTGGACGTCGCCGACGAGGGCCCCGGCGTCGCACCGGAGGACCTGGCCGGGTCCCGGGGCGGTCTCGGGGTCGGGCTGGCCCGCCGGCTGGCCGAGGCCGAGGGCGGCCGGCTCACCGCCCGCCGCTCGCCGTCGGTGGTGACGCTGCTGCTGCCCCTCGACCCGTTGCCGTAGCGGTTTACCGTCCGTTTGCCCTCGGCTGGGCTCTTCCTGGGGGCGGGCGGCCTACCGTCGGTGCGGACACCGGACGGAGGCCCCCGATGACGATGCCGGCCACGACGTACGGGCTCGCCCGCGACCTGGTCTTCCTCGCCGTCGCGGGCGACGACGAGCTGGCCGCGCTGGGCATCTGGTACGCGACCGTCGCGATGACGGCCGAGGACGCGCCGGCAGCCGCGGTGCCGCCCGGCGCCCTGGTCCTGCACTGGACCGTTCCCCGGGCCACGCCCCCTCGCCGGCAGCGGGTGTGCCTGTCGATGACGGGTCCCGGGCACCCGGTCCGGGCGGTGCTCGAGCGGGCGGGCGCGGTGCTGCGTGGCCTCGGCACCCCTGACGGGCCGGTCGTGGCGGTCGTGCCGTCCACCCCGCGGATCCGGCTCGACGTCGCCGGCCGGCTGGTGACCACCGGCTACGACGTGCTCACCGGCTGACGGTCAGTACCGACGTTCGCCCAGGTAGGGGGCCCGTGGAGCGGCTCGTCCGCTCACGTACGGTGCGGGCCATGGCTACCGAGACGACCCGAGAGACGGAGACCACCCCGGCCGAGACGGAGGCGGCCGGCACCGACGGCACGGACACGGGTTCGACCGCTGCGGCCACCACCGACACCACGCCCGACGCGCCCGCCGGCGACGCCGGGACGACCGACCGGAGCCCCGGCGCCTCGGACGGAGCCGAGGCCACGACCACCACCGGGAGCACGACCGGAAGCACCACCACCGCCACGGCCGTCGCCGAGCGCCACACCCCGGCCGCCGGGGCGGCCGCGGGCTCGGGCGGTGCCGTCGCGGGCGGCGGCGCGGTCGTCGGCGCCGGGCTCGGGTTCGCCTCGCTGACCGGCACCCCGGTCACCGAGATGCTGCGCGACCGCGCGCAGCTGATCGGCCAGATCGACGCCGCGACCGGCATGCCCGGTAACCAGATCGAGGCGTTCTACGGCACGCCGTGGCACACCGCGGCGCTGGTGAACGGCGTCGTCGCGCTGATCGCCGTGGCCGTCGGCGCCATCCTGCTGCTCGGCCCCGCGCGCAAGCCCGGCGCGCCGTCCTGGGCGCGCCCGGTCGCGCTCGGCGGGCTCCTGCTCGGCGTGCTCGGCCTGCTCGTCGCCGGCGGGATGTACCTCGACCTGTTCGCCGCCCAGCCGGCGCTGCCGGCCATGCCGGGGATGCCCGGGATGGGCGGATAGCACCCGTCCGTGGGCCGGGCCCGTCGCGTGCGCGCGGCGGGCCCGGCTCATGCCCTGGTCTGGTACTCGCGGGCCACCTCGACCAGCATCTGGTGCATCGCCCGCTCGGCGGGCGCCCACAGCCGCTCCGGCCGGTGCGCGACCAGCACCCGCCGCGACGGCGCATCCCGGCCGAGGCCGAGCACGCGGACGTCCGGCCGCGGCGCGGAGACCGCGGTCCGTGGCGCCAGCGCCACCCCGACGCCGACGCTCACCATCGCCTGGGCCTCCTGGTAGTCGTTCGCCTCGAAGGCGATCCGGGGCGAGAACCCGGCGGCACGGCAGCTCCGTTCGAGCACCTCCGCGACCGGATGGTCGTGCGCGCGGACGATCCAGTCCTCGCCTGCCAGCTCGGCCATCGTCGTGTGCCGGCGCCGGGCGAGCCGGTGGTCCTCGGCGACGACGAGCACGGTCGGGTCGTCGAGCAGCGGCGTGAGCGAGAACGCGCCGGGGTCGACCCGGTCCCACTCGTAGTCCCACAGCAGCGAGAGCCCGACGCGCCCGGTCTCCAGCATCGCCACCAGCTCGTCGAACCGGGCGCTGCGGACGTCGAGCCGGATGTCGGGGAACTGCCGCCGGAACCGGCTCACGACCGGGGGCATGAGGGCGCTCGCGACGGTCGGGAACGTGCCGATCGCGAGCGTCCCCCGCCGGAGCCCCGCCAGCTCGGCGAGATCCGCCTCCGCCGCCTCCAGCCGGCGCAGCACGTGCCGGGCGTGGCCGGCGAGCACCGTGCCGGCCTCGGTCGGCCGCACCCCGCGTGCCTGGCGGTGCAGCAGCGGCTGCCCCGCCTCGATCTCGAGTCGCCGCAGCTGCTGCGAGACCGCCGACGGCGAGTACCCGAGCTGCTCGGCGGCCGCCGTCATGGACCCCGAGTCGAGCACGGCCGCGAGCAACGCGAGCCGCCGGACGTCCAGCACGAGCGCCTCCGATCCGCTGTGGTGTGCACAGCCGAGTGTCGGATTGTGCCATGGGCGTGCACTCGTACTTCACCCTTGGCATCGAGGTTATCGACCCCCGCCTCGGAAAGCGGCCCGATGCCGGCCGACCGAGCATGAAGCATCGATGAAGATGCATGCAGATAGTCGCGATTGTGCTGCACGCTCCTCCGGGTCACCGTTGCCCCACACCACGACGGCACCCGGCGGCCGTCCACTCTCGGAGGAGCAGCTGTGCGAGACATCCCGGCCACGTGGATGCGTGGCGGCACCAGCAAGTGCTGGGTGTTCGACCGTCAGTCGCTGGCCGTGCCCGGCCGCGGCGTCGACGAGATCCTGCTCCGCCTGTACGGCAGTCCGGATCCGCGCCAGGTCGACGGCATCGGCGGGGCGACGTCGACCACCAGCAAGGCCGTGCTGCTCGCGCCGAGCGCCAGCCCGGGCGTCGACGTCGACTACACGTTCGCCCAGGTCGGCATCCGTGAGGGTCGGGTGGACTGGACCAGCAACTGCGGCAACTGCTCGGCGGTCGTCGGCCCGTACGCGCTGCGTCGCGGCTGGGTCGTGCCGGCCGGGGACGTCACCACCGTGCGGGTGCAGAACACCAACACGGGCCAGTGCATCGTGCTGGAGGTCCCGACCCCGGTCGGGCAGGTGGTCGAGGACGGCGACGAACGGATCCCCGGGGTCCCGCGGCCCGGCCTGGGCGTCCGGATGTGGTTCGTCGACCCGGCGGGCCGGACGACCGGGTGCCTCCTGCCCTCCGGCCGGTGCCTCGACGATCTCGACGGCGTGCCCGCCACCCTGGTCGATGCCGGGGCCCCGCTCGTCGTCGTGCCCGCGGCCGCGGTCGGGCTGACCGGCCACGAGTCCCCCACCGAGATCGACGGGACGCCCCGGCTGCTCGACCGGCTGGACCGCATCCGCCGGGCCGGTGCCGTCCGGATGGGCCTGGCTGCCTCCGCCGAGGACGCCGCCCGGGCAACACCGAAGCTCGCCCTCGTCGCACCCGGGACGCCCGGGCTCTCGGACGTCACCGTCCGCATGCTCTCGATGGGCCGGGCGCACCCCGCGCTCGCGGTCACCGGCAGCATCGCGCTCACGATGGCGGCCCGGACCCCCGGCACCGTGCTCGACGGGTCCGGGTCCGCGGACCGTGACGATCTGCATGACGACCTGCTCCTCGACACCCCGGCGGGGGTCGTCGTCACCCGGACCGGGAGCTACGACGGCCGCCCGGCCGTCGCCGTCCGGCGGACCGTCCGGCGGCTCGCCGACGCCGTCCTGGCCCTGCCCGGCGACGAGAACGCCGCAACCGTTCCCTCCGCGGTCACCGCAGCCTGACAATCGACGCGGCGCGGCGGAGACCGACCGCCGCGCCGCGGACCCGGACCGCAACCGAACCGAAGGACAATGATGTCGCCCCAACTGCTCTCCGTCCTGGTCCTGGCCGGAATGTTCGTCATCGCGACGATCCTGCCGATCAACATCGGGATCCTCGCCTTCGTCGCCTCCTTCCTGGTCGGCACGTTCATGCTCGGCCTCGAGGAGAAGGAGATCTTCGAAGGCTTTCCCGTCTCGCTGTTCGTCACCGTCGTCGGTGTCACCTACCTGTTCTCGGTGGCGAAGCTGAACGGGACGATCGACCTGCTCGTCGAGGCCGGGATCCGCCTGGTGCGCGGCCGCGCGATCCTCGTGCCCTGGGTGCTGTTCGTCGTCGCCGCGGTGCTGACCGCGCTCGGGACCTTCACCCCGGCCGCCGTGGCGCTGCTGGTCCCGGTCGGGATGAGCTTCGCCTTCCGGTACCGGATCAGCCCGCTGATGATCGGGATGATGGTCATCTGCGGCGCGCACGCCGGGGCGTTCTCCCCGATGGCGGTCTCCGGTGCGCTGGTGTTCGGGATCGTCGGCGAGTCCGGCCTCGCCGTCTCGGCCGCGGTGCTGTTCTTCTCGAGCCTGCTGTTCAACAGCCTGCTGGCCGCGATCACCTACGTGCTGCTCCGTCGCCGGGGCGAGGAGAGCTTCGTCGAACGGCCCGGGTCCGACGACGACGGCGCCCTCCCGGCAGGCGGCGGTGGCGTGGCGACCCTGGTCCGTACCGAGCGCCGCGTCGTGACCTGGCAGCAGCGCGCCACCCTGCTCGCGCTGGTCGGGCTGGTCGTCGGGGCCCTGGCGTTCCACCTGCAGATCGGGTTCCTCGCCCTGGCCGCGGGCGCCGTCCTCGGCCTCATGGACCGCGACAACCTCGGCAAGGCGATCGACGGCATCAGCTGGCCGACGATCCTGCTGGTCGCCGGCATGGTCACCTACGTGGGCGTGCTGGAGCACGCGGGGACCATCGAGTGGGTCTCGGAGGGCGCCGTCGGCATGGGCGTCCCGCTCGTGGTCGCGCTGGTCCTCTGCCTGGTCGTCGGCGTCACCTCGGCGTTCGCGTCCTCGACCGCGATCCTGACCGCGGTCATCCCGATGGCGATCCCGCTGCTGCTGACCGGTTCGCTCCCGGCAGCCGGCGTCGTCGCGGCGATGGCGATCTCCACCACGATCGTCGACGTGTCGCCGTTCTCGACCAACGGTGCGCTGGTCCTGGCGAACGCGCGCGGCGTGGACCGGGCCCGCTTCTACCGGCAGATCATCGGCTACACGTGCGCGATCGTCGGCCTCGGCCCGGTGGCCGCGTGGGGGATCCTGGTGCTCCCCGGCGCGTTCTGACGGCGCACCCTGCGGACCGGCGTCGACGGGCACTGGCCGACGGCGGCCGGGACGGCGACACTCGTGCCTGGACCCGGCAAGGAGGAGCCCGGATGAAGAAGCTCGTCAACAACCCGGCCGACGTCGTCGCCGAGGCCCTGGTCGGCCTGGCCAGGGCCCATCCCGGCCGGCTGCGGGTCGACCACGTGAACCGGGTGGTGCAGCGGGCCGACGCCCCGGTGCGGGGCAAGGTCGGCATCGTGTCGGGCGGCGGCACCGGGCACGAGCCGCTGCACAGCGGTTTCGTCGGTCCCGGCATGCTCGACGCCGCCTGCCCCGGTGAGGTGTTCACCTCCCCGGTACCCGACCAGATGCTCGCGGCGACCACCGCGGTCGACGGCGGCGCCGGCGTGCTGCACGTGGTCAAGAACTACACCGGCGACGTCATGAACTTCGACATGGCGGCCGAGATGGCCGCCGCCGAGTCCGGGGTCCCCGTCGAGTCGGTGGTCGTCGACGACGACGTCGCCGTCCAGGACAGCCTCTACACCGCGGGCCGGCGCGGCGTCGGCGCGACCCTGTTCGTCGAGAAGATCGCCGGGGCCGCCGCCGAGCAGGGCCGCGACCTCGCCGGCGTCGCCGGGATCGCCCGGCGGGTCGACGCCGGCTCCCGCAGCATGGGCATGGCCCTCACGTCGTGCACCGTGCCGGCCAAGGGCAGCCCCACGTTCGACCTGCCCGACGACGAGATCGAGGTCGGCATCGGGATCCACGGCGAACCCGGCCGGCGCCGGGTGCCGATCGCCCCGGCGGGCGAGATCGCCGAGATGCTGGTCGAACCGGTCCTGTCCGATCTGGACTTCACCGGCTCCGGCGGCGTGCTGGTGCTGGTGAACGGCATGGGCGGCACCCCGCTGCTCGAGCTCTACCTGATGTACGGCGAGATCGCCGCGCTGCTCGACAAGGCCGGCGTGAGCGTGGCCCGCAGCCTGGTGGGCTCCTACGTCACGAGCCTGGACATGGCCGGGTGCTCGCTGACCCTGCTCCGGGCCGACGACGAGCTGCTGTCCCTCTGGGACGCTCCCGTGTCGACGACGGCGCTGCGCTGGGGGATGTGACCGCCTTGCCGGACACCACGATCGACGCGGACGCGCTGGGCCGCTGGTTGCGGGCGTTCGCCGCCGCGATCGCCGAGCAGAAGGACGCGCTCACCGCGCTCGACGCGGAGATCGGCGACGCCGACCACGGGGCCAACATGGACCGGGGGATGCAGGCCGTCGTGGCCGAACTGGACGGTGCGGCGGGCGGGGACCCGGCGGCCGTCCTCAAACGGACCGGGATGGCGCTGGTCCGCAGCGTCGGCGGGGCCAGCGGCCCGCTGTACGGGACGCTGTTCCTGCGCATGGCCACCGCGGCCGGGTCCGCCGGGCTCGGCCCGGCCGGGTTCTCCGCGTGCCTGCGTGCCGGCCTGGACGGCGTCGCCGCGCGGGGCAAGGCCGAGCCGGGCGACAAGACGATGATCGACGCCCTGTCCCCCGCCGTCGCCGCGCTGGCCGAGGCCGTCGCCGCGGGCCGGCCGCTGGCCGAGGCGCTGCGGGACGCGGCCGTGGCCGCCGAGCGGGGCCGGGACGCCACCACCCCGATGGTCGCCCGCAAGGGGCGGGCCAGCTACCTGGGCGAGCGCAGCGCCGGGCACCAGGATCCCGGCGCGACGTCCGCCGCGCTGCTGATCGCCACCGCCGCCGACACGCTCGCCGGGTGATCGGGCATGACGGTCGGCATCGTCGTCGTCTCGCACAGCCGCGCGCTCGCGGAGGCCGCGGTCGCGCTCGCCGTCGAGATGGCCCCGGAGCCGTCGATCGAGTGTGCCGCCGGCACCGAGAGCGGCGGGTTCGGCACCGACGCCGTCACGATCGGTACCGCGGTGGCCCGGGCCGACTCCGGCGACGGCGTCGTGGTGCTCATGGATCTCGGCAGCGCCGTGCTGTCCGCCGAGACGGCCCTCGAGCTCCTCGACGACGAGCTCCGCGACCGGGTGCTGCTGTGCCCCGCGCCGCTGGTCGAGGGCCTGGTCACGGCGGCGGTCACGGCCGCGGGCGGGGGCGGGGCCGCGGAGGTCGCCGCCGAGGCCGCGCACGCGCTGGACGCCAAGCGGTCGCACCTCGGCGACGACGCCCCGGGCGCCGGCGCGGCCGGGGCGGGGGCGGGGGCGGGCGCGAATGACACCGCCGGGCCGGCGACCGGTGCTACCGCCTCCGCGCGGTTCACGGTGTCCGTTCCGCACGGGCTGCACGCCCGGCCGGCCGCGCGGGTCGTGCAGGCCGTGCGCGGGCTGGATGCGGACGTCCGGCTGCGCAACCACACCCTCGGCACCGCGGAGGTCCCCGCGACGAGCCTGTCGCGGGTGGCCACGCTCGGCGCGCTGCAGGGCCACGAGGTCGAGGTCCTCGCCGGGGGCCCGGACGCGGACGCCGCCGTCCGGGCGCTGCTGGACCTGGCCCGCGACCGGTTCGGCGAGGAAGGAACGGAGGGCGGGGAACCGGCCCCGCAGCCCGCCCCGGTGACCTGGGCCGGCGGCCCGCTGCCCGCGTCCCCGGGTGTCGGGATCGGCCCGGCGTGCCTGCTCGGCCCCGCCGTCGTCGCCGTGCCGGCGCCGCACCCCGGTGCGCCGCCCGCGCAGCGCGCGCGGCTGGAGGAGGCGTTCCGGCAGGTGCGTGCCGCGCTGGGTGCCGTCCGGGACCGGGCGGCGCGCGAGATCGGGGCCGGGGAGGCCGCCATCTTCGACGCGCAGCTGCTGCTGCTCGACGACCCCGACCTCACCGGCGCCGTCACGGCCCGGATCGACGCGGGCGAGGACGCGGCCCGGGCCTGGGCCGACGGCGTCGAGGACGTCGCGCAGCGGTTCGAGACCGCGCCGGACGACTACCTGCGGGCCCGCGCGGCGGACGTCCGCGACCTGCGGGACCAGGTGCTGCGCGGGCTCGGCGGGCGCACGACCGAGGGCGTCGACGCCGACGGCGTGCTCGTCGCCGACGATCTCACCCCGGCCCGGGCCGCCGAGCTGGACCCGTCGGTGACCACCGGGGTCCTGCTCGCCCACGGCAGCCCCACCGCGCACAGCGTGATCCTGCTGCGCGCCCGCGGGATCCCGGCCGTCGTCGGAGCCGCGTCGCTGGTGGCGGGTGTCCGCCACGGCAGCACCGTCGCGCTCGACGGCACCACCGGCGAGGTGTCCGTCGACCCGGACGAGGTCACCCTCGCCGCGTTCCGCGACCGCGCCGACGTGCTGCGGCGCCGGCGCACCGAGGCACTCGCGCACGCCGGTGAGCCGGCCGTCACCGCCGACGGCACGACGGTGCTGGTCGGCGCGAACCTCGGTTCCGCGGCGGACGCCGCCGACGCGGTCGGCGCCGACCTCGCCGGCCTCGTGCGGACCGAGTTCTGCTTCCTCGACCGGTCCGGGCCGCCCACCGTCGACGAGCAGGAGGAGGCCTACCGGGCGATCGCCGAGGCGATGGGCGGGCGGCGGATCACCCTGCGCACCCTCGACGTCGGCGGGGACAAGCCGCTGCCGTACCTTCCGGTGGCCCCGGAGGCGAACCCGTTCCTCGGGATGCGGGGCATCCGGCTGGCGCTGGCCCGGCCGGACCTGCTGGCCGAGCAGCTCGAGGCGATCGTCCGGGTCGCGCACGACCACCCGGTCGACGTCATGTTCCCGATGGTCGGCACGCTGTCCGAGCTGATCGCGGCCCGCGAGCTGCTGGACCGGGCGGTGGCGGGCGTCGACCGCGGGCAGCCCGACGGCCTGCGCGTGGGGATCATGGTGGAGGTGCCCGCGACGGCGCTGAAGGCCGCCGCGTTCGCCCCGCACGTCGACTTCCTGTCCATCGGGACGAACGACCTCACCCAGTACGCGCTGGCCGCCGAACGCGGCAACGAGGCCCTCGCCGCGCTCGCGGACCCGCTGGACCCCGGGGTGCTCGCCCTGGTCGCCGCGGCGGGGGCGGTGGCCGGGCCGGACCTGCTGGTCGCGGTGTGCGGCGAGCTCGCAGGGGACGAGGCCGCGGTCCCGCTGCTGGTCGGGCTGGGGGTCCGCGAGCTGAGCGTCGCCCCGGCCGCTGCAGCCGGGATCAAGCAGGCGGTCCGGTCCGTCGACGTGGCGGGGGCCCGCGAGCTGGCGGCGCGTGCACTCGCGGCGCCGGACGCCACCGCGGTCCGGGCCCTGCTCACCTGAGCCGGCGGGACCGGCCCGCCGCACGCGTCCTCCTCGAGGCGCCCGGCTCACGGGTCGTCACGACCGCAGGGCACACCCGATGAGGCTCGCGGCCGGTCCGGACGGGCGGACGGCCGCGGGCCACACCGCGCGCAGCACCCGGGAGAGGTCGATCCCCTCGGTCGGCACCTCGACCAGCGCGCGGGTCGCGAGGTCGCCGCCGACGACCAGCTCGCTCAGGACGGCGGGACCGCCGCCGCCGAGGACCGTGCTGCGGATCGCGGTGCTGGACCCGAGTTCGAGCAGCGGCGGCACGAGCCGGTGCCCGGCCCGGGCCACCGCCCGTTCGAGGGTCTCCCGGGTGCCCGAGCCCCGCTCCCGGCTGATGATCGGTGTGCCCGCCAGCTCCGCCACGTCCACCGGGCGCCGGCGGCGGGTCCACCGGTGGCCGGGCGCCACGACGAGGACGAGCCGGTCCCGCGCGACGACCCGGGACCGCAGCCCCGTGGAGCCGTGCGGCGACTCGATGAACCCGACGTCGACGAGCTGGTCCCGGGTCAGCTCGCACACCCGCGTCGAGTTCGTGACCTGAAGCCCGACGTGGAGATCCGGATCGGACCGGCGGAGCTCCCCGAGCCAGATCGGCAGGAGGTGCTCGGCGACCGTCAGGCTGGCCGCCACCGTCAGCTGGCCCGCGGCCTCGCGGCGCAGTGCCCGGGTGCCCTCGACCAGCACCGAGAGCTCGTCGAGGACCCGCTCGGCCCATCCGGAGACCAGCTCGCCGGCCTCGGTGAGCACGGATCCGCGGCGGCTGCGGTGCAGCAGCCGCACGCCGAGCTCGCGCTCCAGCGCGGTCAGCCGCTTGCTGACCGCGGGCTGGCTGAGGGCCGACTCCCCGGCCGCCGCGCTGATGCTGCCGCGCCGGGCGACGAGCACCAGCAGCCGCAGCGACCCGACGTCCGGCAGCGGTTCCATTCCCGGATGTTATGACGTGCGGCCGATTCGACGGCTACCGGACGAGCCGGGAGGCCGGGACCGTGGTGGGCATGGCGACAACGTCGGATCCCGGGACGGAGCGGGGGCGCCGCATCGGCGGGCTCGTCCCGGGTCTCCTCCTCGTCGTCGCGGGGACGGCCGTCTCCTGGGCGGTCACCTCGGTCGTCCCCGCGGTCGGCGCGCTCACCGCCGCCGTGGTGCTGGGGGTGCTGGCCGGGCCGCGCCTGCCCGGTCCCGCGCAGCCCGGCCTGCAGTGGGTGACGCGCCGGTTCCTGCGGGCCGGCGTCGTCCTGCTCGGGCTCCAGCTCGGGCTCGACCAGCTGACCGGCCTGGGCACCGCCGTGGTGCTCGCGGTGGTCGGCACCGTGCTGGTGACCTTCGCCGGGACCCTGCTGCTCGGGCGGCTGCTCGGGGTATCCCGCGGCCTCACACTCATGATCGCGACCGGCTTCTCGATCTGCGGTGCGTCCGCGATCGCGGCGATGGACAGCGTCACCGACAGCGACCGCGAGGACGTCGCGACCGGGATCGGGCTGGTGACGCTCTACGGCAGCGCGGCGATCGCCGCGGTCCCCCTCGTCGGCACCGGCGCCGGGCTCGGGCCGCACGCGCTCGGTGCGTGGGCGGGCCTGTCCGTGCACGAGGTGGCCCAGGTCGTGGCCGCCGCGTCACCGGCCGGCGCGGCGGCGGTGTCGGTCGCGGTCGTGGTCAAGCTGACCCGTGTGGTGCTGCTGGCCCCGATCGTCGCCGGTGTCGGGCTGGTCGAGCGGCGCCGGTCCGGTGGGTCCGCGGGCAGGCGGCCCCCGCTGGTCCCGCTGTTCGTCCTGGGCTTCCTGGCCATGGCGGCCGTCCGCAGCACCGGGCTGGTGCCGGGGCCGGTGCTCGAGCTCGCCCAGGGTACGACGACGCTGCTGCTCGCCGCGGCCCTGTTCGGGCTCGGGACCGGGGTCCGCGTCGGCGGATTGCTGCGGACCGGACGGCGCGGGCTGGCACTCGGTGCGTTGTCCACGCTGCTGGTCGGGCTTGCCGGCTACGGCGCGCTCGCGGTCGCCGGGGTCGTGTGACCGCTTCCCCCGAGGCCGGCGGCGACCAGCGGATCTTCCCGAGCTGGGGGGATCATGGGGTCCGGGCCGGACGTCGGCGTGGGGACGCCGTCCGACCGCGGCCCGGGAAGGGGACGGACACGTGACCGCACGGAACCGACGTGCCGGGAGTCGACGGCCGCGGTGTGCCGCGGTGGTCGGCGCGCTGGTGACCGTCCTGGCCGTGTCGGCGTGCACGGCGGACCCGCCGCGCGGGCCGGGTGCACCGGCCGCGCCGCGCCCGCAGGCGTCCGCCGCGGACACCGTCGCGAGCGGGCTGGGCGTTCCCTGGTCGGTCGCGTTCCACCGGGGCGTCCCGCTGGTCAGCGAACGGGACTCCGCGCGGATCCTCGAGCTCGACGGGGCCGGCGGCGCGCGCGTGGTCGGCACCGTGGAGGGCGTCACCGCGGTCGGCGAGGGCGGCCTGCTGGGGATCGCCACGCACCAGGGCGAGCTCTACGCCTACTCGACCTCGGCGGAGGGCAACCGCATCCAGCGGTTCCCGCTGGTCGGCGACCCGGGCGCGCTCCGGCTGGGCCCGCCGCGGACGATCCTGGCGGACCTGCCGTCGGCGAGCTACCACAACGGGGGCCGCATCGCGTTCGGCCCGGACGGCATGCTGTACGCCACGGTCGGCGACGCCGGCGACCGCGACAGCGCGCAGGACCTCGGTGCGCTGTCCGGGAAGATCCTCCGCCTGACCCCGGACGGCGGCGTCCCCGCCGACAACCCGTTCCCGGGATCGCCGGTCTACAGCTACGGGCACCGCAACCCGCAGGGCCTCGCCTGGGCCGACGACGGCACGCTGTTCGCCAGCGAGTTCGGGCAGAACACCTGGGACGAGCTGAACGTCATCGAACCCGGTGCGAACTACGGGTGGCCCCTCGTCGAGGGGATCGCCGGCCGGCCCGGGCACGTCGACCCCGTCCAGCAGTGGGATCCCGCGGACGCCAGCCCCAGCGGGATCGCCATCCACCGGGGACGGATCCTCGTCGCGAACCTGCGCGGTGAGCGGCTGTTCGCGGTGCCGGTCTCCGCCCCCGCGACGTCGGTCGAGCTCCACACCGGGACCTACGGCCGGCTCCGCGACGTCGTCGTCGCCCCCGACGGGACGCCGTGGATCGTCACCAGCAACACCGACGGCCGCGGGGACCCGTCCGCCGGTGACGACCGGGTCGTCCGGATCCCCTCGCCCTGAGCCGGCCATACCCCGATGGCGGGCCCGCCTGGCGGGCGGGTGGGGGGACGGGGGACCCTGTGGGTGTGAGTGAGAACCCGGTAGCGCTCGATCTCGACGACGCGGGGCTGGCTCAGGCCCTGCCACGTCCCGCGCATCGCCACGACGAGATCGGTGAGGTCCCGTTCCGTCCGGTCCAGTTCCGTGACAACGATCTGCCCACGGCACTGGAACGCGCCGCGTCCTGGCTGCGCGACACCCAGCGGTGGCTGGGCGAGCCCGTCGACGTGATCGCCGTCCATCTCGACTACGACGACGCCCCCGACGCCGTCTACTACGAGCTGAAGCTGCTCTGCAACGAGGAGGACCTCGCGGGGGCACCGATCGCGGTCCGGGACCAGACCTCGGAGCGGCGCCGGTCGGCCCAGGCCTGAGCACACGGACCGGCCGTGCCCGACGTGTGCGGGCACGGCCGGTCCGCCCCGTTCAGCGGCTCGCCTTCAGCTCCGGGAACTGGTCGTCGCGGTACTCGTGGACCGTCCCCGTGCCGGCGGCGGCGTCCTCCTCGCGGCGCCGCAGCTCCACCCGCCGGATCTTCCCCGAGATCGTCTTGGGGAGCTCGAAGAACTCCAGGCGCCGGACCCGCTGGAAGGGCGCGAGCTTCTCGCGCGCGTGCCGGAGGATCTCCCGTGCGGTCTCCCCGGTCGGGTCGTACCCGGCGGCGAGGGCGACGTAGGCCTTCGGGACGGCGAGCCGCAGCTCGTCGGGGGCCGGTACCACGGCGGCCTCGGCGACCGCCGGGTGCTCGATCAGCACGCTCTCCAGCTCGAACGGGGAGATCTTGTAGTCGGACGCCTTGAACACGTCGTCGGTCCGTCCGATGTAGAAGATGTACCCGTCCTCGTCCCGCGACGCGACGTCACCCGTGTGGTAATAGCCGCCCGCCATGGCCTCGGCGTTGCGCTCCTCGTCGTCCCGGTAGCCGGTCATCAGCCCCATCGGGCGGCGGGCCAGGTCGATGCAGATCTCGCCCTCGCTCCCCGGGCGCCCGGTCGTCGGGTCGACCAGCACGACCGGAACCCCCGGCAGCGGCAGCCCCATCGACCCGGGCTTGACGGGCATGCCGGGCACGTTCCCGACCGCGAGGGTGAGCTCGGTCTGCCCGTAGCCGTCGCGGATGGTCAGCCCCCACGCCGACCGGATCTGCTCCATGACCTCGGGGTTGAGCGGCTCCCCCGCCGACAGCAGCTCCCGCAGCGCGCCGGGACCGCCGGACAGGTCGGCCTTGATCAGCATGCGCCACACCGTCGGCGGTGCGCAGAACGTGTTCACCCCCGCCCGCCGGACCTGCTCGAGCAGCGAGGCGGGGTCGAACCGCGAGTAGTTGTAGACGAAGATCGTCGCCTCGGCGATCCACGGCGCGAAGAAGCACGACCACGCGTGCTTGGCCCAGCCGGGCGAGGAGATGTTGAGGTGCACGTCGCCGGGCTTCGCCGCGACCCAGAACGACGTCGCCAGGTGCCCCACCGGGTACGACACCTGGGTGTGCTCGACCAGCTTGGGCCGGCTCGTCGTCCCGGAGGTGAAGTACAGCAGCAGCGGGTCCGACGGCGCCGTCCCGGGGTGCGGCGCAGGCGCGGCGTCGCGGGTGTAGGCGTCCCGGAACGGGATGGCGCCGGGCCCCGCGGCCCCGACGACGAACCGGGTGAGCGTGCCGGCGAGGCCGTCGAACTTGGCGGCGTCGGCCTCGTTGACGACGGCGTGCCGGGCGTCGGCCCGCGCGATCCGGTCGGCCAGCTCGGCCGCACCGAGCGCCGTGGTCGTCGGCAGGATCACCGCGCCGAGCTTCATGACCGCGAGCATCGCGTCCCACAGCTCGACCTGGTTGTTCAGCATGATCAGCACGCGGTCGCCGCGGCCGACGCCGTGCGCGGCCAGGTGCGCCGCGACCTGGTCCGAGCGGCGGGCCATCTCGTCGAACGAGTACCGGGCCTCCGACCCGTCCTCCTCGACGATCCACAGTGCCGGCCGGTCGACGCCCCGGGCGACGGCGTCGAACCAGTCGACCGCCCAGTTGAAGCGATCACCGAAGTCGGGCCACTCGAACTCCGTGACCGCCTTCCCGTAGTCGCTCGCGAGGTTCTGCAGCACGTCCCGTGCTGCGCGGTAGGCCTCCGTGGTGCTCGACATCCATCACTCCGTGCGCGGGGTTCGAGGCACTGCCGCGACAGTGGGGCAGGCAGCACCGGGGACAGGGGTTCGGGGTGAGCCTCGCGCCGGACGGGGTGCGGCTGCTACCCCCGCACGGAGGTAGTGCGGTTCCGGCGACGCTCCTACGGTCGGGGAACCGGCCCGTTCCGAGGAGTGCACCGATGGCGATACCGCCGCCCGACCCCGCCCGCCTGTCCGCTCTGAACGAGCACTTCGCGTTCGGGCTGTCCGAGACGGAGCTCGCGGAGTACGGGCCCGCGGTGGCCGCCACGCTCACCGCCTCCGAGCGGGTCGAGGAGCTGTACACCGCGACCGCGCCACCGCCGCCGGACCGGAAGTGGGCCGAGCCGGCCGACAACCCGCTCGGCGCCTGGTACGTCACGACCTCGATCCCCGGGGCCGCAGGCGGCCCGCTCGCCGGCCGGACCGTGGCCGTGAAGGACAACGTGCCCGTGGCCGGCGTGCCGATGATGAACGGCTCGCGCACCGTCGAGGGGTTCGTCCCGCGCCGGGACGCCACCGTCGTGACCCGGCTGCTGGACGCCGGGGCGACGATCGCCGGCAAGTCCGTCTGCGAGGACCTGTGCTTCTCCGGGGGCAGCTTCACCTCGCATCCCGGGCCGGTGCGCAACCCGTGGGATCCCGCCCGCAACGCCGGGGGCTCGTCGTCGGGCAGCGCCGCCCTCGTCGTCTCCGGGGCGGTCGACCTGGCCCTCGGCGGCGACCAGGGCGGCTCGGTCCGGATCCCCGCCTCGTTCTGCGGCGGTGTCGGGCACAAGCCCACCCACGGCCTGGTGCCCTACACCGGCGCGTTCCCCATCGAGCAGACCATCGACCACCTCGGCCCGATGACCCGCACCGTCGCCGACGCCGCTGCGATGCTGACCGTCCTGGCGGGGGTCGACGGCCTCGACCCCCGCCAGCCCACCGCGATCGACCCGGTGGACTACGCCGCGGCCCTCGGCGACCCCGCGGACGGGCTGCGGATCGGGGTCGTCACCGAGGGCTTCGGCACCCCGGTCAGCGATCCCGGCGTCGACGACGCCGTCCGGGACGCGGTCGCCGTCCTGCGCGGGGCGGGGCTCGCCGCCGAGGAGGTCTCCATCCCCTGGCACGCCGACGCGATGGCGGTCTGGAACGTCATCGCCACCGAGGGGGCGGCGTTCCAGATGATCGACGGCAACGCCTACGGCATGAACTCCCCGGGCCTCTACGACCCCGAACTGATCGCCCACTACGCCGCCGGGCGGATCACCCGCGGCGCCGAGCTGTCCAAGACGGTCAAGCTCGTCGGGCTCTCCGGCCGCTACACCTTCGAGCTCGGCGGCGGGAAGTACTACGCGATGGCCCGCAACCTCGCCCTCGACCTGCGCCGGGCCTACGACGACGCGCTCACCGCCTACGACGCGCTCGTCATGCCCACGCTGCCCTACACCGCCCGGGAGCTGCTCGGCCGCGACGCACCCCTGGACACCTACCTGCCCACCGCCCTGTCGATGATCGGCAACACGGCACCGTTCGACGTGACCGGGCACCCCGCCGCCTCCGTCCCCACTGCACTGGTCGACGGGCTCCCGGCCGGGCTGATGATCGTCGGGAAGCGGTTCGACGACGCCACCGTCCTGCGCGTCGCCCACACCTACGAGCAGGCCGTCGGTGGGTTCCCGGCGCCCCCGCCGCGGGCCGGCTGAGCTCCGCGGCCCGGGCCCGGCGTCAGCAGCCGCCTCCGCCGCCGTCGCTGCAGCCGGCCCCGCCACCGCCGTCTCCGAAGAAGATCCCGCCGGCATGTGACCCGCTGCGCCGGCGGGTCGGTGTCCACGGTGTACCGGTGCTCGTGCTGCGCACCCGCGGCCGCAGCCGGAACCAGGTTCGCGCGGCGAGCACCAGCGGTGCCACCCCGATGAACGCCGCCACCACGACCAGCTCCCCGATCCCGAGCTCGCCGGCGTGCGTGACCACGTACCCGATGCCCAGCACGCCGAAGCCGGCCAGACCGGCCGCGAGCAACCCCGACAGCACCGTGACGGCTGCCGCCACCGGCCGCCGCCAGCGGGCCGGCGCGGGCGAGGCCGGCCGGGGACGCCCGGTCCGCGTCGTGTCCGATCCCGGTTCCGAGGCAGCCATGCCGCGATACTGCCGTTCCCGCCCGTCCGGAGCGAGGACTCTGACCGACCCCTGACCGCGCCCTGACGTTCCTCGAACATTCCGCGGTCACGGTGGGGCCATGCGCATCGCAGCACCGGCGTTCCGCGCATCGGGGAGGGGTGGCCGGACGGCCTTTGAGGGGGAGGCCGTCCGGCGCCTGCTCCAGCGGGTCGGCCTGGGAGCGCGCCGCGACGAGCTGGAGGCGGCGCGGGCCGTCGGGTTCGACGCGACGCTGGTCCGGCTGCTGTCCCCGCCGGGGCGCGACGCCGGGGCGGCCGCGACACAGCCGCCCACCTTCGCACCGGCCGGGCCGCGGGCCGGGAAGAACGACCCGGAGGCCCGCGCGGAGCAGCGTCGCGAGGCGGCCCTGCAGTCGCGCCGGCTCGGGGTGTGGTGGCTGGACCGGATGGCGGCCGCCGATGAGCCGTTCCCGGAACGGATGGCCTGGTTCTGGCACGGGCACTTCGCCACGAGCGCGCAGAAGGTGCGCCACCCGCAGCTGATGTCGGCGCAGAACGAGACGCTGCGGCGGCTCGGCCGGGGCGACTTCCGCGCGCTCGCCCGCGCGATGGTGGTCGACCCGGCCATGCTGGTGTGGCTGGACGGCGGCGGGAACCGGGTCGGCAGGCCGAACGAGAACCTGGCCCGCGAGTTCATGGAGCTGTTCACCCTCGGCGTCGGCAACTACACCGAGGACGACGTGCGGCAAGCGGCGCGCGCGCTCACCGGATGGCGGGTCGACCGCCGGACCCTCGCCGCGCGGCTCGACCCGGCCGCCCACGACCCCGGCCCGAAGACCGTGCTGGGCACCACGGCCGAGTACGACGCCGCCGGGCTCTCCGACCTGCTGGTCACCCGGCCCGCGTCGCCCCGCTTCCTGGCCGGCCGGGTGTGGCGCCGGTTCGTCTCGGACACGCCGCCGGACCCGGCGACCCTCGACGCCCTGGTCGCCGCGTACGGCCCGGCCCACGACATCACGGCGATGGTGCGCGCCGCGGTGACGTCCCCGGCGTTCGGTGACCCGTCATCGGTGCTCGTGCGCCAGCCGGTGGAGTGGCTGGTCGGGGCGCTGCGCGCGCTGCGCCTGCCGGCGTCCCGGATGAGGGAGACCGCCCTGGCCGGCGGTCTGCGCGATCTCGGCCAGACCCCGTTCTTCCCGCCGGACGTCGGTGGCTGGCCGGCCGGTCCGGCCTGGCTGTCGACGGCCGCCGCGCTGTCCCGGCTCCGGACGGCACGCGCCCTCAGCGGTGCCGCGGACCTGTCCCCCGTCACCGACGAACCCGTCCGCGGGCGGGTCGAGGCCACCGCCGCGCTGCTCGGGCTGCCCGGGTTCACCGCGCGCACCACGGCCGCGCTGGCCCCGCTCGCCCGGCGGCCGCCGGACCTGGTCGCGGCCGCACTCGCGTCCCCCGAGAACACCGTCAGCGCCTGAAGCGGAGGGATCCGTGAACACCCTGACCCGACGCCGGTTCCTGGCCTTCAGCGGGATGGCGACGGCTGCCGCCGCGGCGACCAGCGCCGGCTGGATGGAGCTGGCCGACCGCGCCCGCACCGACCCGCTCCCGCCCGGTGCCCCGGTGCTCGTGCTGGTCACGCTGTACGGCGGCAACGACGGCCTGAACACGGTGGTGCCCGCGGCCGACCCCGCCTACCACTCGGCCCGGCCCGACCTCGCCTACGACCAGGGCGAGGTGCTCGACCTCGGCGAGGGGCTGGGTCTCAACCCCGGCCTGCCCGGGCTCAAGGGGCAGTGGGACCGCGGCACGCTCGCGATCGTGCGCGGGGTGAGCTACCCGAAGCCCGACCGCAGCCATTTCCGCTCGATGGACATCTGGCAGACCGCGGACCCGGTCGGCCCGTCGTCGACCGGGTGGATCGGACGGTGGCTGGACGCGAACGGCCGGGACCCGCTCGCCGCGGTGTCCCTGGAGCCGGTGCTGCCGCCGCTGCTGGCCGGGGCGGCCACGACCGGGGCCGCGCTGCCACTGCGCGGGCTGGCACTGCCCCGCGGGGAGCTCGGCACGGCGTTCGCAGCGATGGGCTCCGGGGACGGCGGGGAGCCGGCGCTGCAGGCCACGGCCGCACGATCGATCGCCGACCTGCACCGGACCGTGGACACGTTCGGCTCCGCGCTCGGCGACACCACCGGCTCCGCGGGGAAGGGAAGCGACGCGCTCGCCGCGCAGCTCGAGGTGGTGGCCCGCTGCGTCGAGCTGGGGGCGCCGAGCCGGGTGTACTCGGTGAGCCTCGGCGGGTTCGACACGCACGCCGACGAGCGCGACACCCAGCAGCGCCTGCTGTCCGAGGTGGACGCTGCGGTGTCCGGGTTCCTGACCCGGATGACCGGCACGGACCGCGGGCGGCAGGTGGTGGTGACGGTCTACTCCGAGTTCGGACGGCGGGTGGCCGCGAACGCCAACGAGGGCACCGACCACGGCACCGCGGGCCCGGTGCTGGTCGCCGGCGACGGCGTGCGGGGCGGCTTCGTCGGCGAGCAGCCCAGCCTGACCGATCTCGACGACGGCGACCTCAAAGCGACGACCGATTTCCGCGACGTCTACGCCACGCTGCTCACCCGGGTGCTCGGTGCCGACCCGGAACCGGTCCTCGGGCCGGGCCGGACCGAGCTGCCGCTGTTCACCGCGGCATGAGCCCGGCGAGCGTGACCGTGAAGGCGACCCCGCCCTCGGGCGCAGGTGCCGCGGAGATCGTCCCGCCCATCCGGGTCACCAGGCCGTGCGCCAGAGCCAGCCCGACCCCACCGGTCCCGGTCGGACGGTGGCCCCGGTACCTGTCGTGCAGCGCGCCCCGCTCGAACACCACGGCATAGTCCTCGTCGGACAGTCCCGGTCCGCCGTCGCGCACCTGCAGCACGCCGCCGTCCCGCGCGGCGAGCACCAGCGGGGCCCCGGCCGGGGTCACGCGTAGCGCGTTCTCGGCCAGGCCGTCGAGCACCTGGCGCAGCCGGCGCGGGTCGGCCCGCACCGGGACCGGGTGGTCCGGCGTCTCGACGTGCAGCACGACGCCGGTGTCCCGGCCGCGGAGCTCCCACGCCTGCCCGGCCTCGGTCACCAGCGCGGCGAGGTCCACCTCGGCCGGGTCGACGGCGAAGTCGTCGGCCTCGAGCCGGGCCAGCTCCATCAGGTCGGTGACCAGGCGGTCCAGGCGCCCCGCCTCCCGCACGATCGTCGCACCGGCCGGCCGCACGTCCGGCCCGGTGACGACGCCGTCGGCGAGCGACTCCCCGAAGCCCCGCACCGCGGTCAGCGGGGTGCGCAGCTCGTGCGACACCGACAGCAGGAACCGGCGTTGCCGGTCCTCGCTGCGGGCCAGCGCGTCCGCCAGCTCGTTCACCGCGCCGGCCACCTCGGCCACCTCGGCCGGCCCGCGGACCGGGACCCGCACGTCGCGCTCACGTCCGCGCAACCGGTGCGCGGCCGCCGCGACCGTGCGCAGCGGGCGCCCGGACATCCGGCCGACGACGGCGCCCACCAGCACCGCGACCACCACCCCGACGCCGACGGCCAGCCCGACGTTCCGCCGCAGCGCACCGACCGGCCCGGAGTCGACCGAGCGCACCAGCGCGAACGCCCCGGCCGGGCTGGGCCGCGCCTCGACCAGGTAGACCTTCCCGCCGACGTCGGCGGCACCGGAGACCGGCGTCCCGGTCCGCGCCCGGTCCGCACGGGCGCGGGTCAGCGCGAGGCCGACCGGACCGTTCCCGGCCCGGGGCGTCCCGAGCCGCACCACGGCCACCTCCTGGGCCCGCAGCACGTCGACCACCCGGCGCATGCCCGCCACGCCGCCGGACGGTGTCGCGGGCCCCTCGACCAGCTGGGCGGCGACCACGTCGGCCTGCTGGGCCAGCGTCCCGCGGGTCACCTGGCGCGCGGTCATGGTGACCAGCTGCAGGGACACGACGGCGGCGACGCCGACCGCCGCGAGCGCGACGAGCAGGCAGGCGGCGGTCACCCGCCAGGCCAGCGACACCGGCCGCCGGGTCACCGCGGGCCCTCCTCCGCGGCGTAGCCGACACCGCGCACGGTCCGGATCGGACCGGACGGACCGAGCTTCGCGCGCAGCTGCGCGACGTGCACATCCACCGTGCGGGTGCCGGTCCCGGCCGGGTAGCCCCAGACCGCGGACAGCAGCTGCTCGCGGGAGAACACCCGGCCCGGCGCCCTCATCAGGTGGGCCAGCAGGTCGAACTCCGTCGCGGTGAGCTCGACCTCGTCGTCACCGGCGTGCACCCGCCTGCGGTCGACGTCCACCCGGACCGTGCCGGCGACGAGCTGCTCGCCCGCCACATCCCCGGACCGGCGCAGCACGGTGCGGACCCGCACGGCCAGCTCGCGCGGGCTGAACGGCTTGGTCACGTAGTCGTCGGCGCCGATCTCCAGGCCGAGTATGCGGTCCACCTCGTCGTCGCGGGCGGTCACGAACAGCACCGGCGTCCGGTCCTGCGCCGCGCGCAGCCGCCGGCACACCTCGATCCCGTCCAGCCCGGGCAGCCCGACGTCCAGCACGATCGCCACCGGCCGGTGCCGGCGGACCGCGCCCAGGGCGGCCTCGCCGTCCGGCTCGACCAGCACCCCGAACCCGTCGCGGCGCAGGTACAGCGCCACCAGCTCGGCGATCGCGCGGTCGTCCTCGACCACCAGGACCAGTCCCCGCTCTCCGGTCGGCGTCATGGACCGATACTGGCATCGAGTGCCCCGGTGGCTCCCGGGGTCTACTTCTTCAGCCGCCGGCTGCCGCCGTGCCAGTCCTCGGTGACGCCGACACCGTCCCCGGCGACGCCGAGCGCCCGCAGCTGCGGCCGCTCGCGCAGGCTCCGCTTGAGCTCGGCGAACCCGGGGAACCGGGCCAGGGCGATCACGTGGTCCCACAGCTGCTCGGCCTCGTCCGCACCGGGCAGCCGGCTGATCACGGGCCCGAAGAACGCGACGCCCTCCGGCGGTTCGAAGTGGATGATCGGGGTGCCGACGTCCTTCCCGGTCAGCGCGAGCGCCTCGTCGGTCTCGGCCCGTACGACGGCGTCGAGCGTGTCGTCGTCGAGGGCGCCGGACAGCGCGCGGGGCAGCCCGGCCGCGTCGAGGATCGGCTCGACGAACGCCGCGGTCCCCCGCCGCTCCTCGCGGTCGCCGGTGACCGGATCGCTGTCGAAGATCGCCGCGCCGAGGGCCGCGTAGAGCCGGCCGACGGCGTCCGGTCCGTGCTCGTCGCGGGTGCGGGCGGCCACCCGGAGCAGCCGCAGGCCCGCGGTGTGGCCGGCCTCGTACTCGGGCGGGAAGTGGGCGTCGTAGTCGACGTGGGCGTTGACCAGGCGCAGCGAGATGAACCGCCACTCGACCGAGTAGTCGCGGCGCGCCTGCACCTGCCGGACCCATTTGCTGGTCATCCAGGCGAACGGGCACACGGGGTCGAAGTAGAAGCGGATGTCGGCCATCGGGTCACTCCTCCGGTCGGGGCGGGGTCGGTGGCGCACGGCCCGCTGCACACCCCGAGGGTACTTGCGCGCGGGCGAGCATCGCCCGTACGGTAGGTATAACGTTCACTTTACTAAGGACGCCATGAGCAAGCGTGACGACATCCTCACGACCGCCGAACGCCTCTTCGACCGGCAGGGGTTCCACGGCACCGGCATCGACCAGATCGTCCGGGAGGCCGGGGTCACCCCACGCACCCTCTACCGCCATTTCCCGTCCAAGGAACAGCTCGTCGTCGAGGTGCTGCAGCAGCGCGAGGAGCGCTTCCTCGGCCGGCTCGAGCACGGCCTCGACCCCGACGCCGGCACGGAGCCGGACCGGGCGTCGCTGTTCGCCGAGCTCGAGAGCTGGTTCTCCGAGGAGAGCGACCGGGGCTGCCTGTTCCTGCGCGCGCTCGCGGAGTACGGGCACAAGGACGCCGAGATCACCCGACGGGTCCTGCGCCACAAGCAGCGCGGGCTCGAGCACCTGTACGCGCGGCTCGAGGACTCCCACAACTCCCCCGACGAGCTCCGCGACAAGGCCGAAGGCCTGATGCTGATCATGGAGGGCGCCGTCGCGCTGGCCCCGGTCATCGGCGGATCCGATGCGGCGCGGCGTGCCCGCCGGCTCGCAGATCGCCTTCTGGCGAACCCACCCCGCACCGACCTCGACAGGAGGGGCGCATGACGCCGACCGTTCCCGACACGATGCACGCCGTGCTGCTCACCGGGCACGGCGGGCTCGACCAGCTCGAGTACCGCACGGACGTGGCCGTTCCCCGGCCCGGCCCCGACGAGGTCCTCATCCGGGTCGCCGCCGCCGGGATCAACAACACCGACATCAACACCCGGATCGGCTGGTACTCGAAGTCCGTGGGTCAGGCCACCGGCTCCGGGGGCGCGACCGGGTTCGAGAGCGTCGACGACGCGGATGCCACCTGGTCGGGGAAGGCGCTGGAGTTCCCGCGCATCCAGGGCGCCGACTGCTGCGGGCACATCGTGTCGGTCGGCCGGAACGTGGACCGGTCCCGCATCGGTGAGCGGGTGCTGGTGCGGACCATGCTGCGCAGCTACGTCGACTACCGGCCCTTCGAGTGCTGGACCTTCGGCAGCGAGTGCGACGGCGCCTTCGCCCAGTTCGCCGTCGCACCGGCCGGCGAGACCCACGAGGTGGACAGCGACTGGTCCGATGTGGAGCTCGCCTCGATCCCGTGCGCGTACTCCACCGCCGAGAACATGCTGCACCGGGTCGGTCTCGGCGCCGAGACCGTGCTGATCACGGGTGCGTCGGGTGGCGTGGGATCGGCCGCCGTCCAGCTCGCCACGCGGCGCGGCGCGACCGTCATCGCGCTCTCCTCCCCCGCCAAGGCCGACGAGATCCGCGCGCTCGGTGCCGACCGGGTCGTCGACCGCGGCGCCGACCTGGTCGCGGAGCTCGGGGCCGGCTCGGTCGACGCCGTCATCGACCTCGTGGGGGGCGACCAGTGGCCCGCCCTGCTCGACGTCCTGCGCCGCGGCGGTCGGTACGCGACCGCCGGTGCGATCGCCGGACCGATCACGGAGATCGACCTGCGGACGCTCTACCTCAAGGACCTGACCCTGCTGGGCTGCACCTTCCAGGAGGACGAGGTCTTCGCGAACCTGATCTCCTACATCGAGGCCGGGGAGATCCGGCCGAACGTCGCGAAGGTGTTCCCGTTGCGGGACATCGCCCAGGCGCAGGAGGAGTTCCTGGGCAAGACGTTCACCGGCAAGCTCGTACTCACCGTTCCGGAGGCCGGGGAATGAAGATCGCCGAAGTCCACGTCCACCAGTACGGCCTGCCGGTCCGGAACGGCCCGTACCGGCTGGCCCGCGCCGACGTCTGGTCCCTCATCACGACGCTGGTCAAGCTGGTGGGCGACAACGGGCTCGTCGGCTGGGGCGAGACCTGCCCGCTCGGCCCCACCTACGCCGAGGCGCACCCCGCCGGAGCCGTGGCGGCACTGAGCGAGATGGCACCGGGACTGATCGGCGCCGAGGTGCTGCCGGTACCGCTGCACCGACGCATGGACGGCCTGCTCCACGGCCACAACTACGCCAAGGCCGCCGTCGACATCGCGGCTCACGACCTGCTGGGCAAGCAGCTCGGCATCAGCGTGTCCGACCTCCTCGGCGGCGCGGTCACCGACCGGGTGCCGTCCTACTACTCGACGAGTGTCGGCCCACCGGACGACACCGCCCGGCTCGCGGCCGAGAAGCTCGCCGAGGGCTACCCGCGTCTCCAGGTCAAGATCGGCGGGCGGCCGGTCGAGGAGGACATCGAGACCGTCCGCAAGGTCTGGGAGGTCATCCGCGGGTCGGGGATGCGGCTGGCCGTGGACGCCAACCGCAGCCTGACCACGCGGGATGCGCTGCGGCTCAGCCGGGAGTGCCCGGACATCCCGTTCGTCATGGAACAGCCCTGCGACACCCTCGAGGAGCTGCAGAAGATCCGCCCGCAGGTCGGCCACGCCATCTACATCGACGAGAGCGGCACCAGCCTGAACACGGCGATCACCGCCGCCGGCACCGGACTGATCGACGGCTTCGGCATGAAGGTCACCCGCATTGGCGGGCTCGCCCCGATGCGCGCGTTCCGCGACCTCTGCGCGGCCCGGAACCTGCCCCACACCTGCGACGACTCCTGGGGCGGCGACATCATCGCCGCCGCATGCACCCACGTCGGTGCGACGGTCGCACCCGAGCTGCTGGAGGGCGTCTGGCTCGCGGCCGACAGCATCGACGGTCACTACGACCAGGAGAACGGCATCCGCGCCGAAGGCGGCCACATCACGCGACCGCAGGGGCCCGGACTGGGCGTGGTGCCCGATGAGACGCTGTTCGGCGCGCCGGTGGCGTCGTTCTGACCACGGAGCCGGCCCCTGCGGCGGCGAGGTCCGGCCACGAGGACCGGGCCGATACGATCGCGTGATGGAATCGGTCCTCGGGGTCGGTGGCATCTTCTTCCGTGCCCGTGATCCGGAAGCACTGACCCGCTGGTACGAGCAGAACCTGGGCGTCACGCCGCCACCCACGACCTACGACGAGCCGTCCTGGCACCAGCAGGCCGGTCCGACCGTCTTCGCGGCCATGCCCGACGACTCCCCGCATTTCCCCGACGCGCGCCAGCAGTGGTCGATCAACTTTCGGGTCGCGAACCTCGACGCGATGATCGACCAGCTGCGCCGCAACGGTGTGGACGTCACACCGCACGACGAGACCTACCCGAACGGCAGGTTCGCCGAGCTGACCGACCCCGAAGGGACGCCGATCCAGCTGTGGGAACCTGCGGGCGCGGACGTCGGGGAGTTCCCTCGCGGAGCAACGTCCTGAGCTGCTCCCTGACGGTGCCCTGCGTCGGATGGCTGCTCGCTGGCGGTGTCGTCGCCGACGACGACCAGCCGCCCGGTGCCGACCGCGTCCGGGCCGCCTTGACGCGGTCGGCGATGCGGCTGGGATGGCGCACTCGTTCAGCAGGATGGCGTCGACGTTCTACGTCCGTCCATGCCGTCTCGGGATGGTGTCCGGGCCCCGTCGGGGCCAGCGGGCTGGCCGTTCCACCGGACACGCACTTAGCCTTGCTCCCGACGTCGCCGCACAGAGACGTGGGAGACGAGGTCGCATGCGTGTAGCCGCGGAGTTCTGGAGCACGGACCGTGACAGGTCAATCGTGGTGGACCAATGGCGGCAGATGCTCTCGGCGACTCACCTGCCGTGGACTGTCACGGTTCCGCCCCAGGTGCCCGGGCCGGCCGTGTTCGAGGCGACGGTGCAGCGGTGGTGGATCGATGACCTGGCGCTGGTGGACTGCACGTGTGGGCCGTGCTCCGGTACCCGGACGCGACGGGACATGGCCGACACCGACGGCGAGTTCGTCGTTGTTCTGATCAACCGGGCCGGCCGAGAAACGGTTGCTCAGGGCGAGGCGGAGGCGGGGCTGCAGCCCGGTGACGCGGTCGTGTGGGACAGCTCGAAGTCTGCACGGTTCGCCGTTCTGGAGCCGTTGGCCAAGCGGAGTCTGCTCATCCCGCGGGCGGCACTGGACGAGGTCGTGGGCCGTGCGCAGGTGACCGGCGGCGTGATGCTGGACGGTCGGAATCCGGCTACGCGACTGCTGACGTCATACCTGGACACGCTCAGCGCGGCGTTGCCGGACCTGGACCCTGCCGGAGTCAGTGCCGCGCGCAACGCCACGCTGGAACTGTTCATCGGGGCACTGCGGACGGGGAGCAACGTTCCGGAATCGAAGGCCGGCCAACCGGCCCTGCGGGCTGCGATGGACCGCTACATCGAGCGCCACCTCGTCGACGACCCGACCATCTCCACAGCCCGGTTGGCGAAGGCCCATGGCGTCTCGGTACGCACCGTCAACCGGATCTTCAACGCCACCGGGCAGACGGTGAACGAGGTGGTCCGTGTACGCCGACTTGCCCGCGCCCGGGAGGAACTGGCCGACACCGACCGGCCGGTGGCCTCGATCGCGCACCGCTACGGCTTCTCCGACACCAGCCACCTGAGCCGGTTGTTCAAGGCGCACTACGGCTCGACCCCGAGCGACTACCGGGCAGCAGCCCGACGGTGACGCGGCTGCTGTCCGTGGACCGTCGTGGCGTATCTGTTCGACCAGATGGCGCGCGCGTTCAACGTGGCGGCCGCCGCTCACACGAGACTGGGGTCACAGCGGCTCAGGGGTGAGCGGGCGCCTCCCCGGGCCGACGGATCCGACCCTGGAGGTACGGGCGATGGCTCGACGTGACGTGGAGTTCACCGGCGAGGACGTGATCCTGCGTGGCTGGTTCTATCCCGCCGAGGGAACCGGAACGGCGGCTCCGGTGATCGTGATGGCGCACGGCTTCTCAGCTGTGAAGGAGATGTACCTCGACAAGTACGCGGAAGCGTTCGCTGCTGCCGGGCTGAACGTCCTGGTGTTCGACAACCGCAACTTCGGCGCCAGTGACGGTGAGCCGCGCCAGGAGATCGACCCGATTCAGCAGGTCCGTGACTACCGCCACGCCATCACCTACGCGCAGAGCCTGCCCGAGGTCGATCGCACCAAGGTCGGCGTGTGGGGGTCGAGCTACTCCGGCGGGCACGTGCTGGTCGTCGCCGCCATCGACAAGCGGGTCGGCGCCGTCGTCTCCCAGGTGCCGCTCGTGTCCGGCCACGAGAACATCCGATCTCTGGTGCGGTCGGACTTCATCGGCGGCTTCCGCGAGATGTTCGACGCCGACCGAGAGGCCCGCGGACGGGGCGAGGCCCCGGCGATGGTGCCGGTGGTCGACAAGGACCCCCTCGGCCCCTCGGCGTTGCCGACGCCGGATTCCTACCAGTGGTTCACCGAGACCCACGAGCAGCGCGCCCCCTCCTGGCGCAACGAGGTCACCTTGCGCACCGTGGAGATGCTCTCGGAGTACGAGCCCGGCTCCTACATCTCGCGGATCGCGCCGACCCCGCTGCTGATGCTCGTCGCGCGCAACGATGTACTCACGCCGACCGAGCTCGCGATCGGCACGTTCGAGAACGCCAGGGAGCCGAAGAAACTGGTGGTTCTGCCGGGCGGTCATTTCGACGCCTACGTGAACGGATTCGAGGAGTCCTCCGAGCCCGCCACGGACTGGTTCGTCCAGCACCTCAACGGGTGAGGACGACCGGTGGCCCACCAGCTCACCGCGATCTACGCACCGCCCGTTGATCCGGCCGCGTTCGACAGACACGACGACGAGGTCCACGCGCCCCTGGCGGCGATGTTCCCCGGTCTGCGGAGCTTCACGATCCACCGGCCCGGCCCCGGTCCGGACGGCGGGCCGCCCGCAGCGCACCTGGTCGCCGTTCTGACCTTCGACTCGGAGGACGCACTCAACGCCGCGCTCAGCGGGCCGGCGGGGCAGGCGGCGGTCGCGGACCTCGACAACTTCGCTCAGGCAGGGGTCACCATCCTCACCGGCCCTGTCGAAGTCGTCGTCCGACAGTGAACAACCCAAAGGGAGAAACGATGCCTGATCGGCTGCAGGACAAAGTCATCGTCGTCACGGGGGCCGCATCCGGATTCGGGCGCGGCATGTCCGTCGCGTTCGCGGCAGAGGGCGCAAAGGTCGTCGTCAGCGACGTACACGAGGACGCCAACGCCGGCGGCTTCGAGACCGACGGCTCGATCACAACCGTGCAGGAGATCGAGAAGCACGGCGGAACCGCCACGTACGTGCAGTGCGACGTCACCGACGCCGGGCAGGTCGACGACCTGATCGCCACCACGGTCTCGACCTTCGGACGTCTGGACGTAATGGTCAACAACGCCGGCGTCTATCGACGGGACAAGCTCGTGCACGAGTTCGGTGTCGAGGACCTCTACGCCTGCTTCGACGTCAACTGCAAGGGCAGCTTCTTCGGCGCCCAGTCCGCGATCAAACAGTTCCTTGCCCAGGGCGACGGCGGCAACATCATCAACCTGGTCTCGACAGCCGGGCTGCAGGGCCACCCGTCCCAGTCGGTCTACAACATCTCCAAGGGTGCTCAGGCCCAACTGACCCGCTGCCTGGCCATCGAGTACGGCCGAGACGGCATCCGTACCAACGGGATCTGCCCCACGTTCGCCAAGACCTCGCTGACCCGGAAGTTGTTCGACGACAAGGGCTTCGACGACTTCTTCGTCGAGTCCGTCCCGCTCAAGCGCTGGGGCGAGGTCGCCGACATCGCCGACCTGGCCGTGTTCCTGGCCTCCGACGAGTCCAGCTACATCCACGGCGACCTGATCCGCATCGACGGTGGCGAGACCCTCTGCCGCTACTCCGTCTGACCCACTTGGCACCCAGGAGCGTCGCGGCTCGACGCGGCGCGCAGGAAGGACACCTCATGGCTCGACTGATAGGAAAGACTGCCGCCGTCACCGGCTCCAGCTCCGGCAACGGCCGCGCGATCGCCCTCGCCCTGGCCGCCGAAGGCGCCAACGTCGTCTGCTCCGACATCCGCAAGAACGCGCTCGACGGCGGCTACGAGGACAACCTCGGCCAGGACACCGATGACATCATTCGTGCCAACGGCGGCAAGGCCGAGTACCTCGACGCCGACGCCGGCAAGCGTGACGATGTCCAGGCCGTCGTCGACCGCGCGGTTCAGGCGTTCGGACGCCTCGACATCATGGTCAACAACGCGGGCATCTTCACGGGCCTGCACACGATCGTCGACGAGACCGAGGAGGAGTTCGACAAGACCATGCTGGTCAACTGCAAGAGCGTGTGGTTGGGCTGCAAGTCCGCGATCACGCAGATGCGCCGGCAGGACGTCGTCGACGGCACCCGCGGCCGCATCGTCAACATCGCCTCCATCGGTGGACTCGTCGGCCTGGCCATGGAGCCGGCCTACTGCACCGCCAAGGGCGCCGTGGTGAACCTGACCCGCCAGCTCGCAGTCGACTTCTCCCCGGAGCGAATCAACATCAACGCGGTCTGCCCTGGCTTCCTGCACACCGCGATGGTCCGGCCGTTCATCGACGACCCGGAACTCAACGAGGTCCTGCACTCGAAGACTCCGTGGCCGGACCTGGGCTACGCCGAAGACGTCGCCAAGGCCACCACGTTCCTGGCCTCCGCGGACGCGTCCTGGGCCAGCGGCAGCATGCTCACCATCGACGGCGGCTACACCGCCCCCTGACCCGCGACCGGGTCACGAGCTCTCCGCGGCTTCTCGCGGTGACACCGACGATCCGGTGGCCTGGACGGCGTCCGGTCGGAGGCCCCGGATTCAACGGCGGTCGCGTCCGCAAGTTCGGGATCGCCAGCTCCACCGTGCCCGGCGCGGGTATCCTCTCCCGGACCCGATAGCGGAGCCGACAGTCGTCGGCGCAGCAACTCGCGTGGACGGACGAGGTACCGTACCTGTGACTGCCGGCCGACACGTCAGAGGATTCGACACCGCACATGAGCGAGGGCACTCCCTCCGACAGCCATCGCCCCTCACTCGATCCGGGCGAGCGGCTCAGCCCGCAGATCGCGCGCCTCATCCGCGAGCTGATCATGAATGGGGAGGCCAAGGGCCACTCGTGGTTGCGGACCGAGCATCTCGGATCGCGATTCGGGGTCAGCGCCACCCCGGTCCGTGAAGCACTGATGTCCTTGCACGGCGAGGGTCTGGTGTCCTTCCATCCCGGCCGCGGGTTCCAGGTCGTCCCGATGACGCGACAGGACCTCCTCGATCTCTACGACGCACAGGCCCACTTCGCCGGAGAGCTCACCTCGCGCGCCGCTCCGCTCCTCACCGACCAGGACCTCGAGCTCCTCCAGCAGATGCAGCAGGACCTGATCAGGGCACTCGAGGAGGGCGACGGCGTCGGCGCCGAGTCGATCGAGATCGGGTTGCACCGCGTCATCAACGTGGCCGCCGACGCGCCGAAGCTGCGCTGGCTGCTCAAGTCAACCACCCGTTACGCGCCGTTCCGGTCCTGGAGCAGCGTCCCGCACTGGTCGACCGCGGCCCCGGACGACCACCTGCTCATCCTGCGCAGCCTGGAGCGACGCAGCGCCACCACCGCCGGCGCAGCCATGACCGCGCACATCCACAACGTGGCCGATCTCCTCGCGGACCACCTCATGGAGCGCGGCGTGCTCGTGGAGGACCACGAGGCGGCGCCGGACAGGATGCGATCGCACCTGGCTGACGTCTCCCGCCGCGCCGGCTCGCGACTCCCCGGCCGCCGGGACCGGCCCGCTCCGGGATCCCCTCCGGCTCGCTGATCGTCCCGGCGGCCCGACTGTCTCGCCCGGGGCGCCGGCCGTTGCCCGAGGTCGCTGCATCGTCCCGACAGCCTCGCATGATCGCGCTAGATTCTATACAATCATTCTCCAGTCACGCGTCGATCAACCGGCGCGACGATGCGGAGGAACATGGATCACACGGATGTGTCGGACCCGACCGAGCCGGCCGGGTCCGGTCACCCGACCCGTCCCGCCGTCACGGGCCCCGGACACCGGTTCCGGCGCTCGGCGTATCGGCCCGGTCGCCCCGGTGTTCACCGGGGTCGAGGTGACATCCCGACGTCGTCGACGCACAGTCGGAGAACAGCAACCTCGCCCCTGGCCACGGAACCCTCTCGGGCGCGCCGACAGGCCGCCGCCGCGACCACCTCCGTGCTGCCTTCGCGCTTCCCGCCGACGGGCACGTCGAGCCGCCTGCTGCCCGGCCGAGCCCTGGTCGGCGATCGGATCGCGGCCAGGGCCGAGCAGCCGCACAACCTTGCACTAGACCATAATCTCTATAGATTGAATCGCCACGGGCGAGCGAACTGACGAAGGAGTCGGCCATGCCGTTGTACGACTACGCGTGCTCCTGCGGGGCCCGCTTCGAGATGATGGTGCCGTCCTGGAGCTCCCCCGCTCCGGGCTGCCCGGCGTGCGGAGCGGCCACCCACCGCCGTCCCCCATCACCGGCGATGCACGGTCGCGCCACGCCTCCGGCGGCCATGTCCACCGCGCCGCAGTCGTGGGAGGGCGTCAACAACGGCGACCGGGACACGATCACGCACTGGCGACGTCAGATGGACGCTCGCCAGGAGTTCGAGTCCCGCCACCCCGAGCACAAGGAGCACCGGGATGCGGTCGCCGCGCACGAGGGAAGCTTCGAGCGCCGTCCGCTGACCTACAAGGAACTCGCGTCACGTGCCGCGACCACCAAGGACGCCACGACAGCGGCCGCGGAGGCCAGCCGGGATCGCCGCACGGGCCCCGGCTCCACGAGTTCCGCCACGTGACCGGCGGCGCCCCTCCCACCACCCGCCCGGCCGATCAACGAAGCGAGGAACGATGAAGACGACCGCGGCGGTCATCCACGAGGCCGGAAGGCCGCTCGAGCTGGTCGAGCTCGATGTCGCGGCGCCGGGTGAGGGTGAGGTTCTCATCCGCTACACCCACGCCGGGCTCTGCCATTCCGACCTGCACGTCATGCAGGGCGACATGAAGGGCTGGTTGCCGCTCGTGCTCGGGCACGAGGGCGCCGGCGTCGTCGAGGACGTGGGCCCGGGCGTCACCCGGGTCGCTCCGGGCGACCACGTGGTCTGCTCGTTCATCCCGAGCTGCGGGCACTGCCATTGGTGCGCCACCGGGCAGCAGGCGATCTGCGACATGGGCGCCAACATCATGCGCGGCTTCCTCCCGGGTGAGAGCTGGCCGCTGTCGGGGCCTGCCGGGCGCTACGGGGCGATGTGCATGCTCGGAACCTTCAGCCAGTACGGCGTGATCCATCAGACCTCGGCGGTACGCATCGAGCCCGATCTGCCGCTGGACAAGGCCGCACTCGTCGGCTGCGGCGTGCCGACCGGGTGGGGTTCGGCGGTGAACGCCGCCGACGTCCGGGCCGGTGAGACCGTCGTCGTCTACGGCACGGGCGGGATCGGAATCAACGCCGTGCAGGGCGCCCGGCACGCGGGCGCGGTCAACGTCATCGCAGTGGATCCGGTGGCGACCAAGCGCGAGGCAGCCCGCCAGTTCGGTGCCACGCATGCGGTCGGGACCGCCGACGAGGCCCGCGAGCTGTCGTCGTCACTCACCCGCGGAGTGGGTGCAGCCAAGGCGATCGTGACGGTGGGGACGATGACCTCCGAGGTGGTCTCACAGGCGTTCGACGCGGTCAGCAAGGCCGGGGTGGTGGTCCTGGTCGCGCTGGGAGACTTCGACACCAGGACCATCGAGGTGTCCGGCACCGTCGCGACGCTGTGGAAGAAGACGATCCGCGGCAGCCTCTTCGGTGACTGCAACCCGACCACCGACATCCCGCACCTGCTCGGGCTCTACCGGACCGGTGACCTCGAGCTCGACGGCCTGGTGACCCGGACCTACGCCCTCGACCAGGTCAACCAGGGCTACGACGACCTGCTGGCCGGGCACAACATCCGCGGCCTGATCGTCCACGAGCACTGATCGACCCACGAGGGTGAGGCGCCCGGTCCGGCGGGCCGGGCGCCTCACCCTGCCCCGGGTCTCGGCCGGCGCGGCCCGGTGCTCGGGTGTGGGTGGGGCGACGGCGGCGCCCCGTGGCGGGACCCGGGCACGCACCTCTCCGCCGGCGCGTGCCCGGCCGTGCTCAGAGCTGGATGGACTTGATCTCCTGGTACTCCTCGAGCCCGGGCCGGCCCATCTCCCGGCCGACGCCGGAGCGCTTGTAGCCGCCGAACGGCGCGAACGCGTTGTAGGCCCCACCGTTGACGTCGATCTGCCCGGTGCGCACCCTGCGGGCGAAGGCCAGCGCACGATCCTGGTCCGCCGACCACACCGCACCGTGCAGGCCGTACTCGGAGTTGTTGGCGATCGCCAGCGCCTCGTCGTCGTCCCGGTAGGGGATCACCGACAGCACCGGCCCGAAGATCTCCTCCTGGGCGATGGTCGAGTCCGGGTCGACGTCACCGAACACCGTGGGTGCCACGTAGAAGCCCGTCGTCCGGCCCTCCGGAGCATCGGCTCCACCGGTGACGAGCCGGGCACCCTCCTCGATGCCCGTACGGATGTAGCCGCGGACCCGTTCGCGCTGGGCGGCGGAGACCATCGGGCCCAGCTTGGTCCTGGGGTCGAGCGGGTCACCGGGGACGAAGCCCTCGGCGGCAGCCTTGGCCAGCTCGAGCACCTCGTCCTGCCGGTCGGCGGGGACGACGAGCCGGGTCCAGGCGGTGCAGGTCTGGCCGCCGTTGAGGAAGGCGTTGGCCACACCCATCTTCACCGCGCCCGCGACGTCGGCGTCGTCGAGCAGGACGTTCGCGGACTTGCCGCCGAGTTCGAGGGTCACCTTCTTCACCGTGCGCGCGGCCAGCTCCGCGACCCGGGAGCCGGCCCGGACCGACCCGGTGAACGACACCATGTCGACGTCGGCGTGGGTCGCCAGCGCCTCACCGATGACCGGGCCGGTACCGTGCACCAAGTTGATCACGCCCGCCGGGAAGCCGGCCTCGTCGATCGCCTCGAACAGGTGCCGCACCACGAGTGGCGCGACCTCGCTCGGCTTGAGGACGACGGTGCATCCCGCCGCGAGGGCAGGTGCGATCTTGGCGGTGATCTGGTGCAACGGGTAGTTCCACGGGGTGATCGCCGCGACCACACCGACCGGCTCCCGCACGACGAGGGAGTTGCCGACCTTCTCCTCCGGCTCGTCGCCCTCGAGGATCTCGACGTAGGTCGAGACGTCGGTCTGCGGCAACGCCGCCTGGATCCGGCTCGAGATCCGCATCGGGGTACCGACGTCCCTGGAGATCGTCTCGGCGATCTCCTCCGCCCGCTTCGCCAAGCCGTCGTGCAGCCGGCGCAGGTACTCGGCACGTTCCGGTCGCGTCGTCGCGGCCCACTCCGGGAACGCCTCCCGGGCGGCCGCGACAGCCTCCTCGACGTCGTCCACGGTGCCCTCCGGCACCGCGCCGATGACCTCCTCGGTGCTCGGATCGACCACCGGAATCGTGCCGCTGCCGGTGCTCGGCACCCAGGCACCGGAGCGATAGAGCTTCTCGGTCTCCACGGTCATTGCTCGCTCCTTCTCGCCGCGCGACGGCGGCATCGCCGACCCGGCAGAACGTCGGGGCGGACGAACTCGTACGCAGCGATTCTATAGAAGATGACAAACGGCAACAGCGCCGCTCCGCTCGGCGGCGGACGCGGACGGCGAGGTCGCCGTCCGGTGGGAGCCGGGTCACGGGTTGCCGCCTGCCCACCTGGATCGAACCCAGGCCTCCGACCGGCCCGAGGACTGGAACGGCAGCCGATCTGCAATTCATGTCCGCTTCTGCATGTTTTCTGCAGAATCCTTGTCCTTGCGGTGACAGCGAGGACGCCCCGGATACGCAAGCCGAACCTGCCGTCGGTAGGCGCCGACCTCGATCAGGAACCCCAGGTGCAGACCGACCGGATGGTGCCTGAAGAGCCCCGGTCCGATCGACGGGCCGCCGATGATCGGGACGTCGTTCACGGCGAGACGACCGACGACCCGCTCCAGCGGGTCGTCGGTGATGAGGCAGGGCTCGGAGGTCGCCGGGTCCGCGAGCCGGCCCCGGACCGGCGGATGGCATGTCGCACCGGCCCGGGGCCGTGCCGATCAGGTGTAGGAGTTGCCCGGGCCCAGCTTGAGCTCGGTGAACTGCACCGGGTCGTGGCCGAAGACGACCTGGGCGTCGGTCTTCTCCTGGATGCTGCGGATCTTCTCCACGGAGTTGAACCAGGCCACGGTGTCGTAGACGATGCCGGCCGCGATCGGGGGCGGCCCGAAGCTCTCGCTGCGGTACAGCGAGTCCGAGGCGAAGATCATCGTCCCGGTGTCCTTGAGGTCCACCTGCAGCGACAGCGTCCCCCAGGTGTGGCCCGGGGTGCGCAGGAGCGTGACCCCCGGGAGGATCTCGGTGTCCTCGTTGATGGTGGTCAGCTCGAGGCCGTCGTAGTCGGACTTGATGTGAGCGCCCTTGTTGTAGCCGTCGAAGCTGAACGCGCCCTCCTTCTCGGCCTCGTCGACGACGATGGTCGTGTCTGTGCCGTTCCAGAACTGGGCGTTGGCGGCGTGGTCGAGGTGCAGGTGCGAGAGCAGGAGGTAGTCGATGTCGCCCGCCTCGAGCCCGAGCTGCTTGAGGCGGGAGTCCAGCCACATGTCCTCGGTCGTGGCGTCGACCGGGAAGAACTGGTCGAGGCCGGTCGGCCCCCAGCGCTCTTCCCAGTTCCGGGGCACCCCCGTGTCCCACAGCAGCTTCTTGCCGTCAGGGTGCTCGATGAAGACGGCATGAGTCGGAACCTCGACCCAGTCCTTCTTCTTGTCCGGGCTCTGCTGAGTCGCCATCCGCGACGGGTCGATCAACAGCCACGTCAGGTCCGCGTGCATCGTGCCCGTCGGCAGGATCGTCACCTTGATCTTGTCATCTGCCACGTCCTGAACCTCCTCGTCGTTGTGGTAGGTGCTGCGGTCCGCCGTTCCGTGTCGAGCTCGATCCGCTACTGCGATCCCGACGGTCCCCGGCCCGGCCAGTGATCTGGGCCATAGCCGACCGTTCCATATTCCATAGAATCATGTCAACGCAGGCATGGGTCGCCACACCCACACGGGCGACGAGGATGCACCGCCCTTCACCGCCGATCGCGGTCCACGGTGTGCACGAGCCCCGCGCGAGGACCTCGCATCGGCGAATCTGGACCGGCGAACCACCGCTCCCGGGAGCCGGGCCACGCCGACCGCTCGCTTGACTTTTTCAGATTCTATAGAGATAGTCGCCGAGGTGCAGGTCACACTTCGGGAGGTTGCTCGATGGAGAGCTTGATGATGGACCGCCAGCTACTGCTCAGCTCCCTGCTGTGGCGCACCGAGCGGCTCTTCCATGACAAGAAGATCATCACCAGACTCGGCGACGGCCAGTACCACAGCTACACCTACCGCGAGTACGGCCGGCGGGTCCGCAAGCTCGCCAACGCCCTGGGCAAGCTCGGGGTCGAGCACGGCGACCGGGTCGCCACGCTGGGCTGGAACCACTACCGGCACATGGAGACCTACTTCGCCGTGCCCGGCACCGGGGCGGTGCTGCACACGGTCAACCTGCGGCTGTTCCCCGAGCAGCAGCGTTACACGATCAACCACGTCGAGGACCAGGTGCTGTTCTTCGATCCGGACCAGCTGTCCGTGGTCGAGGAGCTGGTGGACCTCGGGATCCCGACGGTCAAGGCGTTCGTGGTCTTCGGCGACACGGTGCCCGAGACCCGGCTGAGCAACGTCCACGCCTACGAGGAGCTGATCGCCGGCGAGTCCGACCGGTACGAGTTCCCCGAGTTCGACGAGCACGACGCCGCCGCGATCTGCTTCACCTCGGCGACCACCGGCGACCCGAAGGGCGTCGTCTACAGCCACCGCGGCATGGTCCTGCAGGCGATGTGCCTGGCCATGCACGACAAGCTCGGCATGAGCGAGGACCAGGTCTGGCTCGAGGTCGCCCCGATGTTCCACTGCAACGGGTGGAACATCCCGCACACGGCCCTGCTGCAGGGCAGCACCCTGGTCCTCCCCGGAGTGCACCCGCAGCCGATCGACTACGTGCAGATGATCTCGGACCTGAAGATCACCGGCATGAACGCCGCGGTCACGATCGGCACGCTGATGCGGGACGCCGTCGTGTCCTCCGGAAGGGACTGGGACCTCAGCAGCCTCACGACGATCTGGCTCGGGGGCCAGGCGCCGTCCAAGGCGATCATGCAATGGTGGGAGGAGCAGTACGGCACCTACATCACCCAGGGCTGGGGCATGACCGAGAACACCCCCCAGATCTGCTTCTCGGCCATCAAGAGCACGCTGCGCGACGGAGCGACCGAGGACGAGCTGCTGGCCTTGCGCCAGAAGCAGGGTCAGCCGATCCCGCTGGTCCAGATCAAGATCATCGGCCCGGAGGATACCGAGCTGCCGTGGGACGGCGAGAGCGTCGGCGACTTCTGGGTCCGGTCGCCGTTCACCGCCAGCGAGTACTACAAGGACGACCGCACCGCCGAGAGCATGGTCGACGGCTGGTTCCGCACCGGCGACGTCGGCGCCATCGACCCCGACGGCTACGTGATCCTCAAGGACCGCTCGAAGGACCTCATCAAGTCCGGCGGTGAGTGGATCTCCTCGATCGACCTCGAGAACGCCCTGATGGCGCACCCGAAGGTGCGCGAGGCGACCGTGGTCAACATCCCGGACGAGAAGTGGCTGGAGCGTCCGCTGGCCTGCGTGGTGGCGACCGACGAGTCGCTGACCGAGGACGAACTGCGCGAGCACCTGTCAGTCGACTTCGCGAAGTGGTCGATCCCGGACCGTTTCCTGTTCGTCAGGGAGGTCCCGAAGACCGGCGTCGGCAAGTACGACAAGAAGATCGTCCGCAACCTCTACGCCGACGGCGGCTTCGAGGCCGTCGAGTCGAAGCTGGGCTGACAGCGGCGCAGTCGCCCGTCCCCGGCGGGGCGGCCCGGGGTGCAGCTCCCGCTCAATGGTCCCGTTCCGGGTGCCGCGCCCCGGTCGCGGTCATCGCCCCCGGTACACGGGCGGGCGCTTCTCGGCGAACGCCGTGGCATCCTCCACGGCATCGTCGGTCCGCATGCACTCGACGAAACGACGGAACTCCTGGGCCATCGCGGCGTCGTGATCCTGGCCGAGTCCGTCGAGGACGGCGGCACGGGCCGCACGCACCGCTATCGGGCCGCGCTCGGCGATCGTGTGGGCGAGGGCGACGGCGGTGGATCGTAGCTCGGGGAGCGGAACGATCCGGTTCACCAGCCCCACCCGGTGTGCCTCGGCGGCATCGATCGGGTCGCCGGTCAGGATCATCTCCATGGCCAGTCCGAGTGGTACGGCGCGTGGCAGCCGGACGGTTCCCCCGCGCCGGGAATGATCGCCCACTTCGTCTCCGAGAGGCCGAGGGTCGCGTTCGGCGAGGCCAGGCGGATGTCGCAGGCCAGCGCCATCTCCAGGCCGCCGGCCAGTGCGTGGCCGTTGATGGCGGCGATGACGGGTTTCGTGCGGGACGTCGCGGTGAATCCGCCGAAGTTCCAGGGCGGCTCCTTACCGGCACGCACGGCCGACCGATAGGCAGGAATCAGTGTCTTCAGGTCTGCCCCCGCGGAGAAGGCTTCGTCCCCGGAGCCGGTGAGGACGGCCACCCGGAGATCGGGGTCGGACTCGAAGTCCGCGATCGCTCGGCCGAGCGCCTCGTCGTGTTCGGGGTCGAGGCTGTTGCGAGCCGCTGGCCGGTCGATGGTGACGACGGCGACGGCGCGATGAACGTTGATCGCCGTGGTCGACGGTCTCCCCTCTCGTAGCGGCTCGTGGCTGTGGTTCCGCGGTGGGATCGTGCATGGCGAACATCCCGCCCGCGGTCGCGGCCGACCGCCTCGAGATGGTGCCTCAGGTCGGGTCGGCTGCGGCCGCGTACTCGCGAAGTGTGCGACGCAGGATCTTTCCGTTCGGGTTCTTCGGAATCTCGTCGACGATCCGGAGCATCCGCGGGTACTTGAAGGCGGCCATCCTCTCCTTGCAGAACTCGACCAGGTCTTCCTGGGTCGTCGCGGCCTCCGACTTGAGGCTGACGAAGGCGGCGACGGTTTCGCCGCGGTAGGCGTCCGGAACGCCCACGGCTCCCGCTTCCCGAACGTCAGGATGCTGGTAGAGCACGTCCTCGATCTCGCGCGGCCAGATCTTGAATCCGGAGGCGACGATGAGGTCTTTCTTCCGATCCACGATGTAGAACCAGCCGTCCGCGTCCATGAAGCCGACGTCACCGGTGTGGAGCCGGCCCGCGGGAATGGCGTCCGCGGTTTCCTCGGGCTTTCGCCAGTATCCGGGGATGACACTGTCGCTCTCCATGACGAGCTCGCCGACCTCACCGGCCGGGACGTCCGCGCCTTCCTCGTCCACGACGCGCACGACGTATCCGCTGACCGGAGGGCCGACGGAGAGCGCACCGCTACGAGGATCGACCGGGGCACGACGGGTCGCGGGCACGGCGTGCGACTCCGAGGTGACCTCCGTCAGCCCGTACAGGTTGTGGACGTAGGCACCGAACTTCGCCTCGAGCTGCTCGACCGTCGCCGCCGAGACCGCCTGCCCGCCGCTCCACAGCTTGGACAGTGAGGTGAGGTCGTAGTCGTCGACCTGCGGTTCGTTCATGAGCGCGATGTAGGCGGTGATGGATCCCATGACCCAGGTCGCGCGGTACCGCTGCACCAGCCGGGCGATCGCCACCGGGTGGAAGCGATAGCCGAGCACCAACGGCATCGGCAGCAGCAGGGAAACCCCGATATGGGCGATGAGACCCGTGACGTGGAACAGCGGCGCGATGCCGAGACACACGTCGTCCGTGGTCAGCGTGCACCACGTCCGGTAGTTCTCGGAGCTGAACACGACCCCGCGGTGCACGTTCATGGCGCCCTTGGGCGGCCCGGTGGTACCGGACGTGTACACCAGGAACGCCACGTCGTCGGCGCTCAGCTCGACCTCGGCGGGGCGCCGTCCCGCGTAGCAGTCCAGCAGCTCGCCGAAGTCCCTGACCCCGGCGGGTCGGTTTCGGCGCACCGCGGGGAACAGATCGTCGGGCCACTCGCCGACGAAGTCCAGCTCGCTGGCGCTGACGATCGGCACATCATGGCGGTCCGCGACAGCACCGAGATCGTGCACGAGCGACTCGAGCTGGATGAGCACCCGTGGCTGCGAGTCGCTCACCAGCTTGTCGAGCTCCGCGGCCCTGAACATCGGGTTCACCGGTACCAGCGTGGCACCCAGACGCCACGACGCGATCATCGCCAGCACGAAGGCCGGCATGTTCTGCACCTGGATCATCACCCGGTCGCCGCGGCCGACCCCGAACTCGTCGGCCAGCCCGACGGCGAGCGCGGCCGACAAGGAGTCGACGTCGGTGACCGTGAGCGTCGCATCCAGGTAGTGGATGAGTGGGAGGTGCGGCGCACGACCGAGAGCCGCATCGAACATGTCCAGTCCCGTGTCGTAGGGCAGGACCGGATTCGCCGGAACCCCCTCGTCGTACAGCGCGAGCCACGGGCGCTGGTCGTACACCGACATCGTTGCCTCCTCTGGGTTGGAAATCGTCGATCGCGACGGCACCCGGCCGGGTGTACGCGAGGCGGTCGTCACCGTGGTCGACGTGCGTGAGGCCGTGCCGTCACGCCGTCGGGAGGTTCTCGTCGAGGCCGAGTTCGCGCGTGCTCCGGTCCCGCATCTCGATCTTGCGGATCTTGCCGGTCACCGTCATCGGGAACTCGTCCGTGACGATCACGTACCGAGGGATCTTGAAGTGCGCGAGCCGGCCCGCACAGAAGTCGCGGAGGATCGGCGCGGTGATCGGGGACCGCTCCGGTCGCATCCGGATCCACGCGCACAGTTCCTCGCCGTACCTGGCGTCCGGAACCCCGATCACCTGCACGTCGGCGATATCCGGATGCGAGTAGAGGAACTCCTCGATCTCGCGCGGGTAGATGTTCTCCCCGCCCCGGATCACCATGTCCTTGAGGCGCCCGACGATGTTGACGTAGTCCTCGTCGTCCATGACGGCGAGGTCGCCGGTGTGCATCCAGCCGGCGTCGTCGATGACCTCGGCCGTCTTGTCGGGCTGCTCCCAGTACCCACGCATCACCAGGTAGCCGCGAGCGCAGAGTTCGCCGGTCTCACCGCGAGGCACGGTCAGTCCCGTACCCGGATCGACGATCTTGATCTCCACGTGGGGCTGGGGGGTCCCGACCGTGGACGTGCGGCGTTCGATCGAGGCCTCGACCCGGGTGTGGGTGGAGACGGGCGACGTCTCCGTCATGCCGTAGCTGATCGTGATCTGGTCCATGTGCATCTCGGCGACGACCCGCTTCATGTACTCGACGGGACACGGCGAGCCGGACATGATTCCCGTCCGCAGGCTCGCCAGGTCCGCCTCCGGGAACCCCGGGTGCTCGAGGATCCCGATGAACATCGTCGGGACGCCGTAGAGTGCCGTGCACCGCTCCGCTTCGACGGCTCGCAGGGTTGCACCGGGATCGAACGACGGCGCCGGGATCACGACGCAGGAGCCGTGCGCCATGGATCCGAGGTTCCCCATGACCATGCCGAAGCAGTGGTAGAAGGGCACCTGCACACACAGGCGATCGTCCTCGGTGAACCGCTGGACCTCGGTGACGAGGAAGCCGTTGTTGAGGATGTTGTGATGCGACAGGGTCGCCCCCTTGGGGAAACCCGTGGTGCCGGAGGTGAACTGGATGTTGATCGGGTCGTCCCGGTCCAGGGTTGCCATCCGCTCGGCAACGGCCTCCACGTCGACGACGCCGCGGTCCAACGCCTCCCACTCCGGACTTCCGATCAGCACGACCTCGCGCAGGTCCGGAACGTCGTGCCGGACCTCGTCGATCATCGAGGCGTAATCGGACGTCTTGAACTCCTGGACCGCGACCAGGACGGAGACCCCCGCGTGCGCGAGCACGAACTTCAGCTCGTGCGACCGGTACGCGGGGTTGACGGTGACGAGGATGGCCCCGACCTTCGCCGTGGCGTACTGCAGCAGAACCCACTCGGGGACGTTCGGCGCCCAGACCGCGACCCGGTCACCCTTGCGGACGCCGAGCCGGAGCAGGCCGGTGGCGAGGCGGTTCACTGCCGAATCGAGATCGCGATAGGTCCATCGCCGCCCGGTCGGCACGTCCACGAGCGCATCGTGGTCTCCGAACTCGGCCACGGTGCGCTCCAACCGCCCCCCGATGGTGTCACCGAGGAGAGGAGTGTCCGACGGCCCGCTCGCGTAGCTCGGCTCGGACCTCACGAGCCGACCGCCGGAACGCCACAGCCACGCCCGTGCAGGAGGCGCGACCGCTCCTGGTTCTCCCACGTCGACCTCGGCATCGACCCCTCCACGATGAGCTGGCCAGTCACGCAATGGATTGTGGATGTATCTATAGAATTTGGCAAGCGCCGTCGCACGTCATCGCAGGACAACCGACTCACGGTGTGCAATCTGACCGCTGAGCGGCAGGTCTCTACATAGAATCAGGCAGATCCATCTCGCACTCGACCGCTTGATTCAGATTCCGCCGTGGGTTCCCGTCGGCAGCGGAGGTCGCGCCGTCCCGTCGCCGCGTCGCTCGACCCCGCGGGCGCAGTTTCCGTGGGGTCACCGTCTGGCTCGATCAGGACACGCGCTGGTCAGCGGTGATCACAAGTTGCTGACCTGCGCTGCTGTGGGGCAGGTCGGGATCGAACCGACGACCTGACCGATTATGAGTCGGCTGCTCTGACCGCTGAGCTACTGCCCCGGTGCACCACGAATCTTGCCAGGGGCGGATCGCCGCACCCGCACCGGAGGGCGGTCACCAGCCTCGTCGCGACGGAGCGCGTCCACCCCCGACCCTCATGATCACCCGTCGGGGGCGGCGGGACGGGGCATTAGCCTGCGTCGGATGCGGCTCGGCTACCTCACCCACGTCACCGGGGACGAGCCCGGGCGGGCGTACCGCGATACCGTCGACCTGGCCGTGCAGGCCGAGGAGCTCGGCTACGACTCGTTCTGGGTCGCCCAGCACCACGACGGTCATCTCGGCGGGCTGCTGCCGTCTCCCCTGGTCCTGCTGGCCGCGGTGGCCGAGCGGACCCGGCTGATCCGCCTCGGCACCGCGGTCGTCGCGCTGCCGCTGGAGGATCCGCGCCGCCTCGCCGAGGACGCGACCGTGCTCGACGTGCTGTCCGGCCGGCGGCTGGAGCTCGGCATCGGCGCGGGCGCCGATCCCGCGGCTGCCCGGCGGTTCGGTCGCTCCTACGACGACCGGCACGCCGAGACCGTGGCCGCGCTCGACGTGCTGCTGGAGCACCTGCCGGCCGCCCTGGCCGAGGAGCGGACCTGGTGGGCGACCGCGTCCGCCGTCGACGCGGCCGCCGACCGGGGGCTCGGCATCCTGTCCGGGAAGCCGCCGGCCGGCGACGCCCGCGTGGTCCCCGATCTCGCGCGGTACTGGACCTACGCGCGCGGGGTACCGAGGGTCGCGCTGTCGCGGCCGCTGCCGCCCGGGCGCTCCAGCGGGCGGATCATCGACGAGCTGCTCGCCGATCCCGCGCTGCCGTGGGCCGGGGAGCTCATCGTGCAGGCGCAGCCGGCGACCGCGCCCGCGGCCGTGCACCGGGAGGTGCTGGAGCGGACGGCCCGCCACGTGCGGCCGTTCCTCGGGGTGGCGGGGCCGGCGCACGCCTCGCCGGCGCCGCGGATCGCGAGGTAGCGGTCCGGGCACCGAGTGCCCGCGGCCACGGGAAGCGCTCAGCTGCCGGTTGTCGGCGCCACTGCGGCACGCTCGCCCAGCCGGACCAGGTCCGCGCCGCGCAGACCCGGCCAGCCGTGCACCGCGTCCCGCCACGGCCCCGGGATCGCCGACACCCCGAACCGCGCCCCGAGCAGCGCCCCGGCGATCGCGGCGACGGTGTCGGTGTCCCCGCCCCCGCCGACGGCGGCGACCACGCCGCCGGCGAACGACTCCGCCCGCCCGACGGCCGCCCAGGCGCCGCACAGCGCGGCGACCACCCAGCCGTTGTCCGCCGCGTAGGCGCCCGGCACCCGCGAGGACGATTCGGACACCCACACCGCCCACTGCGGATCGACGCGGTCCAGTCCGGACCGCAGGTCCAGGGCGCCGGTCCGGACCGCGTGGTCGATCGCCAGGCACCACAGCGCGCACGCGTCACCGGCGACGGGGTCGTGGTGGGTCAGCGCGCTGACCGCATGCGCGGCCGCGACGATCGCGTCCCGGTCGCCGAGGTGGGCCAGCGCGACCGGAGCGGTGCGCATCAGCGAGCCGTTGCCCGCGGTGCGGCCGGTGCGCCGGTGCAGCTCGGCGGCGCGCTCCCGCATCCGCCCGGCCGACCCCGGGCCCGGGCGCAGGCCGGTGAGCACCGCACGGGTCTGGGTGCCGACGTCGGGTGGTCCGGTGGCGAACCACTCCAGGAAGCCGTCGGCGACCGCGTCCAGCGCCGCCGGGGTACACAGGTCCGCACCGGTCGCGGCGACGCGGGCGACGGCGCAGGTCATCTCGGTGTCGTCGCTCCACTGCCCGGGTGCGTAGTCCCCGAGCCCGCCGCCGAGCATCTCCGGTGCACCGGTCAGCGGCCGCGAGCCGTACTCGTAGGGCACGCCGAGCGCGTCCCCCACGGCCGCTCCCACCAGTGCACCCGCGGCCCGGTCCGACTCCACGGCAACCCCCTCCGTTAGCGCGATGTTGCGCTAACCCATAAGAGCAGATGTGCGCTAACTTGTCCAGCGTGATCTGGAGGGACGAGCACGGCAGGCGGCTCGACGACTACCCGCAGCCGTCGGTCGCGGTCGACGTCGCCCTGCTGACCCTGGACCAGGACGGGCGGCTCGCCGTCGTCGTCCATGCCCGGCCGGGAGCGCACGAGCACGGCCGCCCGGCCCTGCCCGGGACGTTCCTGCGCGTCGACCGGCGCGAGACCCTCCGCGAGGCCGCACTGCGGGCGTTGCGGGACAAGGTGAACGTGACCGGCCGGGAACCCCGGCAGCTGGCCGTGTTCGACGACCCCGACCGTGACCCCCGGGGCCGCGTGCTGTCGGTGGCCCACGTCGATCTCGTCCCCCCGGACCGGATCACCGGCACGACGGGCGTGCTCGCGCCGGTCGGGCCGCTCCCCCACCCGCTGGCCTACGACCACGAGCGGGTCGTCGCGGCCGCGATCGACCACGTCCGCGCGGCCTACCGGCGGCTGCCCGACCCCGCGGGGCTGGCCGGGGCGGAGTTCACCCTGCTCGAGCTGCAACAGGTGCACGAGGCCGTCCTCGGCGAACCCCTGCAGAAGGACACCTTCCGCCGGCACACGGCGCCGGATCTCGTGGAGACCGGCCGGGTGCGCGCGGGCACCGTCGGCAAGCCGGCCCGGACGTTCCGGCGGCGCTGACCGGGGACCCGCCTACCAGGACCAGCTGCCGGTCACCAGGGCCACCCCGGTGATCGCGAGCGCGCCGACCACGACGTGCTCGCCGGTCCCGCCGGTCCGGAAGCGGAGCACGTCCGGCCACCGCAGCCGGGCCAGCGGCCAGAACGCGAACCGGTTGCCGGCCGACGTCAGCTCGTCCCCGATCGCCCCGATCCAGCAGCCGGCCCCGGCGGCCACCCCCGTCCACACCGCGGTCGCGCCGGGCAGCACGAGCCCGGTGCCCCACCAGGCGAGCAGCCCGACCGCCGCCGCGAACACCGGTGAGTGCGACAGCCCCCGGTGCGAGATCCCGGTGAGCCGCTTCGACAACCACCGGATCGCCCGGCAGAGCAGCCAGGTGACCGGCGGTAACGCCCGGGACGCCGTGCTCGACGGGTGATCGAGGTCCGGGGCGAACGCCGCCAGCGCGCACACGGCGACGACCACCGGCACCAGCACGGGCGGCGGGGGCACGGCCGCGCACACGGCCAGCCCCAGCACCGCACCGGACAACGCGTGGGTACGGCCCATCACCTGGTCATCACGGCGGCGTCGCACTCCCGGGGTCGGCGGAGGAAGGTCACGGCGCGCCTCCGGGCCCCGGCCATGCGGACGGTGGCCGGGCGGGCCGCCGTTCACCCTACGGAGGCATCACGCACGGTGACCGCCGCGACACGCGGCTTCGAGGATTCGGCCGGCGTGACGCGAGGTACCCGCCGGGCATGACCGACGACCTTCCGATCCCCGACTACGACCACCTGCCCGAGAACGCGCTGGCCAACCGGGTCCGCACGCTGGACTCCGACGGTGTCGCCCGCCTGCTCGAGCACGAGCGGGGCCACGCCGACCGCGTCCAGGTCGTGCAGCTGCTCGAGCGGCGGCTCGACGAGCTGCGCTCCGGGGCCGCGGAGCCCACCGGTGGTGACCCCGCCGGCACCCAGCCCGAGACGGCGTCCACGCCGGACCACGGTTCGCCGGTCGAGGACCGCGACCAGCAGCAGAACAACCAGCCGCTGCGCCACGGCGTGGCGGCACAGACCCCGAACCGCCCGATCCGCTGACGGTCCGGAGGAGACCCCACCGGCCGCGCCGTCCCCGGTCGCGGCCGGATTGACCACCTCGTCGGTGATCGGCAGGCTGGCCGGCGTGACGGGGGCGTGGCGGAACTGGGCGGGCAACCAGCGCACCCATCCGGTCCGTACCGTGCGGGCCCGCGACACCGGCGAGGTCGCCGACGCCGTCCGGGCCGCCGCGCTGACCGGGCTGCGGGTCAAGGCGCTCGGCTCCGGCCACTCGTTCACCGGGATCGGCGTCCCGGACGGGGTCGCGATCCGGCCACCGGCCGACCCGGCGGGCATCCGGCTGGACGGCGACCGGGTGCACGTCCCCGCCGGCGTGCCGCTGCGGGTGCTGAACCGCCGGCTCTGGCAGTTCGGACGGGCGCTGCCGAACCTGGGCGACATCGAGCAGCAGACCGTGTCCGGCGCGATCGCGACCGGCACCCACGGGACCGGTGCCGGGTACCGGTGCATCGCCGACGGCGTCCGCGGCCTGGAGATCGTGCTCGCCGACGGGTCCGTCCGGCGGGTCACCGAGGGGCCGCTGTTCGACGCGGCCCGGGTCGGCCTGGGCGCGCTCGGCGTGCTCACCGAGGTCACCCTCGAGACGGTGCCCGCGTTCCACCTGCACGCGGTGGAGGCGGCGCGGCCGCTGGCCGAGGTGCTGGAGGGCCTCGACGACCTCGCCGCCGGCCACGACCACGTCGAGTTCTACTGGTTCCCGCACACCGGGACCGCGGCTCTGAAGGTGAACGACCGCATCACCGCGCGCGAGCCGCGCCGCGGCCGGGTCTCCGCGTGGGTCGGTGACGAGCTGCTGGGCAACGCCGGGTTCGGGCTGGCCTGCCGGGCCGGCGCGCTGCTCCCGCCGCTGGTCCCCCGGATCAACGCGTTCCTGGCCGGGCAGATGGCCTCCGCCGAGTACGTCGGGCGGTCCTACGAGGTGTTCTGCAGCCCGCGCCGGGTCCGCTTCCTGGAGATGGAGTACGCGGTGCCCCGCGCGGCGCTGCCCGAGGCGTTCGCCGGGCTCCGTGCCGCCGCCGACCGGCACGCCCGCGACGTGACCTTCCCGGTCGAGGTGCGGGTGCTCGGCGCCGACGACGTCCCGCTGTCCACCGCGTACGGCCGCGACACCGCCTACCTCGCGGTCCACGTCCGGCGTGGACGCCCGCACGAGGCGTACTTCGCCGCCGTCGAGGCCGTGCTGTCCGCACTGGACGGACGCCCGCACTGGGGCAAGCTCCACACCCGGACCGCGGCGCAGCTGCGCCCGCGGTACCCGCGCTTCGACGAGTTCGTCGAGCTCCGCGACCGGCTCGACCCGGAGGGCCGGTTCCGCAACGCCTACCTGGACCGGGTGCTGGGAGTACCGTGCGCGTCGGAGACCTGACCACCCCCGCCCTGCTCGTCGACGCGGCCGCCCTCGAGGCGAACCTCGCCGACATGGCGCGGGCGCTGCCGGGCCAGCGGCTTCGGCCGCACGTCAAGGCGCACAAGACGACCGCACTCGCCGCCCGGCAGGCCGCGCACGGTCACCACGGTTTCACCTGCGCGACCGTCCGCGAGGTCGAGGGCATGGCCGCGGCCGGGCTCGGCGCGGACCTGCTGCTCGCCAACGAGGTGCTCGACGCCCGCCGGCTCGGCGCCGTCGCCGCCACCGGATCCCGGGTGACGGTCGCGATCGACTCGCCCGAGACGCTGCAGGCCGCGGTGGACGGTGGCGTGCCGGAGGTACTGATCGACGTCAACATCGGGCTCCCCCGCTGCGGGATCGCCCCCGGCCGGGCCGGGGAGCTCGCCGACCGGGCCCGCGCCACGGGCCTGACCGTGCGCGGGGTGATGGGCTACGAGGGGCACCTGCAGCTCCTGCCGGACCCCGCCGAGCGGGCCCGGCTGACCGCGGAGTGCACCGACCGGCTCCTGGCCGCGCACGCCGACGTCGGCGGCGACGTGATCTCCGGCGGCGGCACCGGGACGGCCGCCTGCAACACCGCGTGCACCGAGATCCAGGCCGGGTCCTACGCGCTGATGGACACCGCATACACCGCCGCAGGCCTGCCGTTCCGGCAGGCGCTGACCGTGCTGTCCACCGTCGTCTCGACGACCGCACCGGCCGGCGAGATGCCCGGCTGGGCCGTCGCCGACGCCGGTCTCAAGGCCTTCGGGATGGACCACGGCAACCCGGAGGTGCCCGGCGGCACCGTGTGGTTCTGCTCCGACGAGCACCTCACGTTCGCACCCGACGCGCAGCCCGTCGTCGGGGACCGGGTGCGGATCGTGCCGGCGCACATCGACCCGACCGTCGCGCTGCACGAGCGGATGCACGTCGTCGACGGCGACGAGGTCCTCGACACCTGGGCGGTCGACCTCCGCGGCTGGTGACGGTGCGGGCGAGCAGTGACCCGGCAGCTACTCGCGCTGCACCGCCTCGAGAGGACCCGGCATCGAGATGCCGTACTCACGGATCTTGCGGTAGATCGTCGCCCGCGACGAGCCGAGGAGGCGTGCGGCCTCGACCTTGTTGCCGTCGGTGTCGAGAAGCGCCTGGATGATCGCGTCGCACTCGATCGCCTCCAGCGGGGTGAGCACGCGACGGGTGGTGGCGCGGCACTCCGGTGGCAGGTCGCCTGCCTCCACGACGCCGACCCGGCGCTTGGCGACCACCTTGCGCAGCACCTGCCGGAGCTGCTCGACGTTGCCGGGCCACCGGTTGCGCATGAGGACGTGCATGGCCTCCGGGGAGCAGGTCAGCGTACCGCGGGCGAGGCGGCCGAGCAGGTGCGGCACCAGCTCGGCGACGTCCTCGATGTGGTGGCGCAGCGCCGGCACCTCGACGGTCCGCGGGAAGCAGGACAGTAGTCCGGCCAGGTCCGGCGAGCGGTGGCGGCTCCCGCGGGTCACGGTGGCGACGACCCACGGCCGGTCGGCCCCGGTGGCCTCCCGGTACGGATCGAGCGCGTGGGTGAGCGCATCCACGCCGTGCGCGGGCAGCTGGTCGAGGTGGGTGAGGATGAGCGTGCTGGCGCCGTTCTCCAGTTCGTCGACGACCTCGCCGATCCAGTGCGGGCCGTAGCCGTCGGCGTCCAGCAGGCGCACGTGGCGCGCCGGCGTGCGGTTCTGGTGCGTCGCCCGCGCGAGGGTTGCCTTGCCGACCCCGGGTTCGCCCTCGAGGATGAGCCACTCCTGGGCCTGGAAGTGCCGGTCGATGGCGTAGGCGCACTTCCGCCAGGACGTGCTGGAACCGACGGCGGTGGGCAGCGGCGGGGCGTGCGCCGACGCCGCGTTGCCGCGCTCGGCCGGACCCATCTGGGCGACGGGGTGCACCTGGAGCACGCCGCCGCTCACCCCCGCTTCACAGAAGCTCGGTTTGCAGTAGACGCGCGCGGTGAGCCCGCTCGGAAGGTCGACGACCAGCTGGCGGGCACGCCCCGAACCGAGGGCCTCCGCCGCCTCGGCGAGCAGGGGTGCCTGGTCGCCCGGGTCGAACAGCTCACGGGCCCGGTCGTTCATCATCAGCAGGTCCGCACCGATCGCGAACACCGCACCCCGGTTGCGTCGGCACGCCTGCAGGTAGTCCTGCAGCAGCAGGTGCTCGCGCCGCCCGGCGTGCTCGAGTACCGCCTCCTCGATCCGGCGGGCGACCGAGGCGACCGCGGTGGTCATCATCGTCCCGGCGTCCGACCGCCAGCAGGTCACGTCGACGACCCCCAGGACTCGGCCCGTGCCCGGGTGCCGGATCGGCACACCGGCGCAGGCGAGATCCTCGAGGTGCTCCACGTAGTGCTCGTGCCCGAACACCTGTGCGGGTCCGCCGCCCTCCAGGGCACTACCGATGCCGTTGGTCCCGACGTGGCGCTCCGCGTAGCTGAACCCGGGGGCGAGCAGCACCTGGTCGAGGTACGACTCGAGGGTGGGGTCGCCGGTGCGCCGGTCGAGCACCACCGCGTCGGCGTCGCAGAGGAGCACGCTCACCGGTTCGGTCGCGAACTGGTCGGCCACCTCGCGCAGCACCGGCCGTGCGGCCCGGGCGAGCGGGGTGTCGACGTCGACGTCGTCGGCGTACGGCAGCTCGATGTGATCGGCCGGAACCCGCCAGGTCAGCGAGCGGGTCCAGGAGGCGAGGATCGGTTCGCGGACGACCCCGGGCTGAACCGGTTCGTCCAGCAGGAACGACACGCGGGCCCGGGCGAGGTCCTCGGTGCCGGGACCGGCGGGCGGACGTCCCCGCGCAGCCGCGACACCACCGCGTTCCGGGGGCTGGCGCGCGTGCGGGCGTCGTCCTGGCGGTCCGGCTTCCGTGCGTGCGGCCAACAGTGCCTCCTCGACAGCGTCGTCGATGCGCCGGTGCACCCGGTCAGGTCCGCGCCCGGCGGTTCGCCAAGCGTAGTGCCACGATCACCCGCAACCGCGTCTCAGATTGAGACCGCACGCGACCGCCGGACCGGGTGTGATCGGCACCACGAGGCGGACGGCCGCGGAAGCGGCGATTCCGGCCGGCCATCTCGGATCTACCTCCGGAGTCGAGGACGCCCGCGCCGTCGGCGGCTCATCGGGGCTCCATAGGGGCTCATGGCCACTACCACCACCCGTGAGGAGATGACGTTGAGTCGGCAGAGTCTGGCGAAAGCGCACCAGAAGATCCAGGAACTGGCCTGGGAACCGCAGTACCACGAGCCGTACATGAAGTACGGCACCGACTACACCTTCCGGAAAGCCGCGAAGAAGGACCCGCTCAAGCAGGTCCTGCGCTCCTACTTCCCGATGGAGGAGGAGAAGGACCACCGCGTGTACGGCGCCCAGGACGGCGCGATCCGCGGCAACATGTTCCGCCAGGTGCAGGAGCGTTGGCTCGAGTGGCAGAAGCTGTTCCTGTCCATCATCCCGTTGCCGGAGATCTCGGCGGCGCGTTCGATGCCGATGCTGTTCAACGTGGTGCCGAACCCGGAGCTGCACAACGGCCAGGCGATCCAGATGATCGACGAGGTGCGGCACTCGACGATCCAGCAGAACCTCAAGCGCCTGTACATGAACAACTACATCGACCCGGCAGGCTTCAACAACAGCCTGCGCAACTTCCAGAGCGACTACGCCGGCACGATCGGGCGGCAGTTCGCCGAGGGGTTCATCACCGGCGACGCCATCACGGCCGCGAGCATCTACCTGACGATCATCGCCGAGACCGCGTTCACCAACACGCTGTTCGTCGCGATGCCCGCCGAGGCCGCGGCCAACGGCGACTACCTGCTGCCCACGGTGTTCCACTCCGTGCAGTCCGACGAGTCCCGGCACATCTCCAACGGCTACGCCACGCTGCTGATGGCGCTGTCCGACGAGGACAACCGCCAGCTGCTCGAGCGCGACCTGCGGTACGCGTGGTGGAACAACCACCGGGTGGTCGACGCGGCCATCGGCACGTTCATCGAGTACGGCACGAAGGACCGCCGCAAGGACCGCGAGTCCTACGCGGAGATGTGGCGGCGCTGGATCTACGACGACTACTACCGCTCCTACCTCGTGCCGCTGGAGAAGTACGGGCTGACGGTGCCGCACGACCTCGTCGAGGAGTCGTGGAAGCAGATCTGGGAGAAGGGCTACGTCCACGAGGTGGCGCAGTTCTTCGCGACCGGGTGGCTCGCCAACTACTGGCGGATCGACGGCATGACCGACGAGGACTTCGAGTGGTTCGAGCACAAGTACCCGGGCTGGTACGACCGGTACGGCAAGTGGTGGGAGAACTACAGCCGCCTCGCCACGCCGAACGGGCACCACGCGATCGTCGCCGAGGACGTGGACTACGTGTACCCGCACCGGTGCTGGACCTGCATGGTGCCCTGCCTCGTGCGTGAGGACATGGTCATGGACCAGGTGGACGGGCAGTGGCGCACCTACTGCCACGAGATGTGCCGCTGGACCGACACGGTGGCCTTCCGGCCGACCTACGAGGGCCGCGAGACCCCGAACATGGGCCGCCTCATCGGGCACCGCGAGTGGGAGACGCTCTACCACGGCTGGAACTGGGCCGACGTCGTGAAGGACATGGGCTTCGTCCGCGACGACGGCAGGACGATGACCGCGCAGCCGCATCTGGACCTCGACCCGAAGAAGATGTGGACGCTCGACCACATGCGCCGGATGCCGCCGCTGCAGAGCCCGAACGTGGTCCTGAACGAGATGAGCGACGCCGAGCGCCAGGCGTTCGCCGCCGACTACGTCCGACAGGGACCGGCCGGGCGCCCGGCCCCGACTGACGCCTGAGCGCGGGTCAGGCGAGGGGGAGGGCCGGCCTCACCGGTCCTCCCCCGCCGGAACCCGTCCCCGCCCCGCCTCGAGAGCTGGAGACCCCGTGGGTGAGAAGCACGTCGTCCGGTTCGAACCGGTCGGCATCGAGATCGAGGTCGACTCCGACCAGACGATCCTGCGCGCCGCAGCCGAGCAGGGCGTCCAACTCATGCACGGCTGCAAGGAAGGCCAGTGTTCGGCGTGCAAGTCCTTCGTCCTGGAGGGCGAGGACATCGAGCTGGACAGCTACTCGACGTTCGCGCTCCCGGACTACGAGAAGGAGGAGGGGCAGACGCTGCTCTGCCGGGCGCACGCCTACGAGGACCTGACGATCGAGCTCCTCAACTACGACGAGGAGATCATCCGTTCCGGGCTGCCGCTGCGGACCGGCACCGTCGAGATCGTCGCGATCGAACCGGTGACCCACGACATGCGGCACCTGGTCGTCCGGCTCGTCGAGCCCGAGGAGATCAAGTTCTTCCCGGGCCAGTACATGGACTTCCAGGTACCCGGCACCGAGGAGACCCGTTCGTTCTCGATGGCGAACACGCCCAACCGGGAGGGCGACCTCGAGTTCGTCGTCAAGGTCTATCCCGGCGGGCTGTTCTCCGAGCATCTCGATACCCGGCTGCAGGTGGGTGACCGGTTGGCGGTGGAGGCGCCGTTCGGCACCTTCACCCTCCGCGAGAACCGCACCTCGGACCTGGTGTTCGTCGGCGGCGGCGCCGGGATGGCGCCGATGCTCGGGCTCCTGCGGTCGATGGCCGAGCGCGGGATCGAACGCAAGGTCACCTTCTACTACGGCGCGCGGGCCCGGCGGGACCTGTGCTTCGAGAAGGAGCTGGCGGCGCTGGCGGAGCAGTTGCCGGGCTTCACCTACGTCCCGGCGCTGTCCGAGCCCTCCGCCGACGACGACTGGGCGGGCGAGACCGGCCTGATCACCGAGGTCCTCGCCCGGCGCGAGTCCACGTTGGCCGGGAAGGACGCCTACGTCTGCGGCCCCCCGCCGATGGTCGACGCCGCGATCGTGGAGCTGACCCGGCTCGGATGCGCCGACAACCACATCTTCTACGACAGGTTCACCACCACCGGTGAGCCGGAGGAGCGTCCATGACCACCACCGAACGTCCCGAACGGAGCGTCCCGAAGCCCGTCTTCACCGACGCCGAAGCCGGGGCGCGCGAGTTCCCCGACTCCGGCGCGAGCGCCCGGCGCTACAACTACTTCACGCCGGCCAAGCGCAAGCAGACCCACTACGAGGACGTCACCGTCGAGGTGCAGCCCGACCCGCGGCACTACCTGACGCAGGGCTGGATCTACGGCTTCGCCGACGGCGAGGGCGGCTACCCGCTGCACTGGACCAAGCTGAAGGCCTGGGGCGTCGACAAGCCCGAGCCGGTCCGCGGGGTCGGCACGGGTGGGATGTCGCCGGACTTCACCTGGCCCGCGCACGGCTGGCACGAGTTCCGCGACCCCAACGAGGAGTGGGAGCAGAGCCTCTACCGGTACAACGCCAACGTCGTCCGGCAGCTCACACAGAACGTCGACAACGCGCGCCACTCCAAGGCGTTCGGCCAGTGGACGGCGAACTGGGTGCGGTTCGTCGAGCGCAACGTCGGCGCCTGGATGCACATCGAGCACATCCTCGGGCTGTACGTGTTCGCCGCGAACGAGCGCTCGGCGCCCACGAACATGCACAACACCGCCCTCGCCGCCAACAGCACGCGCAAGATCCGGTTCGCCCAGGACCTGGCGCTCTACAACCTCACGCTGACCGAGGAGATCTCCGGCTTCGACGGCTCGGCCCACGTCGAGGCGTGGAACGCCGACGCCGAGTGGCAGGGCGCGCGCAAGATGTGCGAGGCCCTGACCGCGGTCGAGGACGACTGGGGTGAGGCGGTCTTCGCGGCGAACGTCGTGTTCGAGCCGCTGGTCGGCGAGCTGTTCCGCAGCAACCTCGTGATGCAGTCCGCGGCCGGCAACGGGGACTTCGTCACGCCGACGGTCATGGGCGCCGGTGAGTACGACTACGCCCAGCGTGACCTGCGCTGGACGACCGCCTGCTTCGCCCCGCTGACCCAGGACCGCGAGTTCGCCGACCACAACAAGGGCCTCATGCAGGGCTGGCTGTCGCGCTGGGTGGCCCAGGCGCTCGAGGCGGCGCGCCAGATGCAGCCGCTGTGGTCACAGCCCGACGCGAAGCCCCCGCGCTTCGAGGACAGCCTCGACAAGGCCAAGAACAGGTTCGCCGGGATCTGCCGCGATCTCGGTCTCGACACCCCTGAGGAGCTGAAGCAGTGACCGCGTTCAAGACCTCCGCGAGCCCGTTCCGGTCGGACAACACCGCCTCGAACATGTGCGGCTTCACGCTGATGAACAACCAGGTGGGCGCCGTGATCGCGAACGTGCTGTCGCGGCTGGACAACGTCGACGTCGCCCACCTGCCGTCGATGATCCGCGTCGACGGCCACGGCCGGTTCGACGTCCTCTACGCCGACCTGGACGAGGAGGCAGGCGAGGAAGAGGGCTGGTTCGACGCGGCCGAGCTCGAGGAGAACATGTCGACCCACTACGGGCGCATGGTCCACCTCGACGACCGCACGATCATGTTCGCCAACCCGGAGGACGCCGCCGAGCACCTCGACTTCGACCTGAAGCCGGTCGAGTAACGGCCGTGAGTGGATACGAGTGCTCCCGCACTCGTATCCACTCACGACCCCTCCGTTGATCCGCCCCCGCGCAGCAGACCGACGTTTCCGAGATTTCCAGGAGGACCGCACGATGGCGAAGGAACTGCGATTCGGTGCCGACGGCAGACGATTGCTCCAGGCCGGCGTCGACCAGCTGGCCGAAGCCGTGAAGAGCACGCTCGGGCCGAAGGGCCGCAACGTCATCCTGGAGAAGATCACCGGCTCGCCCGAGGTCACCAACGACGGCGTGACGATCGCCCGGGAGATCCACCTGCGCGACCCCTTCGAGAACATGGGCGCGCAGCTGGTCAAGGAAGCGGCCGTCAAGACCAACGACACCGTCGGCGACGGCACGACCACCGCCACCGTCCTGGCGCAGGCGATCGTGCGGGAGGGGATGAAGGCCATCGCGGCGGGTGGCAACCCCGTCCTCGTCAAGCGGGGCATCGACCTCGCGGTGGGCACGCTCGTGCAGCGGCTCGGCGCGGCGGCGCACCCCGTCTCGACCGAGCAGGACTACTCCCGGGTGGCCGCGATCTCGGCGAACGACGACGAGGCGATCGGCCACGCCGTCGCGAAGGCGCTGCACACCGTCGGCGACGACGGGGTCGTCACGGTCGAGGACTCACCGACGCTGGGGCTGTCGGTGTCGTTCGTCGAGGACTTCGAGTTCGACAACGGCTACGTCACGCCCTACATGGTGACCGACCCCGGCACGCTCGAGGCGGTCGTCGACGACCCCTACATCCTGTTCTCCGCCGAGAAGATCAAGGACGTCCAGTCCCTGATGCCGGTGCTCGACGCGATCATGCGCGGCGACCGGCGGCCGCTGGTGGTCATCGCCGAGACCGTCGAGGGCACGGCGCTGCAAATGCTGGTGCACAACCACGTCAACCGCACCTTCCAGGCGGTGGCGATCAAGGCACCGGGCTTCGGCGAGAAGCGCATCCACCTGCTGGAGGACATGGCGGCGCTGTGCGGCGGGAAGGTGCACAGCAAGAGCTCGTCGTTCGCGTTGGAGCAGGTCACCCTCGAACACCTCGGCCGGGCCTCGCAGGTGCGGGTCACCGGCGACAGCACGACGATCATCGGCGGTGGCGGTGACCGGGACGCACTCGAGCTGCGGCTCACCCAGCTGCGGGCCGAGCTCGCCCGGGCCACGCTCGGCAGCGACGAGGACTTCCTGTCCGACCGCATCGCCCGGCTCTCCGGCAAGGCCGCGATCATCGGTGTGGGCGCTCCGACCAACGCCGAGGCGAAAGAGGTCCGCCACCGGGTCGACGACTCGCTGCAGGCGACCCGCGCGGCCATCGCCGAGGGCATCGTCGCCGGGGGCGGCGCCGCCCTGTTGCACGCCGAGCCTGCGCTCGACGTCCTCGACGTCGACGGCGACTACCGCATCGGCGTGGAGATCGTGCGCCAGGCGCTGACCGAGCCGGTGCACCTTATCGCCTCGAACGCAGGCTACGACGGCGACGACGTGGTCAAGCAGGTCACCGAGATGAACGTCGACGAGGGATTCGACGCGCTGGAGGGCCGCTTCGGGAACATGGTCGAGATGGGGATCATCGACCCGCTGCGGGTCGTGCGCTCCGCACTCCAGAACGGGGCCTCGGTGGCCGGCCTCGTCCTCACCACCAACTCGCTGGTGGCCGAGGAGGTCACGCCCTGGAACAAGTCCCTGATGACCGAGTTCGGGCAGCTCGACGACGGCATCCCGCAGCCCTCACCCGACTCCAGCACCCCCCAGTCGCTCGGGCTCGGCCCGTCGGTCGGCTGACCCGTCCCGCGAACCGAGGAGGTCCTTCCCGTGAAAGCCGTCCGCGTGCACGACTACCACGCCGACCCGAAGATCGACGACATCCCCGAGCCGCGGCTGCAGGGCCCGCTCGACGTGATCGTCAAGATCGGCGGCGCCGGCGTGTGCCGCACCGACCTGCACATCCTCGAAGGCCAGTGGGCCGGGGCGATGAACCCGCAGCTGCCCTACGTCATCGGACACGAGAACGCCGGCTGGGTCCACGCCGTCGGCGACGGCGTCACCAACGTCGCCGTCGGCGACACCGTCATCCTGCACCCCCAGCCCTCCTGCGGACTGTGCCTGGCCTGCCGCCGCGGCAAGGACATGCAGTGCGGGAACGCGTTCTTCCCCGGCCTGAGCGACAACGACGGCGGCATGGCCGAGTACCTGCGCACCACGGCCCGGGCCTGCGTCAAGCTCAACCCCGACACCGACCCCGCCGACGTCGCTGCGCTCGCCGACGCCGGGATCACCGCCTACCACGCCGTGCGCAAGGCGGTCCCCGTGCTCTGGCCCGGCACCACCGCCGTCGTCCAGGGTGCAGGCGGGCTCGGCCACATCGGCATCCAATGCCTGGCCGCGCTCACCGCCACCCGCATCGTCGTGGTCGACAAGAACCCCGAGGCGCTGGATCTGGCGAAACAGATCGGCGCCGACGAGACCGTCGTGGCCGACGGCACCCACGTCGATGCCGTCAAGGACCTCACCGGCGGCGACGGCGCCACCGTCGTGTTCGACTTCGTCGCCGAACAGGGCGCCGAGAACGACGCCTGGGCCATGACCGCCCCCGACGGCTACCAGTACGTCATCGGCTACGGCGGCGACTTCTCCGCACCCACCCTGGAATTCGTGGCCAACGAGAAGAACGTCATCGGCAACATCGTCGGCACCTACACCGACCTCGCCGAGCTCATGGTGCTCGCCCAGGCCGGGAAGGTCACCCTCCACACCAGGCAGTACCCCCTCGATGCCGCGCTCGACGCGCTGCACGACCTCGACGCCGGCCGGGTGCGCGGCCGGGCGATCCTCGTTCCCTGACGGCTGTTCCTGACGCGAAAGGGCCCACCACATGTACTCCAAGGACGGCGAGAACTACTTCATCGTCGACAGCCACATCCATTTCTGGGACGGCAGTCCTTCCAACCAGCGCAACCGCTACGGGGAGGGCTTCACGAACTGCTTCTTCGACTACCACCGCAACCTCTCCCCCGAGGAGTACGTGTGGTCGTTGGAGAAGTTCGGCCGCTACACCGAGCAGGACCTCATGACCGACCTGTTCCAGGACGGGTACGTCGACACGGCCATCTTCCAGCCGACCTACCTCACCGACTTCTACGTCAACGGTTTCAACACCACCGAGCGCAACGGCGCGCTGGTCGAGAAGCACCCGGACAAGCTGATCGTCAACGGTGCGTTCGACCCGCGTGACGGCGAGGGCGGGCTGGAGGCGCTCGAGCGGCTGCACGAGCGGTGGAACCTCAAGGGGGTGAAGCTCTACACCGCCGAGTGGAAGGGCGAGTCGAAGGGCTGGAAGCTGTCGGACCCGTGGGCGTACCGGTACCTGGAGAAGTGCCAGGAGCTGGGCATCCGCAACATCCACGTGCACAAGGGCCCGACGATCTACCCGCTCAACCGCGACGCGTTCGACGTGGCCGACGTCGACGACGTGGCCACCGCGTTCCCGGAGCTGCGGTTCATCATCGAGCACGTCGGGCTGCCGCGGCTGGAGGACTTCTGCTGGATCGCCACGCAGGAGCCCAACGTCTACGGCGGGCTGGCGGTCGCGATGCCGTTCATCCACTCGCGGCCGCGCTACTTCGCCCAGATCATCGGCGAGCTGCTCTACTGGCTCGACGACAATCGGCTCACGTTCGCCAGCGACTACGCGATCTGGCACCCGAAGTGGCTCGTGGAGCAGTTCGTCGACTTCCAGATCCCCGAGGACATGCAGTCCGAGTACGGGGTGCTCACCACCGACGTCAAGAAGAAGATCCTCGGGCTGAACGCGGCGCGCCTCTACGACCTCGAGGTGCCCGCCGGGTGCGGCCTGTCCGTGCCCGCCGAGCCGGTGGCGGGCGAGACCGTCGGTGCGGGGCCCGTCCCCGTGGCGGGGCAGTGACGACCCACGCTCCGGCACGCATCGACCTGGCGCCCGCCGTGTGGCGGGCGCTGGGGTCGGTGCGTGATCCGGAGCTGGACGAGTCGATCACCGACCTGCGGTTCGTGCAGGAGTGCGCCGTGGCCGGGGACGAGGTCATCGTCGTGCTGCGGCTGCCGACGTACTTCTGCGCCCCGAACTTCGCCTACCTGATGGTGGCCGACGCCGCCGACGCCGTGCGTGCGGTGCCCGGCGTGCGCACCGCGCGTGTCACGCTGGCCGACCACTTCGCCTCCGACGAGATCAACGCGGGGGTGGCCGCGGGCGACGGGTTCTCCGCGTCGTTCCCCGGCCTCGCCGACCCGGACGCCGTCGACCTGGCCGACCTGCGCCTGAGGTTCCAGCGCAAGGCGCACGCGGCCGCGCAGGAGCTGGTGGCAGACGGCCTGCTGCGGGGCGGGCGCACGCTCGACGACCTGCTCGCGACGACGCTCGCCGACCTGGAGGAAACCGCCGCGCTCGCGCGGCTGCAGCGCCGCCGGGCCGACCTCGGGCTGCCGGCGGATCCGTCGGCGCCGCTGCTGCTCGAGACCGACGGGACGCCGATGCGGGCCGACGGACTCCCGCTGAAGCTGCGGCTCGCGCGCACCACCCGGGTGAGCATCGAGGGCAACGGGATCTTCTGCCGCGGCCTCCTCGCCACCCGCTACGGGGAACGGGCGGTCTCGTGAGCGCCGTGCACACCGCCGTGCCGACCGCAGGACATCTCGCGTGCAGATACCTGCTCGTCGAGCTCTTCCTCGTCCGCGTGCTCGACCTGACCTCGCAGGAGGCACGCGCCGAGGCGGACGCGCTGCAGCACGCGGTCTCCGAGCGGGTGCTCGACCGCATCGACACGCTGCTCGGCCGGCCGGAGCGCGACGTCCGCGGCGAGGCGATACCACGACCGGAGGCGAGGTGGCCGTGAGCGAGACGTACAACCCGTGGACGGTGGTGAACCTCGTGTTCCACCACCTCGCCGCGGAGGGGCTGCACCCGGTGCTCGGGGAGACCGGCGACCCCGCCACACCGGCAGCCGCGTTGCTGCGTGCCCTCGGCATCGAGCCGGGGCGCGACGACGAGGGCCCGGCGGCGCCGTCGGTGCAGGCCGAGCTCGCGGAGCTGCGGGCGCGGATGTTCCCCGGCCAGGACAGGGAGTGAACCCGTGACGACCCGACCGCGGAGCGGTGACCAGACCGCGCCGGACACCGCCGCGCCCGATGCGGCGGTGTCGCCGACCCAGGTGCGCCGGCTCGACCTGCCGAGCGCCGGCGAGCTCGCCGGGCTCGCCGCCGTGTTCGAGGACCTGCAGTACGTGCTGCGCTGCTGCGAGCACCTCGTCGCCGCGCTCGGCCGGCCCCCCGAGCCCGACGCCGCGCTGGTGGAGGCGCTGTGGACGGGCGCGGTGGTCGCGTACGTGCGCTGCTTCTCGCCGCGCGGGGCGGTCCTCACGGACGCCGACCTCGACGGCCTCGAGCACGCGGACGAGCTCCGGCGGGTGCACGGGATGCTGCCGCAGCTGCGCGACCACCTCGCTTCCCGGCACGTGAACCCGCGCGAAACGTTCACGATCGGTGCGGCGCAGGCGAACGACGGCACGCCCACCGGGGTCGCGGTCGTGGCCGGCCGGCGCCCGCTGGTCGACGACGCCACGGTGCGCACGCTGGGGCGGCTCGCGTACCACCTCGCGGAGCGGGTGGACGCGCGGATGCAGGAGCGCCAGCAGCAGGTGCTCGGCGACGCCGCGGCGCTCTCGCCCGCGGAGCTGGCCCGCTTGCCGCTGGTGCACCTGACCACCGGCTGAGCCGCCCGATCCGAGGGCATCACCACCGGCACGGCCCGGGGCCGTCGTGACCGGCACGGCAGGAGGGAATCAGGTGTAGCGCCCGGCCAGCCCGGCCAGACCGGTCGCGAAGACGCCGTTCGCGAACAGCTCGACCAGGTTCCCCTCGGCGGCGGCGTCGGCGTCGAACTCCACCCACCACTCGGCGAAGGTGTGACCGACGGCCGTGATGGGAGCGAGCCGGATCGTGGACAGGTAGCGGCGCACCGGGAACGGTGACTCGATGATCTCGTAGGTGAGAGTGTGCCCGCGGTCGTCGAGGGCCAGCAGGTCCTCGACGACGACGCCGCCGTCACCGAGGACGAGCCGCCGCCGCGCCCCGATGTCGGTGGGGGTCGCGCCCCGGGTCAGCTCGCACGCCTCGATCCCGGGGTGCCAGCGGTGGATGGCACCGAAGTCGCGGACGTGCGGCCACACCTCGGCCAGCGGCGCCGGGATCACGGCGCTGGAGTACGGACGGGGCATCGGGTCTCCTCCTCGACGGGTCAGGCCGGTCCGGAACGCAGGTGCGGGGCCTGCGCCGCAAGCTGGTCGAGCTGGGCGTGCACGGCCTCGAAGCGCGTCTCGGCCCGCAGATCCAGCGCGATCGACGCCGCGTGCTCGGTGGTGCCGTGGAACGCGGCCCGGGCCTCCTCGAGGCGGGCCCCGACCGATCGGGCGGCCTCGCCGCCCGGCGCGCCGGCCTCCACGCTCGCGCCGAGCCGCGCCAGCCGCAGCGCCTCCGCGAGCTCTGCGTCGAGGCTGCGGCCGATGTCGCGCAGCCAGTCCTTCGCGGGCCCATCGGGCACGGCGCGGACCACGCCGTGGAACGCGGTGACCGACTCGACGCAGCCCTGGTAGGCGTGGGCCCACCAGGAGCCGGGTGCCAGCCCGTCCGGGAGGGGCTGCGGGGCGTCCGCGACCGCCTGCTGCATCGCGCCGCGCTCCTCGGGGCTCGCCGACCGCAGGTAGGCGCGCGCGAGGAACTGGGCCGGCAGCCCCACGAACAGGACCGACGGCACCGCGCAGAAGAGCACCCCGGCGATCGCCCCGCCGATGGAGCGCCCGATCAGTTCGCCGGCCGGGTACAGCCCGATCTCCGAGATGCCCATCGCGACCCCGAGCAGGAGTCCGGCCGCCACTCCAATCAGCAGGAACACCAGCCAGCCGTGCGAGGCCAGCGCGTGCGACACGCGGCCGCCGCGCACCGCCATCCGCCGGCGCCAGTCGCCTCCGGGCGGCGGGTGGGCGGCGTGCTTCGCGGCCATCATCGCTCCAGGGTGTTCTTGAAGGCGCGGGTCTGTTCGGTCAGCGCCCGCTCGGTCGGCAGCCGTTCCATCGAGGAGGCCCCGTAGAACCCGTGGCAGACCCGCGCCTTCCGCAGCACGTACGCGGCGTCCTCCGGCATCGCGATCGGGCCCCCGTGGCACAGCACGAGCACGTCGTCGCGCACCTCGAGCGCGGCCGCGGCCCACTCGTCGACGAGCTCCACGCAGTCGTCCAGGCTCTTCGCGGTCTCGGCGCCGATCGCGCCACCGGTGGTCAGTCCCATGTGGCACACGACGACGTCCGCACCGGCCAGGGCCATCGCGTGGGCGTCCGCCGCGGAGAACACGTACGGCGTCGTGAGCAGTTCCTTCGCCCGGGCGGCGGCGATCAGGTCGACCTCCAGGCCGTACCCCATCCCGGTCTCCTCCAGGTTCGCCCGGAAGACGCCGTCGATCAGCCCGACGGTCGGGAAGTTCTGGATGCCGGCGAACCCGAGCGCGGCGAGCTCGTCGAGGAACCGGTCGGTCAGCAGGAACGGGTCGGTGCCGTTGACCCCGGCCAGCACCGGCGTCCGGCGCACCACCGGGAGCACCTCGGCGGCCATCTCGACGACGATCTCGTTCGCGTTGCCGTACGCCAGCAGGCCGGCCAGGGAGCCGCGGCCGGCCATCCGGTAGCGGCCCGAGTTGTAGACGACGATGAGGTCGATCCCGCCCGCTTCCTCGCACTTGGCCGACAGGCCGGTCCCGGCGCCGCCGCCGACGATCGGCTCGCCGCGGGCCGCCATCTCGGCGAAGCGTTCCATCAGCTCGGCGCGGGTGAACCGCCTCATGCCCGTACCTCCCGGAATGCGGCCAGCACCGCGTCGGCGAACTCGGGGTCGTTCACGTGGTGCGGCACCCGCCGCACGCGGTCCGGATCGGACACCCCGGACTCGATCGCGGCGAACAGCGCGGCGTCCGCCTCGGGATCGTGGAACGCCTGCCCGGGCGCGTCCAGTGCGGACACCCCACCGAGCGGGAGCAGGAACAGCCACCGTCCGGTGAAGGTGTTCAGCTTGCCCGCCAGCCACTGCCCGATCGCACGGTTCTCGTCCACCGTGGTCCGCATGAGCGTGACGTTCGGGTTGTGCTCGTAGATCAGCCGCTCGGCGAACCGCTCCGGCAGCGTCGCCACGGCGCCGAAGTTGACCATGTCGAGCGCGCCGCAGGACCCGACGTAGGGCACCCCCGTCCGGGCGACGGCGTCGAGGCGGTCCTCGCCGGCCGCCATCACCCCGCCGACGAGCAGGTCCGCGACCTCGGTCGTGGTCAGGTCGAGCACGGTGTCGACCAGGTGCGAGTCGACCAGCTTCTCCATCGACGCCCCGCCGGAGCCGGTGGCGTGGAAGACCAGCGCGTCCACCTCGTCGCCGAGGCGCTCGCGCACCGCGGTGACGCACGGGGTCGTCACGCCGAACATCGTCACGCCGACGGCGGGCAGGTCGGCGCCGGCGGGCGGGTCGGGCGCGGTCACCGCCGCCGCGAGCATGTGCGCGGCGTTGCCGAGCACCCTCCGCGAGATCCGGTTCAGCCCGGCGACGTCGGTGACCGCGTACAGCATCGCGATGTCGCTCGCGCCGACGTAGGGCGCGGTGTCACCGGAGGCGACGGTGGACACCATCAGCTTCGGCACGCCCACCGGGAGGTCCCGCATCGCGGGCGTCACCAGCGCCGTCCCGCCGGAGCCGCCCAGGCCGAGCACGCCGCCGACGTCGTCGCAGCCGGCCAGGAACGCCCGCAGCGCGTCCGCCATCGCACGCACGGCGGTGCCGCGGTCCCCGGTGAACACCGCACCGGCGCCGTCCGGGTGGTGCGCGGCGACCTCGGACGCCGCGACGTCGGCGCCCGGAGCCGCCCGGGCGGGGTCCTGGGTGGACACGTCCACCCGGCACACCCGGGCTCCCGCCGCGTCCACCAGGTCGGCGACGAACGCGAGCTCGGCCCCCTTGGTGTCGTACGTGCCGATCACGTATGCGGTCCCCACACGGGAGTTCTACCGGTCCCGGCCGCCCCGGGGCGAGGGCCGAGACCGGAACGACGCAGGGCACTATGGGGTCACGGCTCCCTCATCGGGCTCGTGACCTGCGGCCCCTGACGTCGTTGGAGAGACATGCTCGGTCACCCGGACGACCCTCGCGGCATCGTGCTCCCGCTGGACGGGCGACCCGCCGGGACGGAGACCGCCACGCCGGAACGCAACGGCGGCCCGCGTCCCGTTCACCACGGCGTCCCGCCCGGCCCGGCCCTGCTGCTCAGCTGGCGCCCGGCGCCCGGACCGGCCGGCGACGGCGAGGACCGGGCCTGGGGCTCGACGCTGTCGGCGTCGAGCGAGCTGGCCCGGCGGCTCGCCCGCCCGGGCAGCACCCGCGGCCCCGAACGCGGCCTGACCTTCCGGCTCGCGCTCCCCGAGGCGTTCGGGGCGGAGTCGCTGCTGCGGATGGCGGGCGCCGACCACGGTCCCGGCCACGCGGGCCCGTCGGCCCTGCTGCCGGTGGGGACGCCGGGCGGCGGCCCGGCCCCGGGCGCGGGCCTCGGGCTGCTCGCGCTCACCGTGGCCGCGGAGATCGCCACCACCGGCACCCAGGCCCGGGTGCTGGACGAGCTGACGACCGCGGTCGGCGACCTCGCACCGTCCTGCGGGATGCGGCTGGACTCGCGGCTCCGCGCGGCCGAGGAGTCGCTGCGCGCCGCCCAGACCGAGCTGCTGGAACACGGGGCGATCACGGCGGGCACCGGGCTGGACACGGCGGTGGCGAACCTGTCCGTGCTGCGCCACCAGACGCATGCGTGGATCTCCGGGTGGGAGCGGGTCGTGGCGGCCGCCGACCGCACCGGCACGCCCGGTGTCATCCTGCGCGAGCAGCTCGGTGAGGTCGGCAAGCTGGGCTGGGCCGGTTTCCCCGGTGCCGTGCACGGCGCCTACCAGGCGCTCGTCCTCGACGCCCGCCGGATCCTGCTCACCGCGGCCGACCACCTGCTGCGCTCGTCGAACCGGCCGCTCCCGGCGCTGCGGCCGCTGATCGAGTCCGACCTCAACGGCCGGGCCGCGGACCTCGCGCGGCTGCACCGGCTCGCCACGCAGCTCTCGGTGCTGCCGCTGACCGTGCGGAAGCGCTCCGGCGGCATGATGCCGAACCTGATCGGCGAGCAGGCGGCCGCGAACGCCCGCACCCAGGCGCTGTTCACCCGGATGGCGAACGCCCTGCGGCCGCCGTCGTGGTCCGGGCAGATCGTGGTCGAGGTGCGGTCCCTGGACTCCGGCGAGCTGCAGGTCCTGCGCCCGGTCTGACCGACGCCGTCACACCCGCCTCACCGGCCTCTGGAGTCCCACCGACGACGCACTCATGGTCCGAAAGCCCCGTGGCACGGGACTTTCGGACCATGAGTGCGAACGCCGGGGGCCGACGGGAACGCCGGGCGACCGGAGCTCAGCGAGCGGCGGCCTTGGCGCGCTTGCGGGCGTCCTTGGCGGCGCTCTTGGCGTGGGCCGCGGTGTCGGCACCGGCGGCGGCCGCGCGGTCGGCCAGGTCCGAGCCGAGCTTGGCGGCCTGCGCCTGCGCCTGCCCGGCGAGGGTGGCGAGCCGGTCGGCGTACTCGGGGGCGCGCTTCTCGGCCCGGGCGGCGGCCTGCCGTGCCTGCTTCTCCCAGCGGGCCCGGCGCTTCTCCGCCTCCTTGAGCCACTTGTCGCCGGTCTTCCCGGCGGCCTTGCGGTAGTGGGCGCCGCGCCGGTCGACGGCCTTCTCCAGCTTCGCGCCGTGCTTCTCGGCGGCCTTCGCGAGCTTGGCGCCCTTCTTCTCGGCCGCCTGCGCCCGCTTCTCGGCCCGCTTCGCGGCGCGCTCGGCGGCGACCGACAGCTGCTCGGACCAGGTCGACGCCCGCTCCGATGCGACCTCGCCGAGGTGCGCGGCCTGCTCGGACGCGCGCCCGCTCCATTCGGTGGCCCGCTCCCGCACGACCGGGCCGTACTCCTCGACGGCGCCGTGCAGCTTCTCCCGGCCACCGGCCGCGGCAGCCGCGATCGAGGTGCCCGCCCCCGCGATGCCGGCGGCGAGATGCGCGCCGGACTCCGAGTCGGACGACGACAGCCTGGCCTGCGCCCGCTCGGCCAGCTTGCGGGCCCGGTAGGCGTTCGACGGCTTGCCGTGGGTGTCGGCGGCCGCGATCAGCAGCCCGCCCAGCAGGCCCACGTTCTTCAGGAAGTGGATCTGCTGGTTGGTCCGCTGCTGCGGGTCGGTCTCCTCCCAGAAGCGGTGCCCGGCGAGCGTCGTCGGGATGATCGACGCCGCGAGCGCGGTGGAGGCGAGGCGGGGGCACTTGCCCACGGCCAGCAACGTGCCGGCGGCGACCTTCACCCCGGCGTCGATCTTGACCAGGGTCTCGGCGTCCGGGCGTCGCTCCAGCGGCGCGTTGTCGACCACCTTGCCGATCACCGGCTCCGCCTGGTCGAGCACGGCCTTGGCGGCCTGCGCGTGCCCCTCGGGCTGGCGGAACGCGGTGACGCCACCGTAGATGAACGTGGCCGCGAGCATGGGCCGGGCAACTCGTCGCAAGACTGGCATGGAGGCATCCTTCCCCTCCGGCGGCATCCGCAAACCCCCCCGTGGCGTGACAGGACACCGCGCGGTCGTAATCATGCCCTGGTGACGAACGGACGGCGGGCGATCGGGCTCGACATCGGAGGAACGAAGGTCGCCGGAGCGATCGTGGGTGAGGACGGCACCGTCCACGCGGAACGGCGGCGCCACACCCCCGGAACCTCCGACGCGGGCACCATGAACGACCTCCTCCGGGAGATGGTCGAGGAGCTCCGCGCGGACGAGGCCGGTACCGGGGTCAGCGCGATCGGTGTGGGGGCGGCCGGTGCGGTGGAGTGGCCGGCCGGGCGGATCCGCTGGGCGCCCAACAACAACTACGAGAACTGGGACGTCCGCGGCGTCCTGGAGTCGGCGACCGGGCTGCCCACCGTCGTCGACAACGACGGCAACGTCGCCGGGTTCGCCGAGGCCCGGCTCGGTGAGGTCCGCAACGACGACATGGTGCTGCTGACCGTCGGCACCGGCATCGGCGCCGGGATCGTGCTCGGCGGGAAGATCTACCGCGGCACGCACGGGCTCGGTGCCGAGGTCGGGCACATGAACGTCAACCCGGAGGGGCCGCGGTGCGGCTGCGGGAACTACGGCTGCCTGGAGTCGATGGCCTCCGGCACCGCGCTGACCCGGATGGGACGCAGCGCCGCCGCCCACGACCCCGACGGCATGATCGCCGGCCTGGCGCGCGAGGCGGGCGGCGAGGTCACCGGCCAGCACGTGACGATGGCGGCGATCGCCGGGGACAAGACCGCGCAGTCGCTGTTCCAGCGGCTCGGCCGCGCTCTCGGCATCGGGATCGCCAGCATCAACGCGATCTTCGAGTTCGAGGTCGTCCTCATCGGCGGCGGGCTGGTCGACGCCGGTGACCTGCTCCTCGAACCGGCCCGGCGGGCCGCGCGCGAGTTCCACTACGGACCGCCGGACGTCCGGCCGATCCCCCCGGTGGTCCCGGCGTCCCACCGTGGCGACGCCGGCAAGATCGGCGCGGCCCTGCTGGCGCTCGAGGAGACCCGGAGCTGAGACGCGCCCGTCGGCCGTCCGGAGTCGCCGCGCACGACGGCGGGCGCGGCCCGCGCACGTGACACGCACGGCTCGTGTGACCCGGATGGCACGCTCCTGGCGCTCGGCCGGCGCCGCGCGGTCGATCAGCACGGTCGCGCCCTCGGACGGGGCGGAAACGCGCTGATCGGCCGGTGGCTCGCTGTCGGTCTGCACGGTCGCGCCCCCGACCGGGCAAGAACGTGCTGATCGACCGGTGGCCCGCCGTCGACCAGCACGAACACGCCCTACCGAGGACGAGAACGCGCTGATCGACCGCCAGCCCACCATCGACCAGCACGAACACGCCCCACCGAGGACCAGAACGCGCTGATCGACACCCGCGCCGCCGTCGATCAGCACGAACGCGCCGACCGACGGGCGGAAACGCGCTGATCGGCCGGTGGCTCGCTCTCGACCAGCACGGTCGCGCCCCCGACAGGGCAAGAACGCGCCACCCGACACCCGCAGCACCGTCGATCAGCACGTTCCTCGCCCTGCAGAGGCCGGAACGTGCTGATCGACGGGCGCCGTACGGGGGCGGGCAGTGTCGATCAGCGCGTTCTCGCCGTCGAGCGGGCGGAAGGGTGCAGATCGCCCATCCCCGCGGGGCCGACCCGTGGCTCCCTCGGGCGGTGCCGCGCCCGTGGGATGCTGTCGCACCCCGTGGGTCCGTGCCGCACCGGTCGCGGAGGCGCAGCAGGTAGAAGTGCAGCACGCGCGAGAGGTCCGCGCCCGGCCCTCGTCCCCCACCATGGGACACCGTCTCCCGACACCAGCACCGCACACCGTGGCGTGGCCGTCCCGGAGACGCCCGTCCGGTGGCACCGGCTCACCGAGGGGTGCCCGACGGTCCACGTCCACCCCGGGTGGGGCGACTACGCTCGAACGGGTGGGCCTTCAGCTCGGACCGGTGCTGCGGCACGTCGACGACCGCTCGGCACTGGTGTGGGTCCAGACCGAGCAGGCCTGCCGGGTTGAGGTGCTCGGCTGCGCCGCGGACACGTTCGAGGTGGCCGGGCTGCACTACGCGATCGTCGTCGTCACCGGGCTGGAACCGGACACCCGGTACCCGTACGAGGTGCACCTGGACGGCGAGCGGGTCTGGCCCCGGCCCGGCTCGCCGTTCCCGCCGAGCGTGATCGCGACCCGCGGGCCGTCCACCGAGCGGCACCAGCGGATCGTCTTCGGGTCGTGCCGGTACGTGAAGCTGGCCGACCCGCGCCGGGCGCGGCGTTACGGGCTCGACGCCCTCGACTCGTACGCGACCCGGATGGTCGCGCAGCCGCCCGAGGAGTGGCCGACCGTGCTGCTGCTGCTCGGCGACCAGGTCTACGCCGACGAGCTCACCCCCTACACCCGGCGCCGGATCGCCCGGCGGGGTGGGCGGCACCCCGACTGGCCGGACGACGAGATCGTCGGGTTCACCGAGTACTCCGGGCTGTACCGGGACAGCTGGTCCGACCCCGAGGTGCGGTGGATGATGTCGACCGTCCCCACCGCGATGATCTTCGACGACCACGACGTGCGGGACGACTGGAACACCTCCGGCGCCTGGCGGGAGCGGATCGCGCGGGAGCCGTGGTGGCGCGACCGGGTCCGGGGTGGACTCGTGTCGTACTGGGTGTACCAGCACCTGGGCAACCTCTCCCCGGCCGAGCTCGCGGCGGACCCGGACTGGCGGGCCGTCCGGGACCACGACGGTGACACCTGGTCGCTGCTCGCCGAGCGGGCCGACCGGTGGGACGCCGAGACGGGCGACGGGCCGCACCGGCACAAGGGCGTGCGGTTCACGTTCTGCTGGGAACTCGGGCACAGCCGGCTGGTCGTGATCGACTCCCGCAACGGCCGGATCGTCGAGTCGGAGCCGCGCAAGATCGTGTCCGACGCCGAGTTCGACTGGATCTCCCGGCGGGCGCTGGCACCGGGCGCGCTCGACCACCTGGTACTGGGGACATCGGTGCCGTGGCTGCTGCCCCAGGTCGTCTCGGACGTCCAGGCCGCGGTGGAGAAGGCCGGCTACCGGCACGGCCGGCGCGGCCGGTGGGCGGAGTTCCTCCGCCAGGAGGCCGACCTGGAGCACTGGCCGGCGTTCGGGCACTCGTTCGCGCGGCTGGCCGACGTGGTCCGGGCGGCGTGCCGTCCGCGCGACGGGGACCCGGCGCCGGCGACCGTGTCGGTGCTGTCCGGCGACGTCCACCACTCGTACGCCGCGGTCGCCGACGTCCACGACCGGCGCTCCGGTGACGGGCCCGGCGGCACCCGGGTGCACCAGCTGACGTGCTCGCCGGTGCACAACGTCGTGCCGGGGTTCATGAAGGTGCTGTTCCGGGTCACCTGGTCACGCTGGATCGCCCGGGCCAGCAACCGGTGGGCCCGCGACCACGGCACCGACCGGGCGGGCGTCAGCTGGCAGCGCACCGCGGGGCCGCTGTTCGGCAACATGATCGCGACGCTGGAGCTGGACGGCCGGCGGGCGACCGTCCGGTTCGAACGCCCGCGAACGGCGTCCACCCTGGACACCGCGGCCGAGGTCGAGCTGACCCCGGGAGCCCAGGCGGTGCCGGCGCCGCCGGCGGCGGTCGCGCCCGAGCGATGAGTCCCGGCGGCTCTGCGTCAGAACCCGGTGCGGGACAGCCAGGTACGCCAGACCTCCGGATCACCGAGGACCTGCAGCCGGTCGTCGTCGGCGTCGATCCGGCGCAGGACTCCCTGCAGCAGGTCGGCCGCGGAGCCGCGGACGGCGGCGTCGCCCTTGCCGTGCCCGTGCTCCCACACGACCCGGCCGCCGTCGGACCGGATCATCCACTCGCCGGCCACGCCGAGCACGTCGTCGGTCGCGTGCAGGTGCAGCGTGGCGCCCTCGGCCAGCGGGGGCTCGTCCCCGGCCGGGCGGGCCGCCAGCAGGCCCAGCCACTCGGAGACGCCGTCGGCCGCCAGCTCCGGGGCGATCTCGAACGGGACGCCGAGCGCGATGGCCACGTCCGCCCGGTGCACGGCCGCCTCGTGCAGGCGGCGCCGTACCCACCACGCGGACGGCTTCGGCCCGGTGAACGTCCACACCGGGGCGTCCGGGCCGGCGGCCGCGACCGCGTCGAGCAGCGCGGTGGCGCCGTCCCGCAGCCACTGCGCCGCCACGTCGGGGCCACCGGCCGGGGGCTTCCCGCCGGCGACCTCGCGCGGGTCCAGCATCTCGGTCGCCCCGGACGCGACCATCTGGGCGGCCCAGAGGTGCCCGCGGCCGACGTGGCGCTGCAGTTGCCGCAGCGACCAGCCCGGACAGGTCGGCACCGCGGTCTCCGGGTCGGCCGGTTCGATCAGCGCGGCGAGCCGGTCGGTCTCCGAGATCAGGGCGCCCGCGTACGGGTCGACCGCGCGGCGGTCCGGTGACGCGGACATGAACTCCGCCTTCCGTTTCGCGAATTCGGGCTTCCGAGTCCGGCGAGTCGCGCATGACGATCTTGCCGGTCGGGTAGGTATAGATCATGCCGCCTCACCGCGACTGGACGCGACGGGGAGCCGGTCGTGCGTTGCTGTACTGGCCGCTGGTGGCGTTCGTCCTGGTCGCGGCGTTTCCCGACCGCACGGTGCCGGTCGTGGCCGTGTCGGGGATCGCGCTGGTCGCGGTCGGGTTGATCGGCGATGCCATCGGGAAGTTCTGGCGGGCGTGGAAGCTGGCGGAGGCCCGCGCGTCCGGTCTCGCCGGCGCCGCGACGGGCGGTCGCGCCCGGGAGGCCTGGCCCACCGGCCGGCACGCCCGCCGCGCCGGGAGCGGCACCGAGGCCCCGCGGACCGCTGCGGAACGGCCCCGCGAGGTCGCCGGGATGTCCGCCCGGCGCGACGCCGCATAGGCCCGGCGCGACGCCGCACAGGGCGGTTCCGCGCCGCACTGTGATGCGCGTCAGATTTCTTGTACGTCCAATACTAGGATGTCAAACTAAATCACGCCGGGACAACGCCGTCACGCCCGGCGGGAGGAGCGGGTCATGGCCGACAGCGGTACCAGCGGAACGGGCACCGAGCTGCACGTCCCCACCCACCCGGTCCGGTTCGTGACCGCAGCGAGCCTGTTCGACGGGCACGACGCGGCGATCAACATCATGCGGCGGATCCTGCAGCGCCAGGGTGCCGAAGTGATCCACCTGGGGCACAACCGCTCGGTGGACGAGGTGGTGACCGCGGCCATCCAGGAGGACGTCCAGGGTGTCGCGATCTCCTCCTACCAGGGCGGCCACGTCGAGTACTTCTCCTACCTGGTCGAGCTGCTGCGCGAGCGCGGCGCAGGCCACGTGAAGGTCTACGGCGGGGGCGGCGGCGTGATCGTCCCCGAGGAGATCGAGCTGCTGCACGCGCGCGGCGTCTCCCGCATCTTCTCCCCCGAGGACGGCCAGCGGCTCGGCCTCCCCGGAATGATCAACCTGATGATCCGCGAGTGCGACACCGACCTCGCGGAGGTGCCGCCGCCGTCGGCGTCGATCGAGGGCTACGCAAGCTCCGCGTTCACCGACGGGCTGTTCACCGGTGAGCCGGCCACGCTCGCCCGCACGCTGACCCTGGCCGAGTCCGGGCGCCTCCCGGCCGAGGTGCGGGAGCGGATCTCCGGCTCGGAACGGCAGGTCCCGGTGCTCGGCATCACCGGCACCGGCGGCTCCGGCAAGTCCTCGCTGACCGACGAGCTGGTGCGCCGCTTCCGGCTCGACCAGGAGGACAAGCTGCGGATCGCCGTACTGGCCGTCGACCCGACCCGCCGCCGCGGCGGCGGCGCGCTGCTCGGCGACCGGATCCGGATGAACGCGCTCTCCGGTGACCGGGTGTTCTTCCGCTCGATGGCAACCCGCGGCAGCGACGGCGGTTCGCTGCCCGAACGGCTCGGCGACGCGATCTCGGTGCTCAAGGCGGCCGGGTTCGACCTGGTGCTCGTCGAGACGCCCGGCATCGGCCAGGGCGACGCCGGCATCGTGCCGTTCGTCGACCACTCGCTGTACGTGATGACGCCCGAGTTCGGTGCCGCGTCCCAGCTCGAGAAGATCGACATGCTGGACTTCGCCGACGTCGTCGCCATCAACAAGTTCGAGCGCCGCGGCGCCGAGGACGCCCGCCGCGACGTCGGCCGCCAGCTGGTGCGCAACCGCGAGGAGTTCGGCGCGAGCTGGGAGGACATGCCGGTCTACGGCACGTCCGCGGCCACCTTCAACGACGACGGCGTCACCGCGCTGTACCAGCACCTGCGGGACATGCTCGCCGAGGACGGCCTCGCCGTGGCCGAGGGAAGGCTGCCGCGGGTGGAGACCAAGACGTCGTCGGACTACGCCGCCGTCATCCCGCCGGAGCGGGTGCGCTACCTGGCCGAGATCGCCGAGACCGTCCGCGGCTACCACGCCGACACCGAGCAGCACGCGCAGGCCGCGCGGACCGCGCAGCACCTGCGGACCGCCCGCGAGCTCGTCGGCGGCACCGACGTGGAGACCGCGCTCGCCGACGCGGAGCGGCAGGTCCCGGCCGAGTCGGCCGAGCTGCTGGCGCAGTGGCCGGGCCGGGTCGAGGACTACTCCGGCGACGAGTACGTCTACACCGTGCGGGGCAAGGAGTTCCACACCCAGCTGACCCGCGAGACCCTGTCCGGCAACAAGGTCCGCCGGGTGTCGCTGCCCCGGTTCGACGACGACGCACAGCTGCTGCGCTTCCTGCGCAAGGAGAACCTGCCCGGCTACTTCCCCTTCACCGCGGGCGTGTTCCCGTTCAAGCGGGAGGGCGAGGACCCGGCCCGCATGTTCGCCGGCGAGGGCGACGCGTTCCGCACCAACCGCCGGTTCAAGTACCTGTCCCAGGACTCCGACGCCAAGCGGCTGTCCACGGCGTTCGACTCGGTGACCCTCTACGGGCACGACCCGGACACCCGGCCCGACATCTACGGCAAGGTCGGCACGTCGGGCGTCTCGATCGCCACGCTCGACGACATGAAGGCCCTCTACGACGGCTTCGACCTGTGCTCGCCGACCACGTCGGTGTCGATGACCATCAACGGCCCGGCGCCGACGATCCTGGCGTACTTCCTCAACACCGCGATCGACCAGCAGGTGGACCGGTTCCGCGAGGAGGAGGGCCGGGAACCGGACACGGGCGAGCGCGAGGAGCTCACCGCCTACGCGCTGGCGAACGTGCGCGGCACGGTGCAGGCCGACATCCTCAAGGAGGACCAGGGCCAGAACACCTGCATCTTCTCCACCGAGTTCTCGCTGCGGATGATGGCCGACATCCAGGAGTGGTTCATCGACCACCAGGTGCGGAACTTCTACTCGGTCTCGATCTCCGGCTACCACATCGCCGAGGCCGGGGCGAACCCGATCTCGCAGCTGGCGTTCACGCTCGCGAACGGCTTCACCTTCGTCGAGAGCTACCTGGCGCGCGGGATGGACGTCGACGACTTCGCGCCGAACCTGTCGTTCTTCTTCTCCAACGGGATGGACGCCGAGTACACCGTGCTCGGCCGGGTCGCCCGGCGCATCTGGGCGGTCGCGATGCGGGCCCGCTACGGGGCGAACGAGCGCTCCCAGAAGCTCAAGTACCACGTCCAGACCTCGGGCCGTTCCCTGCACGCGCAGGAGATGAACTTCAACGACATCCGCACCACGCTGCAGGCACTCTGCGCGCTCTACGACAACGCGAACTCGCTGCACACCAACGCCTACGACGAGGCGATCACCACGCCGTCGCAGGAGTCGGTGCGGCGGGCGATGGCCATCCAGATGATCATCAACAAGGAGTGGGGCCTGTCGATGAACGAGAACCCGCTGCAGGGTTCGTTCGTCGTCGAGGAGCTGACCGACCTCGTCGAGGAGGCGGTGCTGCGCGAGTTCGAGTCGATCGCCGAGCGTGGCGGCGTGCTGGGGGCGATGGAGACCGGCTACCAGCGCGGCAAGATCCAGGACGAGTCGATGCTCTACGAGCACCGCAAGCACTCGGGCGAGCTGCCGATCATCGGCGTCAACACCTTCCTCAAGCCGGGTGGCGACGAGGAGGAGCCGCAGGAGGTCGAGCTGGCGCGGGCCACCGAGGAGGAGAAGAAGTCGCAGCTGCGCCGGCTGGAGGACTTCCAGTCCCGGCACCGCAGCGAGGCGGAGCAGGCGCTGCGCCGGCTGCAGGACGTGGCGACCGGGGACGGCAACGTGTTCGACGAGCTGATGCGTGCGGCCCGGGTGTGCTCGCTGGGCCAGCTCACGAACGCGTTCTTCGAGGTCGGCGGGCAGTACCGGCGCAACATGTGACGGCGGTACCGCCCGTCCGGACCGGAGGGGTCAGCGGCGCGTCCTGGAGCGGCGGCGCCCGCGGTTCCAGCCGCCGAAGATGCCGATGACCTCGACGAACGACTCGGCGGCCTTGGACAGCTTGCGACCGGCCTTCTTCATCGGTGTCCTCCCGGGGATGCGTGCTGTTTGGGGGCTTCGCCCACCGTCTCAGAGGCCGGTCGCGGGATTGGCGAGGGGGCATTGCGCCGTCACGGTGACGACCCGCGCCTCGATGCTTCCGAGCCGGACGGGTTGTCACCTGATCGTCGTAGCGGGGCCCGGCGTGTCCGGTGGACGTGAGCCGTCCGGAGCAGCGCGGTGCGGCCCGTCCGGCCCCGACGCGTCCGTTGAGGGGCACCTGGGGCCCGGGAGCAGGGTGTCGACCCGGATGGCGGCCGCGAGCAGCGGCCCGAGCAGCCAGGACGCCCCGCGCCGTGGCAGGGCCGTCAGCCGCGGCGCGAGACCCGGCAGGGCGGCGTGTCCGCCGGCCTCCACGACGTGCGCCACGTTCAGCGCGGCGACCGGGTGGGTGTCCAGGGCGCTGTGGCCGAGCCCGTCCAGCCCGACCAGCACGCCGTCCGGGGCCAGGCCGGCGATCCGTGCGGCGACCGGGCGCGGGGTGCGCAGGTCCCGCTCCCCCGAGACGACGGCGACCGGCCAGGTGAAGCGCGGCAGCTCGACGGCCAGGTCGTACGGCGGGACCCGCCGGTCGCCGGTGACCGCCGGGGCCCGCGCGAAGATCCGTTGCGGGTCGAGGACGCCGCCGTCCGGCTCGGCCGCGTAGCCCATCTCGACCTGGCCGATCGGGCGAACGAGGTCCGGTTCGTAGACCATCGGCCGGCCGGCTCCCGCGACCTCGGCCCGGCCGATCCGGGCGATCCGGCTCCAGGCGCGGCCGCCGGCCCCGCGGCGGCGCGCGGCGAGCAACCGCTCGAGGGGAACCGGGCCGGCGAACTCCGCGACGTGCTGGACGACCTCGGTCAGCTCCCGCGGGTCGGCACCCGCGGCGGCGAGCGCGCGCACGTGCTCCGCGCACCGCCGCACCGCCGGGTCGGCCGACCGGCCCTCCCAGTAGCGGGCACGCAGGTGCGCGCGGACCTCCGCGACGTCGCCGCGGTCCAGGCACGGTGAGTCCAGCACCATCGCGGCCACCCGGTCGGGATGCCGGGCCCCGAACACCTGGGCGAGGTAGGAGCCGTAGGAGGTGCCGTACACGACGGCGCGCCGCACGCCGTTCGCGTCCAGCACCGCGGCCAGGTCGTCCGCGGCCGCGGTCGTGGTCACGTCCCCGGCCCGCAGGTCCGCGCCGGCGGTGTCGCGGCGGGAGAGCCCGATCCCGCGGTGCTCGACCATGATCAGGTCGAGGCCGCGGCGCGCGGCGGCCGTCCGCAGGCCCCGGTAGGGCAGCACCGACGCGAGTCCGGGCCCGCCGGGGATCGCGACGATCGGGGTCCGGTCCCCGCCGCGCGCCCGCACCCAGGCGAGTGGGAGCGTGCGGCCGCCGTCGAGCGGCCGTTCGACGATGCCGCCGTGCTGTGCCACCACCGCCCGGGCCAGGCGCTCCCAGGCCGAGCCGGCCCGCCCGTCCGCGCCACCGTCCGGCACGACGCACCTCCCCACCTCGTGTCCACCGTGTACACGAACGGCCCGCCACGCGTGTTCGGCGTCCACGCGGCACCGTCACACCCGCCTCATGCCGGGGCCGGGACGCGCCGCAGCACGAGCGCCAGCGCGAGGGCCCCGGCGAGCAGCACGCTGACATAGCCGGCGACACCGGGCCAGCCACCGTGGTCGTAGGCGATCCCGCCGGCCGCTCCCCCGGCGCTCGACCCGGCGTAGTAGCCGACCAGGTACAGCGACGACGCCTGCGCCGGCACCGCCCCGGGCAGCAACGCCGACCGGCGCCCGACCCAGCTGCTGGCCACCGAGTGCGCCCCGAAGAACCCCACGGTCACCAGCAGCAGCCCGGCCAGGACGCTCCCGAGCACGTCCGGCACCGTCACCCACACCCCGCCCAGTGCGACCAGGGTGGCCACCCACAGCACGGGGCGGCGCCCGAACCGGTCCCCCAGCCGTCCGGCCCGGGTCGAGGCCCAGCTGCCGGCCAGGTAGCCGAGGAACACCAGCCCGACGAGCGTCCCGGGCAGCCCGAAGGGCGGGGCGAGCAGCCGGAACCCCAGATAGTTGTACACCGTCACGAACGCGCCCATCAGCAGGAACGCCATCCCGAACAGGCACAGCAGGCCCGGGTCGGCCAGGTGCCGGCGCAGCGGGTCGCCGAGGTCGCGCAGCCGGGTCCGGGCCGGGGCCTGCGCGGTCGGAGGCGGTAGGAGCAGCCGGAACGCGACCGTCGCCCCGACGGACACGGCGCCGACCGCGGCGAGCCCGGCCCGCCAGCCGCCGAGCTCGGCGACCCAGGACGCGACCAGGCGCCCGGACAGCCCGCCGAGGGTGTTGCCGGCGATCAGCAGCCCGACCGCGCCACCGAGGTGCCGGGGCACGACCTCGTGTGTAAGGTGCGCCATCGACAGCGCCGGGAGCGCGGCCAGCGTGATCCCCTGCAGCCCGCGGATCACGACGAGTGCGGCGAAGCTGGGCGCGAGCGGGGCGAGCAGCGCCAGCACCGCGGACGCGGCCAGCGCCCACGTCATCACCCGGGTGCGCCCCCAGGCCTCGGTGACCGCGGACAGCGGGAGGACCGCCAGGGCGAGGGTCCCGGTCGTCGCGGAGAGCACCAGGCTCGCCGCCGACGAACCGATGCCGAACTCGGCCGACAGCCGCGGCAGGAGCCCCTGCACGCTGTAGACCAGAACGAACGTGGCCATCCCCGACAGCCACAGCGCGGCGCCGAGCCGCCGGAACCCCGGGGTGCCGCGCTCGTGCCCGGGCTGCGCGGCGGGAACCGGACGCTCGCTCGTTGTCATCGCACACGACCGTAGGCTCCCCAGGGACATGCGTCCAATGCATGTGTTGACAAGATAAGGTGCACAAGTGCATGAGTCGCTGGCGCCCGCCCTGCACCGCTTCGTCGCCGTCGCCCGGACCGGGCACCTCACCCGGGCCGCCGAGCAGATCGGCGTCCCGCAGCCCACGCTCTCCCGGGCCGTCGCGCGGCTCGAGGACGAGCTGGGTGTCGCGCTGTTCCACCGGGTCGGGCGCGGACTGCGGCTCACCGCGGCCGGCCGGACGCTGCTGCCGCGAGCCGAGGCCGCGCTCGCCGAGCTGGCCACCGCCGCCGCCGAGCTCGCAGGGGACGCCGACCCGGCGACCGGGCGGGTCGCGTTCGGCTTCCTCGGCACCCTGGGACCCGAGGTGGTGCCACGGATCCTGCGCGGGTTCCGGGCGGCGCACCCGCGGGTCCGGATCGAGCTGGTGCAGAGCCGGCACGCGGACCTTCTGGACAGGGTCCGGGACGGGGCCGTGGACCTCGCGCTCACCTCGCCGATGCCCGACGAACCGGGCCTCGCCGCGACCGCGCTGGCCGAGGAGGAGCTGCGGCTCGTGGTCCCGGCCGGCCACCGGCTGGCCACGCGGTCCGGGGTGGACCTCGCCGAGGTCGCCGACGAGCCCTTCCTGCTCTTCGCCCGCGGGTACGGGCTGCACGGCACCGTCGAGGCGTGGTGCGCGCAGGCCGGGTTCCGGCCGCACCGGGCGTTCGAGGGCGGTGAGACGGCGACCCTGCGCGGGCTGGCCGGTGCCGGGCTCGGGGTCGCGCTGCTCCCGCTCGGCCCGGACGCCCCGGGTGTCGTGCAGCTGCCGGTGCGCTCGCCGCGCACCGTGCGGACCCTGGGCATGGTGCACGCCGCGGGCGACCGCCCGACACCGCCGGTCCGTGACCTGCGGGCGTTCGTCGCCGAGCACGGCCCACGGCTGCTGGCACACGGGTTACCGTCGGCGCCGTGGAACGCATGATCGACGACGAGGGCCGCGAGGTTCCGGTCCCGGACCGGGTGGCGCGGGTGGTCTCGCTGGTGCCCTCGCTGACCGAGGCCGTCGAGGTGACCGCCCCCGGCCTGCTCGTCGGGGTGACCGACTGGTGCACCCACCCGCCCGGCCTGTCCGTCGAACGCGTGCGCGGCACCAAGAACCCGGACGTCGAGCGGGTCGTCGCGCTCGGCCCGGACCTGGTGCTCGCCAACCAGGAGGAGAACCGGCGGCCCGACCTCGACGCGCTGCGCGAGGCGGGCCTGGCCGTGTACGTGACCGACATCCGCGACGTCGACGGCGGTCTCGACTCGCTGCGCCGCCTCCTCACCGCGTGCCGCCTGCCCGAACCGGAGTGGTTGCGGGAGGCGCGCAGGCTGTGGGACGCGATCGCGCCCGCGTCACCGCGGCGGCGGGCGGTCGTGCCGATCTGGCGCAGGCCGTGGATGGCGGTCGGCTCGGACACCTTCACCGGCGCCGTCCTGGACCGGCTCGGCGTCGACAACGTGCTGGCGGGCTCCCCGGAGCGCTACCCCCGGATCGACCCGGACGACCTGCCCGAGCACGACCTCGTGGTGCTGCCCGACGAGCCGTACGCCTTCACCGCCGACGACGGCCCCGAGGCCTTCGCCGCGCCGTCCGCGCTGGTCAGCGGGCGGCTGCTGACCTGGTACGGCCCGAGCCTGGTCGAGGCGGCCCGGGAGCTCCCGGCGGCACTGGGGATCGCCCCGCACTGACCCCGCCCTGCCCCACGACCGCCCGGCCCCGCGACCGCCCGGCCCCGCGTGCCACTCATGGAGCTTGAGTCCCGTGGCACAGGACCAAGGCTCCATGAGTGTGTCCGGGGGACTCAGGCGCGCTGCGCCTCCTTCAGCAGGTCCGAGCACTTCTCCCCGATCATCATCGTGGTGATGTTCGGGTTGATCGCCGGCAGGAACGGCATCGCCGACCCGTCCGCGACCCGGAGGTTCTGCACGCCCCGCACCCGCAGCTGCGGGTCGAGGACGGCCATCGGGTCGTCGTCGGTCCCCATCTTCGCGGTGCACGCCGGGTGGTACACGGTGTTGTGGGTCTTGGTGATGTAGTCGGCCAGCTCGTCGTCGGTGACGGCGTCCGGGCCGGGGGCCAGCTCCGCGGCGATCCACTCCTTGAGCACCGGCTGCTCGGCGATCTTCCGGGCGAGCCGGATGCCGGCCGTCATCACCCGCATGTCGTGGCCCTCGGGGTCGGTGAAGTAGCGCGGGTCGACGCGGGCCCGGTCGCGGAAGTCGCGGGTCCGCAGCCGCACGGTGCCCCGGGACCGGCCGCGGGTGACGTTCGGCGTCAGGCAGAACCCGTTGTCGGTCGTGGGGTAGCCCCAGCGCACCGTGTTCATGTCGAACGGCACCGAGCCGTAGTGCATCATCAGGTCCGGCCGGTCCAGGCCGTCCTCCGTGCGGTGGAAGATCCCGATCTCCCACCACTGGGTGGACTCGGTGACCATCGGCCTCGCCGCGTCCCAGAAGACGAGGCCCTCGACGTGGTCGTCCAGGTTGGACCCGACCCCGGGCAGGTCGGAGCGGACGTCGATGCCGAACTCGCGCAGGTGCTCGGCCGGCCCGATGCCGGAGAGCATGAGCAGCTTCGGGGTGTCGATCGCGCCCGCCGAGAGGATCACCTCGCGGTCGGCGTGGACCTGCTCGCGGGTCGGGAGGATCCCGCGCTGGTACTCGACGCCCGTCGCCCGGGTGCCGTCGAACAGCACCCGGGAGGCCCAGCAGCCGGTCCACACCTCCAGGTTCGGCCGGGAGTCCAGGATCGGGTGCAGGTAGGACACCGAGGCCGAGGCCCGGGTCCCGTCCGGGAACGAGTTGATCTGGAAGTAGCCCGCGCCGTCGGTGACGGTGCGGCCCTCGTTGAACCGGACGGTCGGCAGTCCGACCTCGGCCGCCGCCTCCAGCACGGCGTTGCCGCACGGGTCGCGCGGCGGGATCTGCATGAGGTTGACCGGGCCGGAGCGGCCGTGGCCCTCCCACTCCCCGTCGTTGGTCTCCAGGCGCGCGATCAGCGGCCAGCACTCGTCGGCGGACCAGCCGGTCAGGCCCATCGACGCCCACTCGTCCAGGTCCTCGCGCGGCGTCCAGAACGCGATGCAGGAGTTGTGCGAGGAGCAGCCGCCGAGCACCTTGGCCCTGGCGTGCCGCATGTGCGAGTTGCCGCGCTCCTGCGGCTCGATCAGGTAGTCCCAGTCGTAGCCGGAGTCGAGCAGGTTCATCCAGTCGGCGAGCCTGAGGATGTTGGGATCGTCGACGTCCGACGGGCCGGCCTCCAGCAGCAGCACCCGGATCGACGGGTCCTCGGACAGCCGGGCCGCGACCGCGCACCCGGCCGAGCCTCCCCCCACGACGAGGTAGTCGAAACGGTCGGTCATGCCTTCTCCCCCTCCGTGCCCCCGGCGAACCAGCGCTGCGGCTCGGGCGCGGTGTTGTGCCAGACGTGCTTGATCTCCTGGTACTCCGCCAGCCCGGTGGGCCCGAGCTCGCGTCCGTTGCCGGAGCGGCCCATGCCGCCCCACTCCGCACCCGGGAAGTACGGGTGGAAGTCGTTGATCCACACGGTGCCGTGGCGCAGCGCGTTCGCGACCCGGTTGGCGCGCCGCATGTCCTGGGTGAACACCGCGCCGGCCAGGCCGTACTCGGTGTCGTTGCCGAGCCGGATCGCCTCGTCCTCGGTGGTGAACCGCTCGACGGTGAGGATCGGGCCGAACGTCTCCTCGGTGATCAGGCGCGAGCCGGGTGCGAGGTCGGTGATCACGGTCGGCAGGTAGAAGAAGCCCTTCGCGAGCTCCGGGTCGTCCGGGCGGGCGCCGCCGCAGCGGATGTTCGCGCCCTCGGCGCGGGCGGAGGCGACGAAGTCCTCGATCTTGGCCAGGTGCGCGGCGGAGACCAGCGGGCCGACCTCGACGCCGTCGTCCAGGCCGTTGCCCAGCCGGATCAGCTGCGCGCGGCGGACGATCTCGTCGACGACGGCGTCCGCGACCGAGTCCTCGATGATCAGCCGGGCGCCCGCCGAGCAGACCTGCCCGGAGTGCAGGAACACCGCGAGCATCGCGTAGTCGACGGCGAGCTCGAAGTCGGTGTCGGCGAACACGATGTTGGGGTTCTTGCCGCCGAGCTCGACGGCCGTGCGCTTCACGGTCTCCGCGGACGCGCGGATGATCGCCCGGCCGGTGCCGAGCCCGCCGGTGAACGAGACCATGTCGACGTCACCGTGCTCGGTGAGCGGCGCGCCGACCGACGGCCCGTCGCCGAGGACGATGTTGACGACGCCGGCCGGGATCCCGGCCTCCGCGCACAGCTCGACGAGCTTGATCGACGTCAGCGGGGTGACCTCGCTGGGTTTGATCACCATGGTGTTGCCGGCGGCGACCGCGGGCGCGACCTTCCACGACAGCTGCAGCAGCGGGTAGTTCCACGGCGTGATGAGCGCGCAGACGCCGACCGGCTCGTGCACGATCCGGGACACCACGGTGTCGCTGCCGGTGTCGACGACGCGTCCGGCGTCCTTGCCGGCCAGCCCGGCGTAGTAGCGGAAGACGGCGGTGACGTCGTCGACGTCCTGCCGGCCCTCGGCGATCGTCTTGCCGGTGTCGAGGGTCTCGGTCCGGGCGATCTCCTCCTTGTCCCGCACGAGCAGGTCGGCGATCCGGCCCAGGATCGCGCCCCGCTCGCCGGCGGAGGTCTGCCGCCACGGCCCCGAGTCGAAGGCCCGGCGCGCCGCGGCGACGGCCCGGTCGACGTCGTCTCGGCCCGCCTGGTCGACCTCGGTGACGACCGAGGCGTCGAAGGGGTTGATCACCGGCGCGGTTCCCGCGGATCCGGTGGTCCAGGATCCGTCGATGTAGAGACTCGGCACCTGGGGAAGCGTTCACCCGCGCGCGGACGAGCGCAAGCACACCCACCAAATGATCATGCTCACGGGGTGCGAGCGGGTGACGCACCACCCGGAGGAGCAAGCCGGCACGATATGGTTGCGCTATGGGCAACCCGGTGCGAACCCGTGAATCGGGGGTGCAGTCGGTCGACCGCGCGATCACCGTTCTGGAACTCATCGCCGGCCGCGGTGAGGCGGGGGTGAGCGAGCTCGCCACGGCCCTCGACGTCCACAAGTCGACGGCGTTCCGCCTCCTCGGTGCGCTGGAGGAGCACGGCCTCGTCGAGCAGATCGGCGACCGCGGGAAGTACCGGCTCGGTTTCGGGCTGATCCCGCTCGCCGGACGGGTCGCGGAGCGCCTGGAGGTCACCACGCAGGGCCGTCCGGTCTGCGAGGAGCTGGCGGCACGGCTCGGCGAGACCGTCAACATCGCGATCCCGGACCAGGGTTTCGCCGTGAACGTCGACCAGGCCCGCGGGCCCGCGATGGTCACCACCTACAACTGGCTCGGCCGGATCACGCCGATGCGCAGCACGTCCAGCGGGAAGGTCCTGCTCGCGGCCGCGGTCGCCGAGGACCCGGACGCCCTGCCCGACGACCTCGGCCCGCGGGAGCGGAAGGCGCTCGCCGACGAGCTCGCGAAGGTCGCCGAGCGCGGGTACGCGTGGTCGCTCGAGGAGTACGAGACCGGCCTCAACGCCGTCGCCGCCCCGGTGCGCGACCACGGCGGCACGGTCATCGCGGCGCTGTCGGTGTCCGGGCCCGCCTACCGGCTGCCCGCCGAGCGGGTCGAGGAGGTCACCCCGGACGTCGTCGCCGCCGGCCGGGAGGTCAGCCGCCGGATGGGGTACTGGGAACCCTAGGGCAGCCGGTCGAGCACCGGCGGCAAGGTGCGCTCGACCTCGTCGCCGACCCGCTCGAACTCGCGACGCAGTAACGGCGCCGCGAGCTTCAGCAGGCCCTTGAACCGCAGGTCGGCCCGGTAGGTCACGGTGCTGCCGCCGTCCTCGAGGGGCTCGACGACGAAGTCGTCGGTCGCGGTCACCGTGCTGTTCTCCCCCACGAACAGCAACCGCGAGCCGGTGCGGTCGACGAGGGTGTAGGTCAGCTCGGACTCCCGGCCGTGGAACACCGAGACGTTGTGCCAGGTGGAGCCGACCTCGATCGGGCCACCGTCGTCGGACCTGGTGCAGGACCGTGTCCCGGGGTCCCAGATCTCGCTGTGCCCGAAGTCGGCCAGGTAGCCGAGCACGGACTCGGCAGGGGCGGACACCGTCATCACCCGCTGGACGCCGACCACGACGCTCCTCTCACCCCGACCCGGACGGCGAGGATGGTCTCACGGGCACCGTCCCTGTACGCCGTGTGGTGCCGCGATCCGGCGCCGTGATCGCGTTCGTGATCCGGATCCGACGATCCGCCACGGCCGCGGGTCGCCCGGCGCACACTCCGGGCTGCCCCGGCGAGGCCGGTGCGGCGCCGGCGACCCGGCGGGGCGCCGGAAACCCGGGATCGCCGGACCGATGGGAGGAACAGCGGTGGACGAGCGGTACGGAAGCGGGCCGCCCGGGGTGGTCCGGGTCGATCCGGACGCACTGGCCCGGGCGGCGGACCGGTTCGCGGACCTCGCCGGCGCGCTCGGTGCCGACGCCGCGGCGGTCCCGGCCGGGGTACCGGACGCCGGGTTCGCGTCCGGCCCGGCGGCCGCGGCGCTCGACGCCGACCTGGTCGCCGGGATCCGGGCCCGGGCGCGGCGGGCGGTGGCGATCGGGGACGGGCTGCGGGCCGCGGCCACGGCATGGCGGACCGCCGACGACGCCGCCGCGGCCTCGATGGCGGCGTCACCCGTGGACCGCTGAGCGCCCCGTGCCCACGCTCGCCGAGCTGCTCGCCGCCGACCCCGGGTCCTGGCTGCGCCGGGCCGCGGCCGGGGACGCGCTGGCGCGGACACTGCGCGCCCGTGCCGACGACCTCGACCGACCGGGCGGCACGGCACCACCTGCCGGCTGGCAGGGCGCCGACGCCGACCGGGCCCGCGCCGCCCGCGACGAGCTGTGCCGCAGGCTGCGGGCCGACGCCGGCACGGCCGCGCAGGCGGCCGAGGTGCTCGGCCGGCACGCCGGGGAGGTGCTCGCGGCCCAGCACCGGGTGGTCGTCGCCGCGCTCGCCGTGCCGCCGCTGCTCGACCTCGACCTCGACACGGGCCGGATCGGGCTCGCGTTCCCGGCCGGGGCGGTGGGACGGCTGCTGCCGGCGCCGGCGCTCGGGGCGCTCACCGGGCTCCTCGCGGTGCACGCGGCCCGCCTCGGCGCCGCGGTGCAGGCGGCGGTCGCCGAGGCTGCCCGGTCCGACGCCGTCGCCACCGCCGCGCTCGGGACCCTGCGGCCCGTCCCGGAACCGGGGACCGGCGCGCCGGTCGTCCCCACGGTGCCGGACGGTCCCCGGGCGGCCCGTTCCTGGTGGGCGGGCATGTCCGAGGACGAGCGGGAGCGGCTGACCCGCACCCGCCCGGATCTCGTCGGCGGCACCGACGGGCTGCCGCTCGCGGCCCGCGACCGCGCCAACCGGCTCCGGCTCGACGCCGAGCGCGGCCGGCTGCGCGGGCTCGCCGCCCGCGGTCACGGCGATCCGGCCCGCACGGCGGCCGCGTTGGCCGGGCTCGACGCGGTCGACCGGCGGCTGGCGGCCGGGGACGCCCTGCTGCTCGACGTCGGCGCCGGTGCCGGCGCAGGGCGCGTGGTGCTGGCCGTCGGTGATCCGGAGCGGGCGGCACACGTCGTCACGCACGTTCCGGGGACGGGCGCCGGGTGGGGCTCGGTCCCGGAGGACCTGCGCCGGGTCGAGGCCACCCGGGACGCCGCCCGGGCCGCCGCGCCCGGTGCCGGGGTCGCGGCCGTGCTGTGGACCGGCTACGACGCCCCCACCGGGCTGCTCGCCGCCGCCGACGACGGGTACGCCCGGCGGGCCGCCGCCGACCTGCGGCGCTTCCAGGACGGCCTGCGCGCCGGGCACGACGGCCCGGTGCACCTGACGGTCGTCGGGCACTCGTACGGCTCGACCGTCACCGGCCGCGCCGCGGGCCCGGGGATCGCCGCGGACGACGTCGTGTTCGTCGGCAGCCCGGGCGCCGGTGTGCGCGGGGCCGGCGAGCTCGGCGTCCCGGCGGATCGGGTGTGGGCCACGACCGCCCGCCACGACCCGATCTCCCGCGCCCCGGGCAGCGAGGTGTTCGGCACCTCGCGCGGGTGGGAGCCGACCGGGCTCGTGCACGGGCCCGACCCGGCCACACCGCCGTTCGGCGGGCGGGTGTTCGCCTCCGCCCCCGGCCACCCGGCACCGCAGCCGGACGACCCGGCGACGCCGACCGACGAGTCGGCGTTCGCCGCCGCGCACGGCGCCTACTGGGATCCCGGCTCGCCGAGCCTGAACATGCTGGGCCGCATCGTCTCCGGCACCGTGAACGATAACACTCAGTGATCACAAGACCACTTCGCGACACGCTCGCCCGGCCGTCCGGACGCGCAGGCCACCGCCCACGGAACCAGCGATGGCGCAGGTCACAGATAGTCGTCAGATCGTCAGCAACTACCCTCCCCCCTACCCGGGCACGGGCAGTAGCATGCGCCCCGTGACCGACACCGAGAGCAAACCGACGCGGCGTACCGGGCGCCCCCCGCTCACCGACCGGGCGACGTTGCTCGCGGCCGCGCGCGAGCTCGGCTTCTCCGATCTGACCGTCGGAGCCGTGACCGCCAGGGTCGGCGTCAAGTACTCGACGTTCTACCGGCACTTCCCCAGCCTCGACGCGCTCGTCGCCGCCCTGGTGGACGACGTCGTGACCGACGACGTCTTCCCCGCCACCGAGGGCCGCTGGCAGGAAGAGCTCCTGGCGTTCGCCACCGCGATCTTCGACGTGATGACCGCCCACCCCGGACTCGCACACGCGCTGGTCCGGCTGCCGGACGCCCCCGAGGCGCTGCTGACCGCGTACCGGCGGCTCACCGACCGGCTCCTCGAGGCCGGCTTCAGCGCGGAGGACGCCGTGCTGGGCGCGGGCACGGCCATGCACCTCGGCATGCAGCCGTGGCTGAGCTCGGACGGGGAGACCGCCGGCGACCTGCGCCGTCGCGACCAGGTGCTCGCCGCGGCACAGCCGTTCGACCCGCGGGTCCGCACCGTGCTGCGCGAGCAGGTCGACGACCCGCCCCGCAGCTGGACCCTGCGCCGGGTCGAGCTCGTCGTCGCGGGCCTGGAGGCCCGCCTGCACGCCTGACCGCCACCGACGCGGGAACGCCCGGGGTGCTGCGAGCACCCCGGGCGTTCCCGCGTCGGTCGGACGATCAGACGGTCAGGAGGGCACGACCTGGTCGGCCTGCGGCCCCTTCTGGCCCTGCGTGACCTCGAAGGTCACGGTCTGCCCCTCGTCGAGGCTGCGGTATCCGGAGGTCTGGATCGCGCTGAAGTGGACGAACAGGTCCTGCCCGCCTCCGTCCGGCGTGATGAACCCGTACCCCTTCTCCGCGTTGAACCACTTGACGGTTCCCTGTGGCATCCGGATGTCTCCTCGTGTATTGCCGGTACCTACGTCGCGGAGCCTAGCCGCCCCGGCACCCGTTGGGGATGTCACAGCCGCATCCTCGTCCGGCGCGTCGTCCGGATCCGTCCGATTGATCCCGATCTCGTGGGTGTTCAGATGCGGTAGCTGCGGATCTTGGAGTAGAGCGCGGTGCGGGAGATGCCGAGCTCGCGTGCGGCGGTGGACTTGTTGCCCCCGTGTGCCTGCAGCGTGGTCTCGATGACCTGGGCCTCGGCCCGTTCGAGCGGGGTCAGGGTGCGCCGGGTCGCGGCGGCACGGACGTCGGCGGGCAGCGCCGCCGCCGTCACCACCGGGCCGGTCGCGTCCGCGGCGGCGTCGGCGACCACCCGGGTGAGCTCGGCGAGGTTGCCCGGCCAGCGGTGACGCCGCAGCACCGCGAGCGCGTCCGGGGCGAACGCGAGCCCGCCGCCCCGGTCCCGGAGCACCGCCCGGGCGAACCGGACGACGTCGTCGGGCCGGCTGCGCAGGGCCGGCAGCGTGACCGTGGCGGCGCCGAGGGCGTCGCAGAGTACCGGGACGGACGGGCCCGGGGACCCACCGTCGGGGACGGTGGCGGTGAGCCCGAGCGGTGGCCGCGCCGCCGGTCCGGTGAGGACGGCGGCGACGGTGCGCGCCGCGGCCGGGTCCAGCAGCTCCACGTGCCGCAGCACCAGCGGGCTGCCGTCGCGCACGGCGTCCCGGAGCCGACCCGTCCACGCCGCGGCCCCGTCCACGCCGTGCGTCGCGGCGTCCAGCACGGTGGACGGGCCGAGCGCGTCCGCCAGCACGGTGGCCTTGCCGGTGCCGGCCTCGCCGCGCACGAGCACCGGACCGGCCGCGGCGAGGTCGGCGGCCCGGGTGGTCGCCGCCGACCAGGGATCGGCCGCGGGCGCGCGGCGCACGGCGGGGGCCGTGGCCGCCGGCCCGCTGACCGTGAGCAGCGCGCCCGCGGTCGTCCCGGCGGCACGGACCAGCTCGACCCGCGCGGTGAGGTCGTCGGGCAGGCCGATCGTCGTACCGTCCGTCCGGCAGGAACGCACCTCGTCCCACAGGTCCAGCCGGTCGAGCCCGAGGCCGCCCGCCGCCGCATTGGTGATCAACACGCCGTCCCCGACGACGGCGATCGGCCCGCCGGACCGGCGCTGGGCGTCGAGGAAGGCATCGAGCAGCCGCCGTTCCCGCAGGGTCGCGTGCTCCAGCAGTGCCGCGTGGATCTCCTCGACCAGCTTGCGCACGACGACGGTGAGCAGCGAGCTGGTGTCGGCCACCCGGCAGGTGACGTTGACGGCGCCGACCGTGCGGCGGGTGACCGGGTGCCGGACGGGCGCGGCGACGCAGGTGACGTCGTGGAAGCGCTGCACGTAGTGCTCGTCCCCGCGGACGACCGCGAGCGTGCCGGTCTCCAGCGAGGTGCCGAGGCCGTTGGTGCCGACGAACTCCTCGTCGAAGCAGAAACCCTCGATCACCGACAGGTCGTCGAGGGTGTCGCGCAGCATCGGCTCGGAGACCCAGCGCCAGATGACGCTGCCGCGCTCGTCGGCCAGCGCGAGGCAGGAACTGTCGCCGACGAGCAGGTCCGCCATCCCGCTCATGATCGGGACGGCGACGCGGGCGAACGCGGTGTCGAGCTCGGTCTCGACGTAGGGCACGTCGACGTGCTCGGGGTCCACGCCGCTGATCCGGGAGCGCCGCCAGGACGTCAGCACGTCACCGCGCAGGTCACGCGGTTCCTCACCGGCCTGGAAGCGCTCCCAGGGGCTCCTGGTCGTCATCGACCCACCTCCCGCCACATCCTGACCGCAGCGGTGGCCGGCCCGCCAGGGCGGATCCTCCTCGGCGGCGAGGATCCGGCCCCGGCGCAGGATCAGGCCCCGGCCGACTTCTCCCGTTCGTAGCGCTTGGTCATCTCCTCGACGGCGTCGAGCTGGGTCTTGGCGTGCGCGTCCCGGGCCGACGACGCCCGCTCCTTCGCGGCGAGGGTGCCGGCGGCCTGCCCCTGGAACTCGGGCATCACGTACTGCGCGATCAGCTCCAGGGACCGCTTCGTCGCCGCGGGGTTGGCCCACTCGTGGCCGAGCAGCAGGAACGCACCGAACCCGCCGGACTGGTCGACGAGCCGCTGCACCTGGGCCCGCGCGTCGTCGACGGTGCCGATCGCCCCGACCCCTGCCTCGTTGATGAAGTCGATCATCTCCTTGACGTCGCCGCCCTCGACCGCCATCTGCGGGAACGCCGCCACCTTCTGGAAGTACCGGAACCAGTGCTCGATGCCGTACTCCACGTCCCGGTAGGCCTGCTCGCGGGTCTCGGCGACGTGCATCAGCCCGACCAGCCGCCACGAGCTGCGGTCGGGGGCGGGCCGGCCGTGGTGCGCGGCGCGCTCCTCGACGACGTTCCAGTGGTGGGCCAGCGCGTCGAACCCGTCCTGGGTGAGCGTGGCCCCGATCGAGAGCAGCCCGACCCCGTGCTGCCCGGCCATCCGCGGCCCGGTCGGCGAGGCGACCGCCGCCACGGCGACGTCGAAGCACGGGTCGCTGTAGGGCGCGAGCTGCAGCTGCGCGTCGATCAGCGTGTGCGTGCGGGTCTCGGCGTTGACCACCTCACCGCGGAGCAGCCGCATGATGATGTCGAGGTTCACCTCGAGCAGCTCGCGGGTGTCGGTCGGGTTCAACCCGATCATCGCCGAGTCCGTCGGCAGCGAGCCGGGCCCGCAGCCCAGCATCGTCCGGCCCCGGGTCAGGTGGTCCAGCATCACCATCCGGTCGGCCACCCACAGTGGATTGTGGTACGCGATCGAGGTGACGCCGGTGCCGAAGCGCATGTGCCGGGTCCGCTCCGCCGCCGCGGCGATGAAGATCTCCGGCGAAGCGATGATCTCCGATCCCGCGGAGTGGTGCTCGCCGATCCAGGCCTCGTCGTACCCGAGCCGGTCCATGTGTTCCATCAGCTCGAGGTCGCGCTGCAGGGCCAGGGTCGGGTTCTGGCCCGGCTTGTGGAACGGGGCGAGGAAGGTGCCGAAGCGGAGTCGGGTCACGGGGGTCCCTCCTGGGCGCGCTGAAGTCCGGAGCGCCAGCATGACCCGCGTCACGTCCGCGGAGGTGTGCGGAAAGTGGACAGCGGCCCGGTCTCAGCGTTCGCGCAGCTCGATCCCGGCCGGAAACCGGGCCCCCGCGAGCCCGCAGACGAGGTCGAGCTCGGCGACGACGTTCTGCACGACCTGCGCGACACCGCGGGCGCCGTCGAGGGCGAGCCCGTGCACGTACGGCCGCCCGAGCAGGACCGCCCGGGCACCGAGCCGGACCGCGGTCGCGACGTCCGCGCCGGTCCGCACCCCGCTGTCGAGCAGCACCGCCAGCCGGTCCCCCACCGCCTCGACGACGCCGGGCAGGGCGTCCAGCGACGCCACGGCGTGGTCGACCTGCCGGCCGCCGTGGTTGGAGACGACGACGCCGTCGGCCCCGGCGTCGGCGGCCCGGCGGGCGTCGTCGGGGTGCAGCACACCCTTGACGACGATCGGCAGCCGGGTCCGCTCCCGCAGGCCCGCCAGGTCGCCCCAGGACAGCTGCGGCCGGGAGTAGACCCGCAGGAACGTCTCGACCGCGGCCCGCGGGACCGGGGAGCGCAGGTTCTCCAGGAACCCGCCCGGTGCGTTGCGGGTGATCTCGAGCAGCGTCCGCACCGCCTGCGGCGTGACCCTCGGGGGCGGCCCGGTGCGGGGCCGGGCGAGGGTCTCGTCGACCAGGCGCCGGAACACCGGGTCCGAGGTGTACTGGGCGATGCCGATGCCGCGGGCGAACGGCAGGTGCCCGAGGTCGAGGTCCTGCGGGCGCCAGCCGAGCATCGTCGTGTCGAGGGTGACGACGACGGCCTCGCACCCGGCCGCCTCGGCCCGGGCGAGGAAGCTGTCCACCAGTTCGTCCGAGGTGGACCAGTAGAGCTGGAACCAGGCCGGCCCGGCGGCCGCGGCGACCTCCTCCATCGGCGCGCCGGCCTGGTTGGAGATCACCATCGGGACGCCGGTCGCCGCGGCCGCCCGGGCCACCGCGGTGTCGGCGCCGCGCCGGACCAGGTCGAGGGCGCCGATCGGGGCGAGCAGCAACGGGGCGGGCAGCCGTCGCCCGAACAGCTCGACGGACAGGTCCCGCTCGGCGACGTCGCGCAGGATCCGCGGCACGATCTCCCTGCGGGCGAACGCCTCCCGGTTCGCACGCAGCGTCGTCCCGGCTCCCGCTCCCCCGGTCACGTAGGCGTCCGCGCGGCGGCTCAGCGCGCGCCGGCCGCGGCGTTCCAGCTCGTCCGGGCCGGTGGGGACGCGTGGGCGGGCGCCGGCCACGCCGTCCCGGTAGATCCGCTCCTGCCGGGCCCGGCCCGGTGCCGTCATCGCCACCCGCACCACCCTACGGCCGCGCCACCGGCCCGGGGCCGCGCCTCGCGGACGCTCACCGTTCCCGGCGATGCTCACGCGATCCGGAGAGCGCAGCCGCGTCGCGCGAGCGGCGGGAGATCAGCAATGCGCGGGGCGGGTGAGCGCGGCGAGCCACTTCTTGAGCAGCACCGTCTCCGGCGCGCCGAGGACCGGGTTGTCGTCGGGCAGGCCGGAGAGCAGGGCGGCGGCCGCCTCCGCCACGCCCGGCCCGTCGTCGTCACGGGAGCGGCCGGCCCGCCCGGTGATCGCGTCCAGGGTCGCCTCCCGCACGTCCGCGGAGAGGCCGGGATCGGGCTCGGCGACGATGATCTGCCGGAGCGTGACCCCGATGTTGGCCGCCAGGACGTGTGCGGCGGCCCGCTCCGGGGTGACGACGAGCCGGCCGCGCCGCCCGGCCTCGCGGGTGAGCCCGAGCAGGATCTCGGCGGGCCGGTCCTGCGCCTTCGGCCGCCGGCCGGGGGTGACCTGCCCGTACATCAGCGCGTAGAACCCCGGATGGGCGAGGCCGAAGGCGACGTGGGCGTCCCAGCCCGCCCGGATGTCCTGGATCGGGTCGCCGCTGCTCTCGTGGGCCTCCTTCGCGGCCAGGTACCGGTCGAAGCCGTGCTCGACGACGGCCTCGACCAGCCCTTCCTTGCTCCCGAAGAAGTGGTACAGCGTCGGCAGCCGGACGCCGGCCGCGTCGCAGACGGCGCGCAGCGACACCGTCTCCCCCGGCGAGGCCGCGATGAGGTCCGCGGCGGCCCGGAGCAGACGGTCACGGGTGGTACCGGAGTCCTGGTCGACCACGCGATCACCGTAGCCGTGCGGCGACGGTGCCCGGCCGTGCCGGTCAGCGGGTGGTGTAACCGCCGTTGGCGAAGATCGTCTGGCCGGTGATCCACCAGCCCTCGGTGGCCAGGAACCGCACGATCGGGGCGATGTCCTCGATCCGGGTGAGCTGGTTCCCCATCGCCATCGACTTGTGGAACTCGACCCGCTCGGGCGTCTCCTGCGGGTAGAAGAACGGGGTGTCCATCGGCCCGGGACCGATCGCGGTGACCGAGATCCCGCGGTCGGCGAACTCCTTGGCCGCGGCCCGCGTGAAGTGCTCGACCGGCGACTTGCCCCCGGCGTAGGTGGAGTAGCCGTCGGTGAACGCGGCCAGCAGCGAGGTGACGATGGTGATCACTTTGCCGCCGTCGGCGAGCGAGCGACCGGCCTCCTTGAGGAAGAAGTAGGCCGCCTTGGAGTTGATGTCGAACATCGCGTCGTACTCGTCCTCGGTGGTCTCCACGATCGGCTTGCGGAGCACCTTGCCGACGGTGTTGACGGCGACGTCGATCGGCCCGAGCGTGCCCGCGGCCTCGGCGAACAGGGTCTCGACGTTCGCCGGGACGGTCAGGTCGCCGGCGAGCAGGACGCCCTCGCGCCCCTCGGCCTCGATCGCCTTGAGGGTCTGCTCGGCGTCGGGCCGCGAGGACTCGGAGTTGTAGTGGACGGCGACGTTGGCGCCGGCCTGGGCCACCTGCCGGCTGATCAGGCCGCCGAGGTTCTTCCCCCCGCCGGTCACGAGAACGTTCTTGCCCTGCAGCGTGTGCGCGGTCATCCCGGAACTCCAGTAGATCGTTGGTATAGCGTGCTGTATCAACGCTACAGACGTCTCCGGTCGAACGCGACCTCGGGCGGGCTCAGAGACGGACCGGGAGCCGGGTGAGCCCGTGGATCAGCGTGCTCACCGGGGGTCCCGCTCGACGAGGCGCGGACGGCCGTCGCCGGGGAGCTCTCGAATCCGAGACGGATCCGCGCCGCGTCCGTTGGGTGGGGATCGGCGCGAGGGTAGAGATGCGGGCATGACTGGTGGAACGACATCGTGACGACCGGCTGCGACGCCCGCACCGGCACCGTCGAGATCGGCCCCGGCCCGGTCACCGCCGCACAGGTGGTGGCGGTCGCCCGCGGCGGCGCCGGGGTGCGGCTCACCGACGGCGCGCTGGCGGCGATCGCCCGGGGCCGCGAGACCGTCGAACGCCTGGCCCGGGCCGAGGACCCGTACTACGGCATCTCGACCGGCTTCGGTGCGCTCGCCACCCGGCACATCCCGGCCGAGCGGCGGGCCGCGCTGCAGCTGAGCCTGGTCCGCAGCCACGCCGCCGGGTCCGGGCCGGAGGTCGAGCGCGAGGTCGTCCGCGCGTTGATGCTGCTGCGGCTCTCCACCCTGGCCACCGGGCACACCGGGGTGCGCGCCGGGACCGCGCTCGCCTACGCCGCCCTGCTCGACCACGGCCTCACCCCGGTGGTGCACGAGTTCGGCAGCCTCGGCTGCTCGGGCGACCTGGCGCCGCTGGCGCACTGCGCGCTCGCGCTGATCGGCGAGGGCCAGGTGCGCGACGCGTCCGGCCGGCTCCGCGACGCCGGGCCCGCGCTCGCCGAGGCCGGGCTGGCACCGGTGACGCTGGCCGAGAAGGAGGGGCTGGGGCTCATCAACGGCACCGACGGGATGCTCGGCATGCTGGTCCTCGCCGGGCACGACCTGCACGGGCTGCTGCGGGTCGCCGACGTCGCCGCGGCGATGAGCGTGGAGGCCCTGCTCGGCACCGACCGGGTGTTCGCCGAGGACCTGCAGGCCATGCGCCCGCACCCGGGCCAGGCCCGGTCGGCGGCGAACCTGCGCGCCCTGCTCGACGGGTCGGAGATCGTCGCCAGCCACCGCGGCCCCGACTGCACCCGCGTGCAGGACGCCTACTCGCTGCGCTGCGCACCCCAGGTCCACGGCGCGGCCCGGGACACGCTCGCGCACACCGACCTCGTCGCCGGCCGGGAGCTCGCCGCGGCGATCGACAACCCGGTCGTCGCCCCGGACGGCCGGGTCGCGTCGAACGGCAACTTCCACGGGGCGCCGGTCGGGTACGCGCTGGACTTCCTCGCCGTCCCGGTGGCCGACGTGGCCTCGATGTCGGAGCGGCGGACCGACCGGATGCTCGACACCGGCCGCAGCTCCGGGCTCCCGCCGTTCCTGGCCGACGACCCGGGCGTCGACTCCGGGTACATGATCGCCCAGTACACGCAGGCGGGGATCGTCGCCGAGCTGCGGCGGCTGGCCGTGCCCGCCTCGGTCGACTCCATCCCGTCCAGCGCGATGCAGGAGGACCACGTCTCGATGGGCTGGTCGGCCGGCCGCAAGCTGCGGCGGGCACTCGACGGGCTGGCCCGGGTGCTGGCGGTCGAGGTGCTCACCGCGGCCCGGGCGCTGGACCTGCGCGCGCCGCTGTCCCCCGCCCCGCGGACGCGCGCCGTGCGCGACCTCGTCCGGTCCCGCGTGCCGGGGCCGGGTCCGGACCGGCACCTGGCGCCGGAGATCGATGCGGTACTGGAGCTCGTCCGGTCTGGGGCGGTCGTCGAGGCGGCCGGGCCGCTGGAGTGAGCGATAAGCTCGCCGTCCGGGTCGAGGCACAGGGGGACGACATGACCGCACCGCAATCCGCTCTGGTCGCCCGCCTGCGTGACCTCCTCGCGGGCGAGCCGTCGACCCGCGAGGTGGCGATGTTCGGCGGCCGCGCCTTCATGGTCGACGAGAAGATGGTCGTCAGCGCCCTGAAGGACGGCGACCTGCTGGTCCGCGTCCCCGCGGCCCGGCACGACGAGCTGCTCGCCCGCCCCGGAGCGGAGCAGGCCGAGATGGGTGCCGGCCGGTCCATGGGGCCGGGCTGGATCTCGGTGTCCGCCCGGGCCGTCGGCACCGCGGACGGCCTGTCCTTCTGGCTCGACGTCGCGCTGGCCCACAACCGGGCCGCGGCACGGGGCCGACGCTGAGTCACCCCGTCGGCGCGTCGGCGCCCACGAGGTCGGCGTGGTGCACGGCGGCGACGTCGGGGTGGGCGCGCAGGCGGGCCTTGAGGAGGTTGTCGCCGAAGGTCCCGGAGATGACGTTGTCCGGGTCGGTCGTGACTCCGCGGGCCCGGCTCGCCAGGCCGGCGGGGAGCTCGATGCGCGGAACCGTGGAGTCCAGTGCCGGGTTGAAGAAGAACGGGATCGACATCCGTACCTCGTCCGGCGGCGGCGAGACGACCCGGTGGACGGTGGCCTTGAGGTAGCCGTTCGTGGCGTACTCCATCAGCTCGCCGATGTTGACGACGAAGGCGCCGGGGACGGCAGGCGCGTCGATCCAGGTCGCGTCGTGCTCGATCTGCAGGCCGCCCTTGCCCGCCTCGATCATCAGCAGGGTCAGGATCCCGGGATCCTTGTGGGCCCCGACGCCCTGCCCGCGGTCCTCCCGGCCCGGGTAGCGGACCAGCTTGATCAGGGTCGACGGGCGGTTCCCGAACATGCCGTCGAACACCTCCGCCGGGCTGCCCAGGGCGACCGCCCAGGCCCGCATCAGGCGCATCGCCACCTCCGAGCAGCGACGCTCCCAGTCCAGGAACACCCGTCGCAGGTCCGGCTGCGCCGCGGGCCAGAGGTTCGGCCCCTCCAGCCGCATGTAGGCAGGCGCCGCCGGGTCGTCGCAGGTGGCCCGCTCGGCGGCGATGTCGATCTGCTCGCGCCAGTCGACGCGTCCCTGGGTGAGCTCGCCGCCCGTCCGGGTGTAGCCGCGGAAGTGCGGGCTGCGCAGCATCTCGACCTGGAGCTTGTCGGCGTCCGGGAGCGCGAAGAAGCGTTCGGCCTCGGCGAACGCGCCCCGGACGACGTCGTCGGGGATGCCGTGGCCGACGAGGTAGAAGAACCCGGTCTCGTGGGTGGCGGCACGGAGCGCGTCGCGGAACCGGGCCGCGGTGCCCGGGTCACGGTCGAGCTCGGAGAGGTCGAGGACCGGCAGCGCGGTCGTCGTGTTCACGTCAGCCAGGTCCTCGGCCATGTCCGCCCGCCGTCTCGGTCGCAGCACGATCACTCCGGGCCGAACCTACCGCGGCGAACCGGCCGGACCCACCCACCGCCGCCCGCACCGGGCCGGACCGCCGATCTCCCCGGCCGCGCCGGCGGTGGTGCGGGCGACCGTACGGCGCCGGCCCGGTGCGGCCGGTTCTCATCCGAGGAGTTCGCGCATCTCGGTGATCTCCGCCTGCTGGGCGTCGACGACCTGCCGGGCCAGGGCCTTCGCCTCGGCGTTGGTCCCGTCGGCGAGCTCGGCCCGTGCCATCTGCACGGCACCCTCGTGATGCCGGATCATCATCTCGAGGAACATGCGGTCGAAGCCGGCGCCGCGGGCCTGCTCGAGCCCGCGTAGCTGCTCGTCGGTCATCATCCCGGCCATACCTCGGTGGCCGGCGCCGTGGGCGGTGCCGTGGCCCGTGCTCCCGTGGTCCATCCCCGGCATGCCGCCGGACTCGGGGGCTCCCCAGGCGGCGAGGAAGCCACGCATCCGCGCGATCTCCGGGGCCTGGGCCCGCCCGATCGCGGTCGCGAGCCGGCGGACGTCGTCGCTCCCGGCGCGGTCGGCGGCCAGCTCCGCCATCTCCACGGCCTGCTGGTGGTGCGGGATCATGCCCTGTGCGAAGGCGATGTCGGCCTGGTTGTGCGCGGGCGCGGCGGCGCTGGTGGGTACGGGCGCCGGACCCGCGCTGCCGGCGGGTTCCCCACCACCGCAGGCGGTCAGGACGAGGGCAGCAGTGAGCGTCGTGGCGGCCACCGCCACGTTCTGGATCTTCATGTGGTTCGTGCTCCTGTGTCGGAACGTGTTCGGACCGGTCCGGCGCCGGGAAGCGCCGGGGGCCGATCACGTCCGCAGCACGCAGAGCTGGGCGAGTCGTCGCGGGACGGGCGGTGGTCGCGCCGCGGGGATGCCGCGACCCCGGTGCCGGGCCGGGGCGGCCGAGCTCGGGAGCGCGAGCCGGCCGAGGAAGAGCCACGCCGAGACCAGCGCGAGCCCGGCGGCGGCCAGCACCGCCAGGCACAGGTGCAGCAGGTGAGCGGCATCGTGATCGCCGTGGCCGGCCGGCGGCTGCTCATGGCCGGTCGTGACCGGGGACGCCGTGACCGGCCGGTCGGGCCGGTGAGCCCCGTGGTCGGTGGACCGGTGAACCGCGTGCCCGGCCGCGGTGTGGCCGGGATCCGCCGGTGGCGACGGCGCCGCCGGGGCGATGAGCGCGTGCATCCCGATGAGGCCGAGCAGGACGGGCAGCACCAGAAGTACCAGCCGCAGTCCGTGTCGCCCGTTCATCGAGCGGCCACCCTACCGGTGGTGCGGTGAGCGTCGCGCCCGCCGCCTCCCGGTGGGTCGGCCTTGCGCTCCACCGCGGAGCCCGGTCCCGCGAGCGAAGCCCGTCGACACGCTCGTCGGCCGGTGGCAAGCTGGGCACCGGCCGCCTTCTTCCGGCCCGGCCGTCGCGCCCACCGCGTCTTGGCGTGCGGCGCCTTCTCCTCGAGCCGACCCCGCTGTCCCGGCGAGCTCCTCGGCCCACCCGTCGCGAACCGGTGTCGCCGTCCGATCGGCCGGTAGCGACGAGCGACCCGGCGCATGACCGGCACGCCCTCCACCACACCCGGCCCCACCCGAAAGGAACGATGCCGCATGAAGGTTCCGAACTCCGTCACCGACGGCCGCGAGCGCCGACTGCTCGAGTACGTGCTCGACCACGCCCGCGCCGAGTTGATCGACACGGTGGCCGGCCTGTCCGAACAGGAGTGCAGGCGTCGGTTGGTTCCGTCGCTGACCACGCCGATCGGACTGATCAAGCACGCCGCGTTCGCCGAGCGGAAGTGGTTCCAGCACATCCTCGCCGGGCTACCGGAGTCGGAGTGCGACGGAGACATGGTCGGCGAAGCGAGCTTCGTCGTCCGGGACGACGAGACGCTCACCGACGTCATCGCCGAGTTCGCACGCGCCGGCGACCGCGCACGAACGATCGCTGCGGGCATCGACCTCGACGAGACCCGGGACGACCCCGTCCTCGGCCCGGTCAGCCTGCGCTGGGTCCTTCTTCTCATGATCCAGGAGTTCGCCCGCCACGCCGGCCACGGCGACATCCTCTCGGAGCAGCTCCACGACACCCGCCCGACCGCCCCGGACATGCGCGGGTGCCGATGACGCCGATCCGACGGCTGCCGGCCCGTGTCCGGCACTCGTCGTGGTGCCTGGCGGTCGCGGCTCACGGATGCCCGGGCCACCGGCCGGGTTCGAAGGCCCCCTCGGGCACCGCGGCTCCGCCCTCGAGGTCGTCCCACCCGGTGACCGCGTGCTCGACCCATTCCGCCCAGCGGGCGACGAGCTCGGCGTACTCGAGGAGGAACTTGCCGGTCAGCGCGATCACCGGAAGCCGGTCGGGGAACGGTCCACCGGTTTCTGCGTAGTCGCGAGCCTGCGCCCGGGCGACGTCGCGGCGGGCGTCGGCCTCGGCCCGGATGGCCGCGAGGGTCTCGACGAGCTGCGCGCGGCTGCCGTGGTCGGCGAAGGCGACCTGCAGCATCGCCTCGAACTCCAACCGCGGGCCGGCCGTGGGCTCGTCCAGCCAGTCCCGCAGTGCCGCTCGGCCGGCAGCGGTGATGGTGTAGACGGTGCGCGACCTTCGGCCCTGGTGCTCACGGTGAGTGGCGGCCAGGCCGTCCCGGGCGAGCTTCTTGCACTCGGCATAGACGAGGCTCTGTGCCTTCGGCCAGTACCAGGCCACGCTCCGGTTCATCTGCTGGGCCAGCTCGTAGGCGCTCCAGGGACGCACCCCGAGCAGGGACAGCACGGCGTACGAGGTCGAGGTCCGGGCATCGCTCACCCGCTTGAAAATACTCCTCTCAGGAGTATCGTATGGCTACGACACTCCTGAGAGGAGTATTCCGATGGTGGAACATCCGGAGTTGTCGGGCTGGTCGCATGTATCGCTGTCGGTCACCGACCGCGACCGCAGCGCCACGTTCTACGCCGACGTGTTCGGTTTCGAGCGGTTCGAGTCGATCGCCGACGAGCGGTTCGACGAGTACGTGCTGCTGCACCGGCCCAGCGGGATGGTGCTGTGCCTCCAGCAGCACCACGCCAACGCCGGCGAGCAGGCCGACCCTGCCCGCACCGGTGCCGACCACGTGGCCTTCCGGGTCGCCACCAGGGCCGACCTCGACGTGTGGGCGGCGGTGCTCGACGAGCTCGGTATCGCGTACAGCTCACCCGTCGACAAGCAGTACGGAGCCGTGCTCTGCCTGCGCGACCCCGACGATTTCCAGCTCGAGCTGTTCTGGCGCGAGCACCACCCCTAGTGAGGAACAGCCATGTCCAGCAACGTCGACGTCGTGAAGTCGGTCTACGCCGCGTTCGCCCGCAGGGACATCCCCGCGGTCCTCGCCGCGTTCGACCGGGACATCTCCTGGCAGACCCCGGCCACCCTGCCCTGGTCGGCCGGTGCGTATCACGGCCCGGAGGGAGTGGGGATCGTGGACACCGCCACCGTCCGCGACTCTTTCACCGCGGTGCACGCCTGACCCGGCCGTCGCATCGGCTACGACGTCGGCCTCCCCTACGCATTGCCCACCGCTTCCTCCCGGGGCTCCCACGAGCGCACGGCGTCACCGGCATCCCCCTGCGTCGCGGGCGCGAGAGCGAGGACCAGGAGCGAGGCACCGATGCCGGCGGTGCCTGCCCACCCGATGGCCGACAGGCGTTCCCCGACGACGAGCACGGCCAGTACGGCCGCCACGGCGGGCTCGGCGAGGGTGAGCGTCGTCGCGGTGCTCGCACCCACACGTGTGAGGCCGAACCCGAACAGCAGGTAACCGAGGAACATGGGCACGAGCGCCATGTACGCGCCGACCGCGAAGGGCTGCGGCGCGGCGAGCAGGGGCGCGCCGGTCAGCACGAGCACGGGCATCAGCGCCGCGCCGCCCAGCCCGAAGACCGCGCCCATCGCGGCCCCGCGCCCGACCCCGCGGCCCATGAGGCGGTGGGCACTCCAGGAGAACAGGGCGTACGTCGCTCCGGCGACCAGCCCGAGCCCTACACCGGCGACCGCGCGGAGCGCGTCGGCCGGCGCGTCGTGCATCGTCGCGGCGCACAGCACCGCGCTGCCGGCGATCCCCAGCACCGCCGCGAGCAGCCACCAGGCGCTGAGCCTGCGTCGGTCGATCACCCGTTCCAGGGCACCGGAGGCGATCGGGGCGGACCCGAGCGAGACGACCGTGCCGACGGCGACCCCGGCCAGGTGCATCGAGCTGTAGAACGCCAGCGGGTAGACCGCCACGGCCGCGGCTCCGGCGATCACTGTCCCGCGCTGCGACACCAGCCCGGCCCTCCCCCGCCGGAGAGCCGGGACGGCGACGACCGCCTGCAGGACACCGCCGATGCCCAGGGCCGCCGCCCCCATCGCCAGCGGGCCGACCCCCGGCGCGAACGTGGCCGCGGTCCCGGTGGTGCCCCACAGGAACGCGGTGACGAGGACGGCGACGATCCCGGCGAACGATCCCTGCCTCACCGGGCGGCCAGCATCCGCGAGGCGATGGCACGGGCGCGCTCAAGCCGCTCCGGGGTGCCCTCCAGGCCCGCCCGGGCGACGGCCCCTTCGAGCAGGAAGCTCAGGTGCTCGGCCAGGTCGCGCGCGTGGTCCGCGCCGGTCAGAGCCTCGAGACCCTCGACCAGGATCCGCTCCACATCCTCCTTGTGGGCGCGCACCGCCTCGCGGGCCGGGCTGCCGGCGGGGAACTCCGCCGCGGCGTTGAGCAACCCGCAGCCGCGGAACCCCCTGGCGTAGGCGCCGTTCGCGTGGTCGATGTAGGCGTCGAACACCGCTAGCACCCGGTCGACGGCCGTGGACGCGTGCGCCGCGCGGGCCCGGTGCAGGCCGAGCCACTCCTCGTGACGGGCGTCGATGTAGGCGCCGACGAGGTCTGCCTTGGACGAGAAGTTGTTGTAGAGGCTCTTCTTCGCGACCTCGGCCTCAGCCGTGATCGTGTCGATCCCCGTCGCGTTCACGCCGTCGTCGTAGAACCGCCGCGCCGCGGCCGCGAGCAGCCGCTCACGGGCTGATGCCTGTTTCACGTCGGACCTCCCCCAGCTAGCTAGTAGGTAGACCAGTCTACCTACTCACTGCCGGTCCCGGTAGTTCGAGAGCCGGGCGGAGGCGTTCAGCGCACCAGCGCCCGGGCACGACGGCTCCCGTCAGTCCGTCCCCGGAGCCCGGGCTCCTCCAGGTAACGCCGTACGCACTCACGGCGACTGAGATCGCTGAGTGACGGGGAGGCCGGTGATCGGACGACATGGTGGACAGCGATCCGACCCACGACGAGCCGGCCCACGACACAGCGGACACGACCACGGTCGGGCCTCGAGGTCCACGTACCGGCCCGATTCCGGCGACGCCGACCCGTGGCCAACTCGTATCCGGCCGGCTCGCCCGTAGCCTGACGGTCCTCGCACAGACCGTGACCCTGTCCACAGTGCTGATCACCGTCGTCACGGTCGCCCGGCTGCTCATCGTGAGCAACTACCAGGTGCCGACCGCGTCGGCGGTCGCGCAGACCCTCGGACCGGTCTCGACGCTCACCGGCAGTGTCCTCCCGGTCTTCGGCGCCGTCCTTCCGCTCTGCGCGATGGTGCTGGTCGCGTTGACCGCGGTTGCCCCGTTCCTGCTCGGGTTCGCCGCGACGGCACGCTTGATGTTCGCCGCGACCCTCACCGCCCTCGCCACGATGACGGTCAGCCCGACCGCGATCACGATGGAGGAGGCGATCCGGAACCTGCAGGCGACAGGTGGTGTCGTGCTGACCGTGCTCGCCTGGGGCGACTATCTGCCCGTTGGACTCGCCGCCTCAGTGATCTTCTTCGTCGGGTTGGCCCGAAGCGAAACCGTTGCCGGGTTCAGCTTCGCACGCTATCTGGCGTTGGCGGCGATAGGGACGACAGTCGTCTCGGTGTTCGCACTGGTCGCCTACGACGCCTATCCACCCGCCGTCCGGGCCGGCGACATTCCTCAGGCGCTGGGCAGAATGTGGTTGCCCGCGGAGCAGATCACGGTGACCGGCGGGCCGGTACGGGTCGGATACGTGCTGTCGAGCACGGAGGTCTGGACGACGATCCTCTGGGAGGACGACCGCACCATCGGGCTGGTGCCGTCCGACCACGTGACCGCCCGGTCGGTCTGTCGGCTCGGCCCCGCCGACGAGCTCCCACTGATCTCTCGCGCGGAAAGGCCGCCCTCCATCGCCCCGTGCCTGCCGACACCGGCTGTCCCCGTGCGGTGATGTGATGGCGCGTACCCGGCAGGTGAACGCGGCAGACGGCCGCAGGTGGGTGGTTCGGCAGCGGATCGAGTGGACCACGCCCGCTATCGGGGACGACTTCGAGCACGACGTCGACGGGGGCCGGGGCGCCGTCGTCCCGGTTCTGTCGGCAGTGGTCCTGTTCTGGACGCTCTTGATCGTCTGGGCGCCGGACGGCGTGCATGTTCCCTGGTGGCTGTGGCTCTTCGCCGTGGTCGGAATCGGGTTCTTCCCGCTGCGCTGGCTCAACCACCGTCCGTACACGATCGTCGCGGAGACAGCAGGAAGCCATGAATACCCTGCCGAGCTCTGGACCGGGATGGTGCGCGGAAGGTCGGCAGCCCGCGAGGAGGTTCGGATCGTCATCCGGTCGCTTCAGGGCCGGGCTACGCCTGGTCACGCGGACAGCCCGATACAGCCGGTCCGTTGACCGGCACCTCCGGCTCGTCCGTGTCCGGGGCCGGGACAGCAGGACGCCCCCGGCACCGCACCTGTGGAGGGCGCGCCGGGGGTCGGATCCGAGGGGTGGTACCCGGTCGGGTTGCTGGTGTGTGACTTCTGGATGGACGACCCCTTCTCGATCCGGCACCTCGCCCGTGGCTCGAACCGAGTAGTCGGGGCAGCGACTTGGGCCGAGGGAGTTCTGGAGGTGTTCGGCGACGACCCGACCCCCTGAATCCATTTCTGGGGGTTTCCTGGGGGCCGATCTTGGTCGAGACGCTCAGACGAGGCTCTGACCTGGGGAATGTGCTCCTCCGACTGGACTCGAACCAGTAACCGCCCGATTAACAGTCGGGTGCTCTGCCATTGAGCTACGGAGGACCGTTCTCGCCGCCCGGGCCCTCGCCCGGCGACACGAAGAACTCTACAGCACCCTCCGGAGCAGTCTCGCCACCCCCCGTTCGGACGCCGTTCCCGCTGGTCGCGCCCGGATCCGGGTGCCGGACGGCCGCCCGGTACGGTCGCCGGGGAGACGGGAGGTGAGGGGAATGGTCAGGTTCCTCGTGGGGGTGGCCGTCGGGTACGTCCTCGGCACGAAGGCCGGACACGAGCGGTACGAGCAGCTGCTCCACGCCTACCACCGGGCCGTGGACCATCCCGCGGTGCAGGGTGCGGCGGGTGTCGCGCAGGCCGGCGTGGAGAACGTGATCGGCAAGGTGCGCGGCGACCGCGGCCCCGGTCGCGGCTGAGCGAGCCCCGGGCAGGTGCGGCGCCGGGCTCAGCGCTTCCGTGCGACGGCGAAGATCCGGCGGAACGGGAACCAGGTGGTGCCGTCGGCGCTCGGTGGGTAGGCCGCGCGCAGCCGCGGGGCGAGCTCGTCGAGGAACGCCTGGTGGGCGTCGTCGTCGAGGGCGTCCCGCACGGGCCGCAGGGTGGTGCCGGAGATCCAGCGCAGGACCGGGTCGTCGCCCGCCAGCCGTTGCAGGTAGGTGGTCTCCCAGGCGTCCACCTCGGCACCGGCGGCGGTGAGCAGGTCCGCGTAGCCGCGCGGGTCGAGCACGGCCTCCGCGTCGCGCAGCCGGACGCGGCCCCGCCACCGTGGCCGGGCCGCGACCTCGCGGGCGAGGACGTGCGAGGGCGCGTCGAAGTTGCCGGGCACCTGCAGCGCCAGCCACGCACCGGGGGCGAGCGACGCCGTCCAGCGCCGCAGCACCTCGTGGTGCTCGGGCACCCAGTGCAGCACCGCGTTCGTGACGAGCACGCCGGTGTCCGGCGGCGGCGTCCAGTCGCGGACGTCGACCCGCGCAGCGACCACCCCGGCCTCCCGGGCGGCGGCCACCATGTCCGGTGACGAGTCGAAGGCCTCGATCGTCGCGTCCGGCCATCGCCGGGCCAGCAGGCCGGTGAGATGCCCGGGGCCGCAGCCGGCGTCCACGATCCGCGGCAGCGCCGGGTCCGGGCTGCCGATCCGCCCGACGAGGTCGAGGAAGGGCCGGGCGCGGTGGTCGCCGAACGCCCGGTACAGGTCCGGGTCCCAGCTGGTCACGCGCCGTCAGCCCGTACCGGGGAGCCGCGCGGCGATGCCCTCCGCCAGCCGGCGGACGGCGACCGGGTCGGTGCCGGTGTCCGGCCGGACCTGGACGACCAGGCCGTCGCGGCCGGGCACCTTGCGCTGGAGCACCCAGGCCCCGCCTCCCGGGAGCTCGCGCCGGTGCCGTGTCTTGATCGACTGTGTGACCCGCTCCTGGACCGCCTGCGGCACCTTGCCCGGGCTGGGCAGCCGGAACCGGCGCGGCCGGGCGTCGGCGAGCAGATCGGTGCCGGGGCCGACCTGCTCGGCGACGGTCGGCGTCACCACCAGGGAGGTCTTGTCCCAGGTCGCCTTGCCGATCTCGTGCCAGCCGATCCGGCGCTCCTCCGACGGCGGCCACACCCCCCAGGACGTCACGACCAGCGTCCCGCCGCCGGCCACCGTGGCCGTCGCGACGACGGCCTCGGACGCGTCCAGGTTCCCGGCGACCGCGTCCGGCACCGGTTCCCGGCCGAACAGCCGCGACCACAGCCGGTTCACGACGCCACCCCGGACGCCTGCTCCCGCAGCTGGATCTTGTACTGCTCGAGCGGGACCAGGACACCGAACAGGTCGTTGTACTCCTCCGGGTCGGTGGCCATGTTGGTCCGCTGCAGCTGGGACTTGAGGTCGGCGATCTCGCGCTCGACCAGGCCCAGCCGGACCCCGGCGAGGACGCCGTTGACGTAGCGGACCTCGTCGGTGTTCCGCTTGGGCAGCTCCAGGTCCTCCACGGCCAGCTCGCTGACCAGGCGTTTCACGTCCTCGGTCGCGACCTGGGCGACGACGGCGTCGAGCCACTCCGGGCCCTCCAGCCCGGCTTGGACCCCGCCCGCACCCATGATCGCCCGGTGCACGGCGGCGAACTGCGGGTGGGTGAACCCGGCCTCGGGCAGCTCGTCGAACCCGGGCCCGACGACGCCGGGGATCTGCAGCGCCGCCTTCAGCGCCTCCCGCTGCAGGTGCAGCTGCGCGTCCCCGCGCTTCGGCGCCGGGGCGGCCGCGCGCCGCCGGGACCGGCCCTCGACCGGCGCCCCCGCGGTCTCCCGCACCCGGCGCACGACGACGGCGATGTCGTCCCAGCCGACCCAGCCGGCGAGCCGGCGGGCGTACTCGTCGCGCAGGTCCTCCCGCTTGATCCGGGCGACCAGCGGCACCGTCCGCTGCAGCGCGGCGACCCGGCCCTCGGCCGAGTTGAGGTCGTGCTCGCGCAGCTCGGCCCGGATCGCGAACTCGAACAGCGGCTCGCGGCGGGCGACCAGGTCGCGCACCGCGGTGTCGCCGTGGTTGCGGCGCAGGTCGCAGGGGTCCTGCCCGTCCGGGGCGACCGCGACGAACGTCTGCGCGGCGATGCTCTGATCACCCTCGAACGCCTTCTTCGCGGCGTTCTGGCCGGCCTCGTCGCCGTCGAAGGTGTAGATGACCTCGCCGCGGTCGAACGAGTCGTCGCCGATCAGCCGGCGGATCACCGAGATGTGTTCCGCCCCGAACGCCGTCCCGCAGGACGCCACGGCGGTCGGCACGCCGGCGAGGTGCATCGCCATCACGTCGGTGTAGCCCTCGACGACGACGACCTGCCGCGACTTCGCGATCTCCCGTTTGGCCAGGTCCAGGCCGAACAGCACGTGCGTCTTGCGGTAGACCGGCGTCTCGGAGGTGTTGAGGTACTTGGCCTCGATCCCGTCGTCGTCGAACAGGCGGCGCGCGCCGAACCCGACGACGTCGCCGCCGAGGTCCCGGATCGGCCACAGCAGCCGCCGGTGGAACCGGTCGATCGCGCCGCGCCTGCCCTCCTTCGAGACCCCGGACTTGATCAGCTCGTCGAGCTGGTAGCCCTGCCCGAGCAGGTGCTTGGTGACCGTGTCCCAGCCGGCGGGGGCGTAGCCGCAGCCGAACTTCTCGGCCGCCGCGTCGTCGAACCCGCGCTCGGCGAGGAACTGCATCGCGGCCCGGCCGGCGGGCGTCCGCAGCTGCTCGGCGTAGAACTCGGCGGCCTTCCGGTTGATCTCGAGCAGGCGGCTGCGGGTGCCGCGGTCGCGCTGCACCGACGACCCACCGCCCTCGTAGGTCAGCCGGACCCCGCACCGGTCGGCGAGCCGCTCCACGGCCTCGGGGAAGCCGATGACCTCCATCTTCATGACGAAGTCGATGACGCTGCCGTGCTCGCCGCAGCCGAAGCAGTGGAACGTGCCGTGCGAGGGGCGGACGGTGAACGACGCGGTCTTCTCGTCGTGGAACGGGCACAGGCCCTTCAGCGACCCGGCGCCGGCGCGGCGGAGCGCGACGTACTCCTCGACGATCTCCTCGATGCGCGTGCGGTTGCGGACCTCGGCGATGTCTGCGTCCCGGATCCGTCCTGCCACGGGCCCGATTCTAGGCCTGCCTCCTCAGCCCGGGGGCGCGGTCCCGGCGACGGCGGAACCGGGCTCCGCGACCCGACGGCGCCGGGCACCCGGAAACCGTCCGATCCCGACGAACATGCCGACCAGCGCGATCACCAGACCCAGCACGGCCTGCGGGGTCAGCGGCTCGCCGAGCACCGGGACCGCGCACAGCGCGGTCGTCGCCGGGACCAGGTTGAGCAGCGCCGACACGAACACCGTGGAGCGCCGGCGCAGCAGCAGGAACATCACGACGAACGCGCCGGCGGAGTTGACCACCCCCAGCCAGCCGACCGCGAGCCAGCCGTCCACGCCGGACGGCAGCGGGTCCACCCCGAGGAACGGCCAGGCGGCCAGGGTGGCGACCAGCGATGTCGCCATCTGGACGGCGACGCTCGTGACCACGGGCGTCCGGTCGTTGAACCGCTTCTGGTAGAGCGTGCCCGCGCTCAGCGACAGCATCCCCAGCACCGGGAAGACGACCGCGGCGCCGACCCCGCCACCGAGGTCGTCGGCCAGCACGACGTAGACGCCGGTCGCCCCGATCAGCAGGCCGACCGCGGGTGCGATGCCGATCCGGGTCGCGAGCAACAGCGGGGTCAGGAGGCCGACCAGCAGCGGCGCCATCCCGAGCACCAGGCTGGACAGCCCGGCCGGCACTCCCGACGCGAGCCCGGTGTAGACGAAGCTGAACTGGCCGACCTGCAGGAGCAGCGCGGTCACCGCGAGATGCAGCCAGGCCCGGCCCCGCGGCGGTGCCGGCCGCAGCACGGCGGCGGCAGCGAGCATCACCGCCAGGGCGATCACGAACCGCCACAGCAGCACCGCGGGGACGGCGAGGTGGCCGGTCGCGATCTTGCCGGCGATGAAGCCGGAGGCCCAGAGCGGGACGAACACCACGGCCAGCACCGGGACGAGCCATCGCGAGGAGACCACAGGCCCACTCAACGCATTGCTAATGAGATCGGCAAGCCGCCGGCGCGGGCCACTCTCCCCCGGCTACGGGTCCGCCGGTTGCCGCGGTCAGGCGCCGCCGAGCCGCCGGCCGGCCGGTGCTCGTTGCGGACGCCCGGCCGTCCACTGGTCGTAGACGGTCATCGCCGCGCCCAGCAGCGGCAGCGCGAGCAACGCCCCCACCGCCCACACGATGTCGTAGGTGCGGCCGACCCAGTCGACCAGCACCGATCCGGCCAGGACCGCACACAGGGCCGCGATCCCGCCCACGGCCACGAGCAGCCCCCGGAACACCGCACGCAGCAGCCTGATCATCGCCTTCCGCTTCCTCGTGTCGCTCCAATACCTGTAGTTGACAGCACAGTATTCTACACACGCCGATCTCAGGAGTGATCGACACCCGTGCGGGCGCCCGGGCGAACCGTTCGCCGTTCGCCCCGGCGCCACGGCCGGTGCGGAGCCGTTGACGGGAGGGAACCTGTAGTCGACAATGCAGAAATCAGGCCCCGAGTCGCCGGCCCGGCGACACGCGGTGACATGAGAGGGGGCGACCTGATGGGACTGGACCGGCTCGACGATCCCGACTACCCGGCCATGGCCATGGGGCAGGCCGCGCACCTGCTCGACGTGGAACCCGCGTTCCTGCGCAGCCTGGACAACGCCGGGGTGGTGAACCCGCACCGGTCCGCCGGCGGGCACCGCCGGTACTCGCGCCGCCAGCTCGAGCACGCGGCGCGGCTGCGGGAGCTGCTCGACGACGGCCACTCGCTCGAGTCGGCGTCCTGGATCGACCAGCTCCGCACCGACCTGGCCGACAGCCAGTCCCGGCTCACCGCCGCGTACGCCGAGGTCGAGCGCCTGAAACGCGAGCTCGACGACCGAGCCGAGCACTGCCCGACCGGCCACGAGCAGGACGGGACGGCCGGCGGCTGACACCGTCCGCGCCGCCCGTCCACGGCCCCGACGAGGACGCGACGTGAACACCGACACGATCGACCCCCACACGTTCAGCAGCACCGTCAGCACCGACGGGACCGGCACGATCGCCGCCCCCGCACCGGACACCGGCGACGACCCGGCAGCACGCTCCTGCACCGAGGCGATCCGCCGCCTGACCGCCGAGCACGCGCCCCGGATCGCCGCGGGGCAGCTGACCGCGCGCGACATCGCCGCCGCCGTCGAGTGCAGCTGGGACGACCTGCGCCGGGCGGGCGCTCCTCCGGCCTGCCTGGCCGAGTTCCTCGAACGCCTGGCCAGGGTCCGGCTCGCCGAGCTGGCAAGTTCCTCTTGACAAGAGGAAAACTACAGCACACACTACAGATATCCGAGCTTCACGAAAGGACATGAGACAGCGGCCCGACCTCCCGGATCGGCCGCTGGGAAGGGGTGGTTCGTCATGCTGATGCGGACTGATCCGTTCCGCGCACTCGACCGGCTCGCCGCGCAGGCGTTCGAGAACGCCGGGACCTGGTCGCGTCCGGCCGCCATGCCGATGGACGCCTGGCGTCACGGTGACGAGTTCCTGGTCGAGTTCGACCTGCCCGGCATCGACCCGGACGCGGTCGAGCTGTCGGTGGAGCGCAACACGCTCACGGTCAGGGCCGAGCGCAGGCCGACCGCGACCGAGGACGGCATCGAGTGGGTCGCGTCCGAGCGGGCGTACGGCGTGTACTCGCGTCAGCTGTTCCTCGGCGAGAACCTCGACACCGACAACATCCGCGCCTCCTACGACGCCGGGGTGCTGCGCATCCGGATCCCGGTCGCCGAGGCGGCCAAGCCGCGCACGATCGCCGTCGAGTCGGGTCAGTCCTCCGATCGGGCCCAGATCAAGGCCTGATCCGACCGGCCGGTCGGCACCGGCTCCGGCCCCCGGGGCCGGTGCGGACCCGCAGCCCTCCCCCGCGCGAGCGGGTGAGGATTCCGCAGGGAGGTGGTAGGGATGGCCACCGGACCCGCACCGACGCCGATCTCCGCGGCACCCGCCGGACCGGCCCGGGTTCGCCCGGACAGCCGTCCCGGTGGCGCCGTCGACGCGGTCGGGGCCCTGGTGGACGCTGTGTTCGACGAGGAGTTCGCCGCCGTGGTCGCCGCCTCCGGGCCGTGGCCGCCCGGATGCGGACGGCCGGTGCGGCTGCGCCCCCGCGCCCGTGTCCGTGTCGGCGCGCCGACGGACCGGCCGGACCCACCGTCCGGCGCCCGCGGCCACCGCACCGCGGGCGCCCCGGCCGGCGCCGCACGGCACCGGTTCCGCCCCGCCCAGCGTTCACCTCCGGCCGGCTGACACCTCCGGGTGGCCGCCGCCGTCCTCGGACTCCGCGACCCCGGCCCGGGAAGCCGGGCATCCTGCCGTCGTGCGCGGACCCGAGGACCGCGGTGGCCACCGGGGAGGTCGTACGGTGCTCGCGTGCCCGATCCCGCCCCCGATGTCGTGACGGCCTTCCGGGAGCACCGCGCCCACCTGGTCGCCGTCGGCTACCGGATGACCGGGAGCCTCGCCGACTCCGAGGACGCCGTGCAGGAGGCCTGGCTGCGCCTGTCCCGGACCGGCATTTCGGAGATCCGGGACCTGCGCGCCTGGCTGACGACGACCGTCGCCCGGCTCTGCCTGGACCGGCTGCGGTCCGCGGCCGTACGCCGCGAACAGCACGTGGGGCCGTGGCTGCCCGAACCCGTCGTCGGCGGTGCCGACCCGGCGCTGGACGCCGTGCTGCAGGCCGACGACGTCCGGATGGCGGCGATGCTCGTCCTCGAGCGGCTCACCCCGCCGCAGCGGGTGGCCTTCGTCCTGCACGAGGCACTCGACCTGCCCTTCACCGAGATCGCCGACGTGCTCGGCTGCACCGAGGCAGCGGCACGCCAGCACGCCTCGCGGGCCCGCCGGGTGATCGCCGACTCCCCCGGCCCGCCACCGGCCCCGAGCACCGAGGCGGCGGAGGTCCTGGAACGCTTCGCCGCCGCCCTGGCCACCGGCGACGCCGGCGCGGTGGCCGCGACCCTGCACCCGGAGGTCGTCTTCGTCTCCGACGGCGGCGGTGTCGTCCGCGCCGCACGCCGCCCGGTGTCCGGCGCGGACAAGGTGGCCCGGCTGCTGGTCGGGCTGGCCCGCAAGGAGGGCGTGCTCGACGGCGCCCCGGCACTGGTCAACGGAGACCCCGGGTGGATCGTGCCCGGTGGCGACGGCGCCCGTCCCGCGGTGGTCACCGCCGTGGCCGTACGGGACGGGCTGGTCGCCGGGATCTACGGGGTCCTCGACCCGTCCAAGCTGCGGCCCTGAGGCACCGCGCACGCGGCGTCGAACCCCTGGTCGGTGATGCCGAGTGCGTGGTTGCCCCGCGCCCGCATGTTCTCCACCGCGATCATCTGGGTGAGCTCCACCAGCCCCGCCCGGCCGAACTCGCGCTCGAGCACGGCGACCTGGTCGTCGGTGACGGTCATGGGCTGCGCGGTCATCGCGTCGGCGTAGGCGATCGCGAGCCGCTCGGCCGGGCTGAACAACGGGCTGGTGGCGTACTCGTCGATGTGCGCGAGCCGGTCCACGTCGAGGCCCGACAGCCGCTGCAGCATGGTGCCGAAGTCGACGCACCACGAGCAGCCGACGACGGTCGCGGTCCGGTAGACGGCGATCTCCCGGACGGTCGCGGGCAGCACCGTCGCCGCCCGCTCCCAGCCCAGCTCGCTCACCAGCGCGGCCCAGAAGAGCTTCCGGTGGTGGCGGGCGACGGCGAACGGCTCGGGGACCGAGCCGAACCGGCGGCGGGCGAGCCGGTAGACGAGGCGGCCGACGACGCCGGCCTCGGCGTCGGGGACGGCGGGAATGCGGGGCACGATGTCCTCCCGGGGTCGTGGTGTGCGCGTCATGGTGAGGACGGGACGGCCCGGCGGGTCGTGACACCACCGCCGGGTGACCCCGGTCACGTCCACCGCGGTCCGGCGGGCGGCGTGTCCGCTGTGGATCCGACGGCGGGTCGGCGAGCATCTGCCGGTGCGCGTTCGTGGGATGAGGGTCGCCGCGGTGCTGGCGGCGGTGCTGGTGCTGGCCGGGTGCGGGAGCCCCGGATCGTTCACGGACGTGCTGGACGCGGCCGTGGTCGACGCGGGGGTGGTCGCCCCCGCGTCCCCGGGCACCGGGCGGGACGGAGCGGCCGGGAACGCCGCGGCCACGCTGGCGACACTGCCGGTGAAGGGCCGCGCGCCGAAGACCGGCTACTCCCGCGAGGAGTTCGGCCGCCGCTGGGCCGACATCGACCGCGACGGCTGCGACCAGCGCAACCAGGTCCTCGCCCGGGACATGGACCGGGAGACGTTCAAGGCGGGCACGCACGACTGCGTCGTGCTGACCGGGACCCTGCGCGACGCCTACACCGGGACGACGATCGCCTTCACCCGCGGGCAGGGCAGCAGCGAGCGGGTGCAGATCGACCACGTCGTCGCGCTGTCGGACGCCTGGCAGAAGGGCGCCCGCCGGCTCGACCCGGCGACCCGGGAGCGGATCGGGAACGACCCGCTGAACCTGATCGCCGTCGACGGCCCCACGAACGGGCGCAAGGGCGACGGTGACGCCGCCACCTGGCTCCCGCCCGAGACCGGCTACCGGTGCGCCTACGTGGCCCGGCAGGTCGCGGTGAAGGCCAAGTACGGGCTGTGGGTGACCGCCGCCGAGCGGGAGGCGATCGACCGGGTCCTGCGCGGCTGCCCCGGCCGGTCCGTGCCGGGCGACGCCGATGCCGCCCGGCCCGCCGTCACCCTGCGCTGACCCGGCACAGCCGCGCGTGCCACGCGACCGCCTGCGGGTCGGTGAGCAGCGCGACCTGATCGATCACCACGCGCAGCCGGGCCCGGTCGTCCCCGGCGGCGGCCCAGTCCTCGCCGCGGGCCGGGTCGAGCACGTCCGGGCCGCGCGCGGTCAGCGCCGCGACCAGCTCGTGCAGCAGCTCGCGCTGCCGGGCCTGCATCGCCAGCCGCTGCGGGTCGCTCATCACGTAGCGGGTCGCGAGCGCCTTGAGCAGCACCACCTCGGCCTCGGCGGTGGGCGGCACGACGAGGTTCGCGCGGTGCCGGGCCAGCGGCGCGTCGCCGTAGGCGTCGAGGGTCGCGTCGGTCGCGGCGAGGGCGAACCGGCCGACCAGCTCGGAGGTCATCCGCTTCATCGCGACCAGGTCGTCGCCGGCGGCTGTGCGGACGTCGAACCCGCGCACCGCCCGGACCACCGGCAACGCGTCCAGCCGGGCCGCCGCCTCCGCGCACGCGGCCGCGTCGGCACCGAACCCGGCCGCGGCCTCGCCGGCGAGCGCCTCCCGCTCGGCCCGCGACGACAGCACAGCGAGATCCATCCGGCCGGCCAGCACCGCGTCCTCGACGTCGTGCACCGAGTAGGCCACGTCGTCGGCCCAGTCCATGACCTGCGCCTCCATCGAGCGGACGCCGGGCCGCGCGCCCACCCGCACCCACCCCAGGGCGGGCTCGTCGTCGGCGTAGGCCCCGAACTTCCGCTCCGCGCCGCGACGCGGCCACGGGTACTTGGTGGACGCGTCCAGGGTCGCCCGGGTGAGGTTGAGCCCGCCGGGGATCCGGCCGTCCCCGGACCGGGCCTTCGGTTCGAGCCGGGTCAGGATCCGCAGGGTCTGCGCGTTGCCCTCGAAGCCGCCGCACGCCGCACCGGCCTCGTCGAGGGCGCGCTCGCCGTTGTGCCCGAACGGCGGGTGGCCGATGTCGTGCGCGAGACCGGCCGCGTCGACGACGTCCGGGTCGAGACCCAGCTCCTCGGCGATCCCCCGGCCGATCTGCGCGACCTCCAGCGAGTGGGTGAGCCGGGTCCGCGGGATGCCGGTGACCTCCGCGCCCTCCCCCGGCCCGACGACCTGGGTCTTCCCGGCCAGCCGGCGCAGCGCCGCCGAGTGCAGCACCCGGGCCCGGTCCCGGGAGAACGGGCTGCGCCGCTCCACCCGGCCGCGCTCCCCCAGCCCGGAGCCCTTCGGGGGTTCGGGCTGGCGCCGCTCGGCGTCCGCCGAGGTGTAGCCGGCGTCGGAGGGGGCCGCGAGGGTCGTGGACACGGCGCTCAGCCCAGCCCGCTGCTCGCGGTGTCGACCGACGCATGGGTCAGCTCGTAGAACAGCAGCGCCCCGGTCTCCCGGTAGATGTAGCGGAACTGCGTCTCCCGGGTCTGCACGATCGGCCCGCTGCGGGTCGGCGACGTCCACGCCTCCAGCCCGGCGTCCCGGGCCATCGTGCGGGCCCGCAGGCTGTGCCACGGATCGGAGACGAGCAGCGCCGACTCCCAGCCCTGCTCGCGCGCGCTCGCCGCGACCGCCTCCAGGCTGCGGAGCGTGTCGGCGCCCTCCGGCACCGCCTCCACCGCGGTGCTCGGCACGCCCTGCTCGATCAGCCACTCCCGGCTGGCCTCCGCCTCGGTGTAGCGGTCCCCGGTCTGCCCGCCGCCGACCGTCACGATCCGCGGGGCGATCCCGTCGCGCCACAGCTGCTCGGCGTGCTTGAGCCGGGCGGCGAGCACCGCGCTCGGCTGGCCGTTGTACTGCGCCGCCCCGAGCACGACCACGGCGTCGACCGGCCGCTGGTCGTCGACCCGGGCGACCTGCCACACCCGCAGCGCGGTGACGCCGACGACCGCGACGATCATGACCATGGCGCCGACCAGCAGCCGGGCGCCCCAGGTCAGGCCCTTGCGCACGGGTCCCCGGCCGGGGGCGGGCGCCGGGCGCACCGGGGCCGGGGCGGGGCTGCCGAGCCCGCGGCGCGACGAGGGTGCGCTCATCCGCCGATCCGCCCACCGGACGCGGTCAGCGCCGACGCCGACCGGCCGGCCCGCAGCGCGATCACCTGCGCCACGATCGACACCGCCGTCTCCGCGGGGGTGCGGGCGCCCAGGTCCAGCCCGACCGGGCCGTGGATCCGGGCCAGCTGCTCCTCGGTCAGGCCCGCCGCCAGCAGCCGTTCGCGCCGGGCGGCCTGGGTGCGGCGGGAGCCGAGCGCGCCGAGGAACCCGCGGCCGTGCGCGAGGCCCTCGACCAGGATCAGGTCGAACGCCGGGTCGTGGTCGAGCAGGACCAGCACGTCGGCGTCGGTGAACGCGGCGACGGCGGCGCGGGCGTCGTCCAGGGTGGTGACGGTGCGCGCGGACCAGCCGAGCAGCCCGGCTTGCGCGTGCAGGGCGGCACCGAGCGCGCCCTCGCCGACGACGAGCATCGCGGGCACCGGCACCCACAGGTCCACCAGCACCCCGGTCCCGGCGGCGTCGACCCGCTCGGTGGCGGTGGCGCCGCGGCGCAGCAGCGCCCGGGCCGCGTCCACCGCAGCGGCGGTAACCGCCGGGTCGCCGAGGTCGCCGCGGGTCTCGGACAGGTCGGCTCCGGTCAGGACGACGGCGGCGCCGCCGTCCTCGGTCGAGAGCAGGGCCGCGGGCCGGGACGCCTCCAGGGCGTCGCCGAGCGCACCGGCGAGCTCCGCGGCGAGCGGATGCCCGACGAGGGTCGCCCCGCCGGCGCAGGCCAGCCCGGCGGCCAGCGCGGACGGCTCCGCGACCTGTGCCTCCCGGACGGCGGCGGTCCCCGCGGCGGCCTCGGCCGCCAGCGGGCGCGCGGTGTCGTCGAGCGCGCCCCGGTAGAGCAGGCCGCACACCTCGCCGTCGGCGGCGGCGAGCATCTGGCCGGACTCGACCGAGCCGAACCCGTGCCGGTCGAGGACCCGGACCACGCCGACGTCCCGGCCGCCACCGGCCCAGCGCCGCAGGGCCAGGCCCAGCTCGCGTCGCGGGTCGGCCGCCTCTCCCGTGGTGCTCACGGTCGCCAGGGTAGCGACGGGGAGCACCGGACGGCCGTCCCCGGGGCGGCCCGCCGCCGAGCCCGCGGGACGGGTGGGGGCGGGGAACCGTACGATTCCGGCAGGCGTTGAGGTGTCGTACCCGGCATACCTCGAAGTGAAGGAGTCATGGACCCCAGCGACAGTCCCGGCGCCGTCCGGTTCGTTCCCGGACGGCGACCCCGTTCCGCCCGCATGCCCCTCCGCGCCGGCGGACCCGGTGACCCGGCGGTGCCGCACCGGTGATCGGCACGATCCTCGACGTCGCGCTCGGCGTACTCGTCATCCTCGCGATCACCGCGCTGACCGGCTACTTCGTCGCCCAGGAGTTCGGCTACATGGCCGTCGACCGCTCGCGGTTGAAGGCCCGCGCGGCCGACGGAGACACCGGTGCCGTGCGCGCACTCGGCATCACCCGGCGCACCTCGTTCATGCTCTCCGGGGCCCAGCTCGGCATCACCGTCACCGGCCTGCTCGTCGGCTACGTCGCCGAGCCCCTGGTCGGCGAGGGGATCGGCGAGCTCCTCGGCGTGGTGAACGTGCCGACCGGTGTCGGTGTCGCGATCGGCACCGTGTTCGCGCTGCTGCTGTCCACCGTCGTCCAGATGGTGTTCGGCGAGCTGTTCCCGAAGAACCTCGCGATCGCCCGCCCCGAGCCGGTGGCGCGCAGGCTCGCCCTGTCCACCACGATCTACCTGGCGGCCTTCGGCTGGATCGTCACCGTCTTCGATGCCGCCTCCAACCTGCTGCTGCGGGCGCTGCGGATCGAGCCGGTGCACGACGTCGAGCACTCGGCGACCCCGCGCGACCTCGAGGCGATCATCGACGACTCGAAGGACTCCGGGGACCTCGATCCGGAGCTCGCCGTGCTCCTCGACCGGGCGGTGGACTTCACCGACCGCACCGCGCGGGCCGCGATGATCCCCCGGCCCCGGGTGTCGTGGGTCCGCGACGACGCGACCGTGGAGAGCCTGATCGGCCAGATGGCCGTCCAGCACTCCCGCTACCCCGTCCTCGGCGCGCCTCCGGAGGCCTCCGACCCGGAGAACACGCTCGAGCTGGTCGGTGTCGTCTGCCTGAAGGACGTGCTGGACCTGTCCGCGCGGCTCGGCGGCCGGTCCTTCCACGACGTGCGGGTCGCCGAGCTCATGCGGGCGCCGGTGCTGGTGCCGTCGTCGCTGCCGCTGCCCCAGGTGCTCGCCCGGCTGCGCGCCGAGGGCGAGGAGCTGGCCTGCGTGCTCGACGAGTACGGCGGGCTGGCCGGCGTCATCACCGTCGAGGACGTCGCCGAGGAGCTGGTCGGCGAGATCACCGACGAGCACGACCAGGCCGGGACCGACCGGGCCACCGCGGCCGGCGACGGCTGGGTCGTCCCCGGCGACCGGCACGTCGACGAGGTCGGCAGGCTCATCGACGCCGACCTCCCGGAGGGCGACTACCAGACCGTCGGCGGCCTGGTCATGGCCGAGCTGCAGCGGCTCCCCGACGCCGGGGACGCCGTCGTGGTCACCATCCCGGCCGACAACCCGGACGACGACGACCGGGCGCTGCGCCTGACCGTGCGGGAGGTCGCCCGGCGCGTCCCCTCGTCGGTGCACATCGTCTGGACCGCATCGGAGCCCGCATGAGCGTCATCTCGATCATCGTGTCGATCGCACTGGTCGGGGCGAGCGCGTTCTTCGTGGCCGTCGAGTTCGCGCTCGTCGCCGCCCGGAACTACCGGCTGGAGGAGGCCGCGCAGGACTCCGCGGCGGCCCGTGCCGCGCTCCGCAGTGCGCGCGACCTGTCGCTGCTGCTGGCCGGCTCCCAGCTGGGCATCACGCTGTGCACGCTGGGCCTCGGCGCGGTCGCGAAACCCGCCGTCGACCACGCTCTGCAGCCGGTCCTGACGGGCTGGGGGCTGGCCTCGGGCGTCGCCACGGTCGTGTCGTTCGTCCTGTCGCTGGTCGTGGTCACCTTCGTCCACCTGGTCGTCGGCGAGATGGCGCCGAAGTCCTGGGCGATCTCGCACCCGGAGCGGTCGGCCATCATGCTGGCGCTGCCGATGCGCGGGTTCATGGTGCTGACCCGGCCGCTGCTGGTGGCGCTGAACGGGCTGGCGAACCGCTGCCTGCGCGCCGTCGGCGTCGAACCGGTGGACGAGATGGTCTCCGGGCGCAACGCCGACGACCTGCGCCAGCTCGTCGACCACTCGGCGCGCACCGGCGCGCTCGACCAGGAGCGGCGCGACCAGCTCGTCACCGCCCTGGAGCTCGAACGCACCCCGGTGCGGGAGCTGGCCCACGAGCCGTCCGGTGTCCGGGCCGACGACGACGTCACGGCCGTCCAGGACACCGCCCGCCGGACCGGGCACCTGCGGTTGATCGTCCGCGACGGCGATACGCCGATCGGGTACGTGCACGTCCGCGACACCCTCACCCGCGACCCGGGCACCCGGGCCCGGGACCTCATGCGGCCGGTGCTCGCCCTGCCCGCCGACACCCCGTACCACGCCGCGGTCAACACGATGCGCGACCAGCGCGCGCACCTGGCGCTGGTGCAGGACGGCGGCCGGCTGATCGGCATCGTCACCCTGTCCGACCTGGTGGAGCGGCTGCTCCCCGAGCCGGCGTAGGCCGTCCCCCGGACCGGGCACACCGGCTGCGCCCGGTCCGGGATCGTCCTAGCCTGGGCCGGTTCGTACGTCCCGTGGGAGGGCCCACCATGACCGCACCGTCGCTCCGTCCGGCCGAGCTGGACGACACCGCGCTGGCGAAGGTGAAGCAGCTCGAGGACCGGATCGGCAAGCCGCTCGTGGCCTACCGTGCGGAGTCGCCGTACGCGGACCTCACCGAGGAGCAGCTCGCCGAGGTGCGCCGCGCCGAGTCCGAGCTGGGCGTCCAGCTGCTGGCCTTCCGGCCGTGATCCCCGCGGCGGCTCAGCAGCCGATCAGGCGCGCCGCCAGGTAGGACTCGACCTGGTCCAGGGCGATCCGCTCCTGGGCCATGCTGTCCCGCTCGCGGATCGTCACGGCCTGGTCGGTGAGCGTGTCGAAGTCGACCGTGATGCAGAACGGCGTGCCGATCTCGTCCTGGCGCCGGTAACGGCGGCCGATCGCGCCGGCGTCGTCGAACTCGACGTTCCAGTTCCGCCGCAGCTGCGTGGCCAGGTCCTTCGCCTTCGGCGACAGGTCGGCGTTGCGCGACAGCGGCAGCACCGCGGCCTTCACCGGGGCCAGCCTGCGGTCCAGCCGCAGCACGGTCCGCTTGTCCACGCCGCCCTTCGCGTTCGGCGCCTCGTCCTCGGTGTAGGCCTCGATGAGGAACGCCATCATCGACCGGCCGACGCCCGCCGCCGGCTCGATCACGTACGGCCGGTAGCGGGTGTCGGTGGCCTGGTCGTAGAACGACAGGTCGACGCCCGAGTGGTTCGAGTGCGTGGTGAGGTCGAAGTCGGTGCGGTTCGCGATGCCCTCGAGCTCGCCCCACTCCTGCCCGGTGAAGTTGAACCGGTACTCGATGTCGACGGTGCGCTTCGAGTAGTGGGACAGCTTCTCCTTCGGGTGCTCGTAGTGCCGCAGGTTCGCCGGGTCGATACCGAGGTCGGTGTACCAGCGGGTGCGCTCGTCGATCCAGTACTGGTGCAGCTCCTCGTCGCTGCCCGGCTCGACGAAGTACTCCATCTCCATCTGCTCGAACTCGCGGGTCCGGAAGATGAAGTTGCCCGGGGTGATCTCGTTGCGGAAGCTCTTGCCGATCTGGCCGATGCCGAACGGCGGCTTCTTCCGGGACGTGGTCTGCACGTTGAGGAAGTTCACGAAGATGCCCTGCGCGGTCTCCGGGCGCAGGTAGTGCAGGCCCTCCTCGGACTCCACCGGGCCGAGGAAGGTCTTCAGCATCATGTTGAACTCGCGCGGATCGGTGTACTGGCCGCGGGTACCGCAGTTCGGGCACGGCACCTCGGAGAGGTCGTTCGGGTCGGCCTGCTCCGGGTCGCGGCCCTTGCGCTCGGCGAACTCCTCGGCCAGCTGGTCGGCGCGGAAGCGCTTGTGACACGAGGTGCACTCGACCAGCGGGTCGGTGAACGCGTTGACGTGGCCGGAGGCGACCCAGGTCTGCCGGGGCAGGATGACCGACGAGTCCAGGCCGACGACGTCCTCCCGGCCGGTGACCATCGCGCGCCACCACTGCCGCTTGATGTTGTCCTTCAGCTCGACGCCCAGCGGGCCGTAGTCCCACGCCGACCGGGTACCGCCGTAGATCTCGCCGGAGGCGAAGACGAATCCGCGCCGCTTCGTCAGCGCGACGATGGTCTCGATCTTGGCGGAGGTCGGCTTGCTGGCCACAGCGGTACTCCAGGACGTGGTTCGGGCTCTCCCACCGGCGGAGGTGCCCAGGTGGGCGTCCCAGGTTACCGACCCGCCACGACGGCACCTCCCCCGCCCGCACCGCGCCCGACCCTGCGGGCGCCCGTGCCGTCCACGGCCGGCCCGGTGACGCCCGCTCCGAACAGCGCGGCCGCGGTGCTCGCCGCCCCGGCCCGACATCGACGCGCCCCCGTCCCCGAGACGCACGGATTCGCCCCCGATGGGGCCAGAACGTGCCGATCGACCGAACCCGGACGATCGACATGCACGCTCCCGCCCCGGAGAGGGCCGAACCGTGCTGATCGCCCCAACCCCGGCGCCCGAGACGCACGCTCCCGCCCCGAACGGGGCCAGAACGTGCTGATCGACCCGGCCTCGGTGCTCGAGACGCACACTTCCGCCCCGGGCGGGGCCGGAACGTGCTGATCGGTGACGCGGCCCCGATCGAGGCGCCCTCGTCGTCCCGGACGGCGCGGTGCCACTGCCACCCGGTAGCTCGGCGCCCGGCGCGGACAGGGCGCCCGGCGAGCCGACAGGGCACCGCCGCGTCGACCGGGCGCCCGACGAGCCGACTCGGCAGCCGTGACCAGGGCCGAGCCCCGCGAACGAGCCAGCGACCACCGCCGAGCACGCCACCGGACGAGCCACGCCGCTCGCGCCTCGACGTCCGTCCGACCACGGGCGCGATTGCTCAGGGCGTGAGCAGGCTGGGGTGGTGCTCGGGCCGCCCGCCCGGGGCCACCGTCAGGCGGGTCTCGTGGGTCGACTCCGTGGTCGTGTCGGCCTCGGCGAGGAGCGGGTGGACGTGCTCGCGCACCTCGAACGGGCCCAGGGCGCGGCGGTAGGCGTCGACCGAGTCGAACCGGACGACCAGCACCCACTGCGCGGCGTCCTCGATCGCGCAGCCCAGCTCGCCTCCGCGGCAGCCCGGCTGCGCGGCCAGGAGCTCCAGCGCGCGGGCGGCCCGCCCGGTGAACTCCGGCACGCGGGACGGGGACACGGTGAACCGGCAGACCAGCAGCACGGCGCGACGATAACGAACACGCCTACCATGACGGGTGCGGCCGGCACGGCTCGAGACGGTGCCGGGGGTGTGGCCGCCGCCCCCGGGGACGGGACGGTCACGACATGTCAGCCGCGGCGGAGACCCGTGCCCCCGACGACCGCGCCGGGGACCACCCTCCGGCGCCCGCACCCGGCCCGGTCCGCGACCAGCGCACCCTGGCCGCGGCCGGTGACCTGCTGCGCGCGCTGGCGGCGCCGGTCCGGATCGCGATCGTGCTGCAGCTCCTGGAACACTCCCGCTGCGTGCACGACCTGGTCGACGCGCTCGGCGTCACCCAGCCGCTGATCAGCCAGCACCTGCGGGTGCTGAAGGCGGCCGGGGTCGTCGAGGGCGAGCGCAAGGGCCGCGAGGTGCGGTACTCGCTGGTGGACGACCATCTCGCCCACATCGTGGTGGACGCCGTGGCACACGTGGAGGAGGAGACGTGACCGATCAGGCGGTGCAGGACGGACCGGCGCGGTCCACGGCCGGGCCGCGCGGGATCCGGGCGACCCGGCAGCGGGCCGCCGTGACCGCGCTGCTCGACCGGATCGAGGACTTCCGCTCGGCCCAGGAGATCCACGAGGAGCTCCGCCGGGCGGGGGAGGGCATCGGGCTCACCACGGTCTACCGAACCCTGCAGACCCTCGCCGACGGCGGCGAGGTCGACGTGCTGCGCACGGCGTCCGGCGAGGCCGTCTACCGGCGGTGCGAGACCGAGCACCACCACCATCACCTGGTGTGCCGGCGGTGCGGCGCCGCCGTCGAGATCGAGGGGCCCGCCGTCGAGTCGTGGGCCCAGTCGGTCGCCGACCAGCACGGCTACACCGACCTGTCGCACACCTGCGAGATCTTCGGGCTGTGCGGGAACTGCACCGCGGCCCGGGACGCCTGACTCAGCGGTCGCAGCCCGCGGGACCTGCGGTCTCCCCCAGCCCGAACGGGTCCGCCGGGCGCGGGTCGGGGGTGGGTGACCACCGCCCGCCGACGATCGCGTACGTCCACTCCGGACCACGCCGGACCAGCCGGTTCAGCGCGGTGACCAGCCGGTCGACGTCGTCGGCGGTGGTGCGCAGGCCCAGGCTGACCCGGACCGCGTCCCGCCCGCCGGTGAGCCGCTCCAGCAGCGGGTGCGCGCAGAACCGGCCGTCGCGCACCCCGATGCCGTGCTCGGCCGACAGCGCCGCCGCGACCAGCCCGGACGGCAGGTCGTCGAGGACGAACGACACGGTCGCGGTCCGGTCGGCGGCCTCGCCGGGGTCGGTGGCGAAGCAGGACAGGACCCGCAGCCCGGGCACGCGCGCCAGACCGGCGTGCAGCCGGGCCGCCAGCTCCCGCTCGTGCGCGGGCACGACGTCGTCGACGATCGGGTCGAGCGCCCGGCACGCGGCGCCCAGCGCGGCCGCGCCCAGCACGTTCGGCGTGCCGCCCTCGTGCCGCTGCGGCGCGGGCAGCCACGCCGTCCCGGCGCGCCCGTCCTCGACGGTCACCGCGCGGACCGCGCCGCCGCCTGCCACGTGCGGCTCCGCGGCGTCCAGCCAGTCCCGGCGCCCGACGAGGGCGCCGGCGCCGTACGGCGCGTAGAGCTTGTGCCCGGACAGCGCGACGTAGTTGGCTCCCCACCCGGCGAGGTCGACGCGGCGGTGCGGGGCGAGCTGCGCGGCGTCCACGCACACCCGGGCGCCCGCGGCGTGCGCGATCTCCACGATCCGCGCGACCGGCAGCAGCTCCCCGGTCACGTTGGACGCCCCGGTCACCGCGACCAGGGCCGCGTCCGGCCGGGCGGCCAGCTCGGCGCGCAGCGCGTCCAGGGTCGCGGTGATCGTCCGGGCGGCGCGGACGACCCGGTGCTCGCCGTCGCGCCAGGCCAGCAGCGTCGCGTGGTGCTCCAGGTCCAGGGTGACGACCGGGCCCGGCACCGCCCGGGCGAGCAGGCCGAGCGCGTCGGTGGTGTTGCGGGTGAACACGACGCAGTCGTCCGGCCGGGCCCGGACGAAGCGGGCGACGTCGGCCCGGGCGCTCTCCACCAGCGACGTGCAGACCCGGGAGGTCCAGCCGGCGCCACGGTGCACGCTGCCGTAGTACGGCAACACCTCGGCGACGTGCGCGGCGACGGCCTCCAGCGCCGGCGCCGACGCCGCGGAGTCGAGGTCGCAGTAGCGGACCCGGGTGCCGTCGACGAGCGGGACGGTCAGCTCGGCACCCACCACGCGCGGCAGCGCGGTGGCACGGGCGGCGGTGGTGCGGACGGCGTCCTGCAGCAGGACAGCGGTCATGATCCGGCCTCCGGATCTCAGGGATCCGGCGCGCTCGCTACGGCCCGGATCCGCGCTTGCCGGCCGCGGGTGTCGCGGCGGCCCGGTCATCACCCGGGGCACCCCACCGCGGAGGAGGGTTGCCGGCCAGCAAGCCGGGGCTTCACGCTGGCACTCGTGACCTTCGGGCGAAGACGCTAGCACGACCCGGCCGCCGCCCCGGCGAGGTCTGCGTCACAGATCGTCCCGGTCCCGTGCGGGAGGAGCTGGAAGCGGTGAGCGTCAGCGACCGCCGTGCATCAGCCGTCCACCAGCTCCGCGCGCATGCTCGACGCCGACGACACCACGAGCATCAGCAGCGTCCCCATCGGCTGCTCGTCCAGCCCGCTGGCCGGGAACGCGTAGCGCAGCGTCACGTCCCAGCCACGCTCGCCGCGCACCACCCGCGGGGTGCCGAACAGGCCCTCGCCGACGCCGAGCCCGACCCGGTGCGGGACGTCGTGGCCCGGGTCGTCGGCGACCGGCAGGTCCCACGCGACCACGCAGGTGATGTTGAGGACCGGCAGGCCTTCCTCCAGCTCGGTGCCCTGGACCACGCACAGCACGCCGCCGTGGGCGAAGGTGAGCGCCCCGTCGTCGTCGACCTGGACGTCGTGGAAGCGCTCCAGCGCACCGCGCGCGGTATCCAGCATCCCGGCGATCACGTCGGTGGTCACGAGCTGACCCCCGCAGCGCCGGTGTCCATGCCTGCGCTCCGCTCGGTATCGATGCTCGCTCCGCCTGCGCTCCGCTCGGTATCGACGCTCGCTCCGCCTGCGCTCCGCTCGGTATCGATGCTCGCTCCGCCTGCGCTCCGCTCGGAAGCCCCACCGAACCGCCGGTCCCGCCGCGCGTAGATCTCGATGGCCTGCCAGATGTGCCGGCGGTCGAAGTCCGGGAACAGCGTGTCCAGGAAGACCATCTCGGCGTAGGCGCTCTGCCAGAGCAGGAAGTTCGACGTCCGCTGCTCCCCGGACGACCGCACGAACAGGTCGACGTCGGGCATGTCCGGCTCGTCGAGGTGGCGGGCCAGCATCCGCTCGTCGATCCGGTCGGGGTTGATCCGGCCCTCGGCGGCCAGCCGGGCGATCTGGCGGACCGAGTCGACGATCTCGGCCCGGCCGCCGTAGTTCACGCACATGGTCAGGTTGAGGACGTCGTTGTGCTTCGTCTTCTCCTCGGCGACCTCGAGCTCCTTGATCACCGAACGCCAGAGCCGCGGACGCCGGCCGGCCCACCGGACCCGCACGCCCATCGCGTGCATCTCGTCCACCCGGCGGCGGATGACGTCGCGGTTGAAGCCCATCAGGAACCGGACCTCGTCCGGGCTGCGCCGCCAGTTCTCGGTGGAGAACGCGTACGCCGACAGCCACTGCACGCCGACGTCGATGCAGCCGCGGGCGACGTCCATCAGGGACGCCTCGCCCCGCTTGTGGCCCTCCGTGCGGGGCAGCCCGCGGGCGTTGGCCCAGCGGCCGTTGCCGTCCATCACGAGGGCGATGTGACGCGGCACCAGCTCCGGCGGGACGGCCGGCGGCCGCGCGCCGGACGGGTGCGGCGGGGGTGGCTGGAACGGCACGTCCTCACCCTACGTCCGCGCCCGCCCCGCACCGTGCGCGAGGGTCCGCGCTCAGATCCGGAAGCGCTCGTCGGGCTCCTCCCGCTCCGGCCAGGCCGGCACGTCCGGGTCCTCGAGGCGTGCGATCGTCTCCCGCAGCGACCGCATGCCGCGGTGCCCCTGCACCCGGTCGGCCTCGGAGATCGGGTCGGACTCCTCCGGGCGGATCACCGGGAGCATCGGGATGGCCGGCCACTCGCCGTTCTCGGTGCGGGCCCGGACCTGGCGTATGGCGCGGGTCGGGCCGTCGGGCGGGGACTCGGGGAGCACCTCGGTCCGCACCGGGATCTGCTGGGTGGGCGGGACCGGGATCTGCTCGGTGGGGGCGGGGAGCCTGCGGGTGGGCTCGGTCCGGCCGCCACCGTCGCGCGGGGTGTGAGGTCGGTTCACGACTACCTCTCCGTCGACGGGCTGGGGGTCCCCTCGATCACGGGATCGTAACGAGCCCCCGCCGCGGCCCGCCGGGCGGAGCGGCGGTCCACGAGCGGCAGCGAGCGCAGCTGCCGCTCCAGGTGCCACTGCAGGTGCGCCGCCACCAGCCCGCTGGCCTCGCGGCGGGTCGGCGCGCCGGACGCGTCCGCGGTGGCCCAGTCGCCGTGCAGCAGGGCCTCCAGCAGCGCGACCGTCTCGGCGGCCGGGGTGACCGAGCCGGGCGGCCGGCACCGCGGGCACACCATCCCGCCCCCGGCGACGGTGAACGCCCGGTGCGGCCCCGGGGTCGCGCAGCGGGCGCAGTCCGACAGCGACGGCGCCCACCCGGCGTGGCTCATCGCCCGCAGCAGGAACGCGTCGAGCACCAGCGCCGGCTCGCGGACGCCGTCGGCCAGCGCCCGGGTCGCGCCCAGCAGCAGCAGGTACACCCGCAGCGCCGGCTCCCCCTCCTCGGACACCAGCCGGTCGGCGGTCTCCAGGATCGCGCAACCGCACGAGTAGGCCGACCAGTCGGCGACGACGGCGGGCGCGAACGCGTCGACGGTCTGGGCCTGGGTGACGACGTCGAGCGTGCGGCCGGTGTAGCACTGGACGTCGACGTGGTTGAACGGCTCCAGCCGCGCACCCCACCGCGACCGGGTCCGTCGGACGCCCTTGGCCACCACCCGGATCTTGCCGCGCTGCTTGGTCAGCAGCGTGATGATCCGGTCGGCCTCGCCGAGCTTCTGCACGCGCAGCACCATGCCGGTGTCGCGGTAGAGCTGGGCCATCCACCCAGCCTAGAACGTCCTCAGAAGCCCAGCTTGCGCAGCTGCTTGGGGTCCCGCTGCCAGTTCTCCGCGATCTTCACGTGCAGGTCGAGGTACACCCGGGTGCCCAGCAGCTTCTCGATCTGCCGGCGGGCGTCCGACCCGACCTGCTTGAGCCGCGCGCCGCCGCGGCCGATCACGATGCCCTTCTGCGACGTCCGCTCGACGAAGATGATCGCGTGGATCTCGAGGAGGTTCTCCTTCTCGATCATCTCCTCGACGACGACGGCGATCGAGTGCGGCAGCTCGTCCCGCACGCCCTCCAGCGCCGCCTCGCGGACGAGCTCGGCGATCAGGGTCTCCTCGGGCTCGTCGGTGAGGTCGCCGTCCGGGTAGAGCTGCGGGCCCTCCGGCAGCTGCGCGACCAGCAGGTCCGCCAGCAGCGCCACCTGGAACCCGGACCGCGCCGAGGTCGGCACGACCTCGGTGAAGTCCATCAGCGCGGCGACCTCGGCGAGCCGCTCGGCCACCTGCTCCGGCCGCGCGAGGTCGGTCTTGGTGACGACCGCGATCACCGGGGTGTGCGCGGCGACCTTGCGCAGCTCGTCGGCGATGAACCGGTCGCCCCGGCCGACCTTCTCGTCGGCCGGCACGCAGAACCCGACGACGTCGACCTCGGCCCACGTCTCCCGGACCAGGTCGTTGAGCCGGGACCCGAGCAGGGTACGCGGCCGGTGCAGCCCGGGGGTGTCGACCAGCACGATCTGCGCGTCGTCGCGGTGCACGATGCCGCGGATCGCGTGCCGCGTGGTCTGCGGCCGCGACGACGTGATCGCGATCTTCTGGCCGACCAGGGCGTTGGTCAGGGTGGACTTGCCGGCGTTGGGCCGCCCGACGAAGCAGGCGAACCCGGACCGGAAGCCGTCGGGGTCGTGCCCGCCCACCCCGGTGCCGGTCACGCCGCGCCCAGCCGGCCCAGGATCTCGCGCCCGATCGGCAGCGCCGCGGTCGCCGCCGGGGACGGCGCGTTGAGCACGTGCAGGATCGAGCCGGCCCGGCCCGCGCCGTCCGGGCCCGGCTGGTCGAGGAACAGGAAGTCGTCGACCAGGGTGCCGTCGGCCTTCACCGCCTGGGCGCGGACGCCCGCGCCGGCCGGGTGCAGGTCCTCGGCCCGCACGTCGGGCAGCATCCGCTGGATCTGGCGGACCATGGCCTTGCGCGACAGCGAGCGCTGCACCTCGCCGATGCCGTAGCGCCAGTGCCGCTGGGCGACCTTGAGCATGCCCGGGTAGGTGAGGGTCCCGAGCAGCTCCTTCGGCTTGATCGTCCTCCAGTCGTAGCCTTCGCGGGCCATCGCCAGGACGGCGTTCGGGCCGGCGTGCACGTGGCCGTCGATGCCGCGGGTGGCGTGCACCCCGAGGAACGGGAACGCCGGGTCCGGCACCGGGTAGATCAGCCCGCGGACCAGCGACGCGGCCCGTTCGGAGAACCCGGAGTACTCGCCGCGGAACGGGATGATCCGCACGCCGGGGTCGGCGCCGGCGAGCCGGGCGAGCTCGTCGCAGCGCAGCCCGCCGCAGACCACGACCCGGGTGCCGAGCAGGTCACCGGCGTCGGTGCGCACGACCACGTCCGAGGGCCGCCGGGCGAACCCGGTGACGCTGCGGCCCAGGTGCACCTCGCCGCCGTCCTTCTCGACCAGCTCGCCGAGCTTCTCGGCGATCGCGCGGTAGTCGCAGATGCCGGTCGAGGGCACCCACAGCGCGGCGAGGCCGCGGACGTCCGGCTCGTACTCGGCGATGCCGTGCTCGTCGAGCCGGTGGTTCTCGACGCCGTTGGCGGTGCCGCGGCGGGCCAGCTCGTCGAGCCGGGGCAGCTCCTCCGGCTCGGTCGCGACGACGAGCTTGCCGCACACCTGGTGCGGCAGGTCGTGCTCGCGGCAGAACGCGACGGTCTCGGCGCACCCGGCCACCGCGAGGCGGGCCTTGTAGCCGCCCGGCGCGTAGTAGAGGCCCGAGTGGATGACGTTGGAGTTGTTGCCCGTCTGGTGGTTCGCCAGCCGCGGCTCCCGCTCGACGACGGCGACGCTCAGCCCGTTCGCCGTCGCGGCGTACGCGGTGGCCAGCCCGACGATCCCGCCGCCGACGACCACGAGGTCGTAGGACGGTGTCGCGGGCAGTCCCCCGGCGGGACGGTCACTTCCTGCCATCGGTCATCCTCCTCCGGCCCCGTGCCCGGGACCGTTCTCCAGCTCGTCGTGCTCCCGCGGGGAGCGGTGGGTCAGCTTCGTTCGGCGCGGGCGTGCTCGGTGGCGTCGTCCGCGGACGGGTCGGGCGCCGCGCCGGCCGCATCGTCGGTGCCGTCGGTCTCGGCCGGCTGCAGCGGACTGACCAGCACCGACGTGATCCGGATGCGGCCGCGCGCGTCCTTGCCGCCCTCGCCCTGCAGCCGCAGCAGGTCGTCGAGGTCGGCGGTCGCGCCGGGCAGGGGGACCTTCCCGAGCCGCTGGGCCAGCAGGCCGCCGACCGTGTCGACGTCCGCGGACTCCAGCGCCTCGCGCAGGTCGTCCTCCCGCGGGGTGTCGCGGAAGCGGCCGGCGAACAGCTCCTGCAGGTCCTCCACGGGCAGCCGCGCCGCGACCCGGAACGCCCCGTCCGGCGCCTCGACGACCTCGGGGACCTCCTCGGTGTCGTACTCGTCGGTGATCTCACCGACGATCTCCTCGAGGATGTCCTCGATCGTCACCACCCCGGCGGTGCCGCCGTACTCGTCGACGACGACGGCCATGTGGTTGCGGCTGCGCTGCATCTCGCGCATCAGCTCGTCGCTGCGCTTGGAGTCCGGCACGAACGCCGCCGGCCGGATGATCTCCAGCAGCGACTTCGGGGGCGCGCCGCGGAACTGGGTGTCGTCCCGGGCCCGGACCAGATCCTTGAGGTAGGCGATGCCGATGACGTCGTCGATGCCCTCGCCGAGCACCGGGATCCGCGAGTAGCCGCTCTTGAGCGCCAGCCGCAGCACCTTGTCCACCGGGGTGTCCCGCTCGGCCCAGATCACGTCCGGCCGCGGCACCATGATCTCCCGGACCGGGGTCTCGCCCAGCTCGAACACCGAGTGGATCATCTTGCGCTCGCCCTCGTCGACGACCCCGCGATTGCTGGCCATGTCGACGAGCTCACGCAGCTCGACCTCGGTGGAGAACGGGCCGTCCCGGAACCCGGGGCCGGGGGTGATCGCGTTGCCGAGCAGGATCAGCAGCTTCGACAGCGGCGACAGCACGGTGCCCAGTGCCCGGACCGGCCCGGCCAGCGCCAGCCCGATCCGGTACGGGTGCTGGCGGCCCAGCGTGCGCGGGCCGACCCCGATCAGCACGTAGCTGGCCAGCACCATGATCACACCGGTCAGCGTGAGCCCGATCCAGGGTGCGGAGAACGCCGGCGCGAGCGCCACCGCCAGCAGGATCACGGCGACGGTCTCGCAGGTCACCCGCAGCAGCATCAGCAGGTTGACGTGCCGCGGCCGGTCCGCGACGACCGCGGCGAGCGCCCGGCCACCGGCGCGCCCGGCCCGCACGACCGCGTCCACCCGGGCCCGCGAGATCGACATCAGGGCCGAGTCGGCGGCGGCGAAGATCCCGGCGACCAGGACGAGCAGGACCGTGGAGACGATCAGCCAGGTGGTGCTCACGTCTCCTCCGCGCGATCCGGGTGCGACGTCACCGGCCGGGTTCCTCCTCGAAGCCGGCGGCTCCGAGCAGGCGGTCGTCACTGCGCCGCTGGGCATCCCGGGCGCGGGCCCGGGCCCGGTCCTCGCGCCAGCGCACCAGCAGGCGGTTCTGCAGCGCGAACATCTCGCGCTCGTCCTCGGGCTCCAGGTGGTCGTAGCCGAGCAGGTGCAGGATGCCGTGCACGGTCAGCAGGTGGAGCTCGTCGGCCAGGGTGTGCCCGGCCTTGCGGGCCTGGTCGCGGGCGAACGCCGGGCAGAGGACGACGTCGCCCAGCAGGGCCGGGCCCAGGTCGGGGGCGTCGGGGCGCCGCCCGTCCTCGGCGAGCGAGTCCATCGGGAACGCCATGACGTCGGTGGGGCCGGGCTCGTCCATCCAGCGGACGTGCAGCTCCTCCATCGCGTCCAGCGGGATGGCCGTGATCGCCAGCTCCGCAGCCGGGTTCACCTTCATCGCGTCCAGCGCGTACCGGGCGACCGACCCGATCTGTGCCTCGTCGATCGCGATCCCGGACTCGTTGACGACCTCGATGCTCACCCGTCGCCGCCGTCCTGCCTGTCTCGTTCGGTCTGGTCGCGGACCAGCGTAGACGGGGGCACCGACCTCAGCGGCGGCGCCCGCCCTGCCGGGCCTGCGGACCGTTGCGCGGCGCACCGGTACCGGCGTTCATCGCCGCGCGGCGATTGGCGACGGCGTCGAACCGGGCGTAGGCGTCCACGATGTCAGTGACCAGCCGGTGCCGGACGACGTCGGCGCTGTCGAGCTCGGCGAAGTGCACGTCGTCGACGCCGTCCAGGATCTCCTGCACGACGGCGAGCCCGGACCGGGAGTTGCCGGGCAGGTCGACCTGGGTGATGTCACCGGTCACCACGATCTTCGAACCGAAGCCGAGCCGGGTGAGGAACATCTTCATCTGCTCGGGCGTCGTGTTCTGCGCCTCGTCGAGGATGATGAACGCGTCGTTGAGCGTCCGTCCCCGCATGTAGGCCAGCGGCGCGACCTCGATCGTCCCGGCCGCCATCAGCTTCGGGATCGTCTCCGGGTCGATCATGTCGTGCAGCGCGTCGTACAGCGGCCGCAGGTACGGGTCGATCTTCTCGAACAGCGTGCCCGGCAGGTAGCCGAGCCGCTCCCCCGCCTCGACCGCCGGGCGGGTCAGGATGATCCGGGTGACCTGCTTGGCCTGCAGCGCCTGGACGGCCTTGGCCATCGCCAGGTAGGTCTTGCCGGTACCGGCCGGGCCGATCCCGAACACGATCGTGTGCGCGTCGATGGAGTCGACGTAGCGCTTCTGGTTGAGCGTCTTGGGCCGGATGGTCTTGCCGCGCCGGGACAGGATGTCGAGGCTCAGCACCTCGGCCGGGGACTCGCCGAGGCGGCCGGCCTCGGCCGTGCCCTCCGCCGAGAGCATCTGCACGGTGCGCCGCACCGTGTCCGCGCCGACCAGCTGACCGCGGCCGGCCAGGGTGATGAGCTCGGCGAAGACGCGCTCGGCGAACGCGACCTCCGCCGGGTCCCCGGAGAGCGTCAGCTCGTTGCCGCGCACGTGCACGTCGGCGCTGAGCTCGTCCTCGGCGGCGCGCAGGCTCTCGTCACGGGAGCCGAGCAGGGCGAGCAGGGCGGTGTCCGGCACTGCCATCGTCGACCGGACGGTCCCGCCCGGATCTGCGTCGGACCGCAGGTCGGTCCGGGTTTCGGAGCCGGGTTCGGTGCCGGTCAAGACTGTGTTCGCCTACCTCAGGGTCGGAAATGCCGGGCGTCGGCATGGTACCCGTGCAACACCGCGGCTCACCCGTCGATTCCGGCCGCGCGCGTCCAGCGGCCGGTGCGCACGGCGAGGGCGCCGAGCGCCACGCAGGCCGCGGTCGAGGCACGCAGCACCTCCGGGCCCATCCGCACGGGGACCGCGCCGGCCTCGGTGAGCAGGCCGAGCTCGTGGTCGTCGACGCCGCCCTCCGGGCCGACCGCGAGCAGCACCTCACCGGCGTCCGGGAGGCCGACCTCGGCGAGCCCGGGCTCCGCGGACTCGTGCAGGACCAGCGCCCGGTCGGCGCCGGCGACGCGCCGGGCGAGCTGGGCCGTGGTCACCGGCTCGCCGACCTCGGGCTGCCACGGGCGGCGGGCCTGCTTGGCGGCCTCGCGGACCGTCGAGCGCCACCGGGCGAGCGCCTTGGCGCCGCGCGGGCCGTCGTCCCAGCGGGCCACGCAGCGCGCCGCCTTCCAGGGCAGGAACCCGTCGGCGCCGGCCTCGGTCGCGGTCTCGACGGCCAGCTCGCCGCGATCGCCCTTGACCAGCGCCTGCGCGACGACGACCCGCACCGCGGGCGGGGGCACGCGGGTGACCGCGGTCAGCCGGACCGACAGCGCGTCCCGGCCGGCGACGGCGACCGCCTCCGCGTGCGCGAGCCCACCCCGGCCGTCGGAGAGCACCAGGGCCTCGCCCGGCCGGAGCCGGCGCACGGTCGCGGCGTGCCGCCCCTCCGGGCCGTCCAGCAGCGTCTCGCCGCCGGGCGCGGGCAGCGTCGCGACGTCGTCGACCAGGAACAGCGGGGCGGTGGTCACGACGGCAGAAGCGCGCGTCTCCGGCGGGACGCGGTCGTCACCGCCCGCCCCAGGTGTCGCGGATCCGGGAGAACAGGCCGTGCCCGTTGCGGGCCCCGCCGACCAGGTCCGGCTGCTCCTCGCCGCGCAGCCGCGCGAGCTGGCGCAGCAGCTCGGTCTGCTCCTTGTCCAGCTTCGTCGGCACGGTCACCTCGATGTGCACGAGCAGGTCGCCGTGGCCGTCGACCCGGCCGGTCGAGCGCAGCCGGGGCATGCCCTTGCCACGCAGCGTGCGGACGGTGCCGTTCTGGGTGCCGGGCTCGATGTCGAACTCCTGCACGGTGCCGTCGAGCAGGGTCAGCGGCAGGGTGGTGCCCAGCGCGGCGGCCGTCATCGGCAGCGGCAGCGTGCAGTGCAGGTCGGAGCCGTCCCGGGTGAAGACCTCGTGCGGGGCCTCCTCGACCTCGACGTAGAGGTCACCGGCCGGGCCGCCGCCCGCGCCGACCTCGCCCTGCCCGGCGAGCCGCACCCGCATGCCCTCGGCGACGCCGGCCGGGATCTTCACGGACACGGTGCGGCGGGAGCGGACCCGTCCGTCGCCGGCGCACTGCCGGCAGGGGTCCGGGATGACCTCGCCGAACCCGCGGCAGGCCGGGCACGGGCGGGCCGTGACGACCTGGCCGAGGAACGACCGCTGCACGCTCTGGATCTCACCGGACCCGCCGCAGGTGTCGCAGGCGGCCGGGTGGGTGCCCTCCGCGCACCCGGATCCCTGGCACTGGGTGCACAGCACGGCGGTGTCCACGGTGAGGTCGCGGTGCACGCCGGCGGCGCACTCCTCCAGCGTCAGCTCCATCCGGATCAGCGCGTCGGCGCCGGGCTGCACCCGGCTGCGGGGGCCGCGCCCCCGCCCGCCGCCGGGGCCCGCCCCGCCGAAGAAGGCGTCCATGATGTCGCTGAAGCCGCCGAACCCGGCGAACGGGTCGCCGGCTCCGCCGCCCCCGCCGCGCGGGTCCAGCGGGTCCCCGCCGAGATCCACGATCCGGCGCTTCTCCGGGTCGGTCAGCACCTCGTAGGCCGCGCTGACCTCGCGGAAGCGTTCCTGGGCGCCGGCGTCCGGGTTGACGTCCGGATGCAGCTCGCGGGCGAGCTTGCGGTACGCCCGCTTGATCTCCGCAGCGTCGGCGCCGCGTTCGACGCCCAGGATCCCGTAGTAGTCGCGTGCCACCTGGCTTCTCGTCCTCTAGGTCCATCGACGCACCACTGCCCGTGGCGCGGGTGTTCGGTTCAGTGTCGGCTCATCGTCGGCTCAGCGGCTTCCTAGCGCCCGGTCAGGATCTCACCCACGTATCGGGCGACCGCATGCACCGCCGAGATGGTGCCCGGGTAGTCCATCCGGGTCGGTCCGACGACCCCCATTCCCCCGAGGGGTGTACCGGACCCGTACCCGACCGTGACGACGGATGCCGTCCGCAGGTCCTCGGCCTCGTTCTCCTCGCCGATCCGCACGGTGACCAGGCCGGACTCCTGGGACGCGGCGAGCAGCCGCATCACGACCACCTGCTCCTCCAGCGCCTCGAGCACCTGGCGCAGCGAGCCGGGGAAGTCGGCGTGGCTGCGGGTGAGGTTCGCGGTGCCGCCGAGCACCATCCGCTCCTCGGGGTGCTCGACCAGGGTCTCGATCAGCACGGTCGCGACCTGGGTCAGCGCCCCGCGCAGGTCGTCCGGGCCGGTCTCGGGCAGCTCGGCGACGGCGGCGGACGCCTCGGCGAGCTTCCGCCCGTTCAGCGCGCCGCCCAGGACGTCCCGCAGCCGGACGACGTCGGCCTCGTCGAGCACGTCGCCGAGGTCCACCACCCGCTGGTCCACCCGGCCGGTGTCGGTGATCAGCACGAGCATGAGCCGGGCCGGGGTCAGCTGCACGACCTCCAGGTGCCGCACCGTGGAGCGGGTCAGCGTCGGGTACTGGACGACGGCCACCTGCCGGGTCAGCTGCGCCAGCAGCCGCACCGAGCGGCGCAGCACGTCATCGAGGTCGACCGCGCCCTCCAGGAAGGTCTGCACCGCCCGCCTCTCCGCCGCCGACAGCGGTTTGACCTGCGAGATCCGGTCCACGAACTGGCGGTAGCCCTTGTCGGTGGGGATCCGGCCGGCGCTGGTGTGCGGCTGGGCGATGAGCCCGTCCTCCTCCAGCACGGCCATGTCGTTGCGCACTGTCGCGCTCGACACGCCGAGGTTGTGCCGGTCGACGAGCGCCTTCGACCCGACCGGCTCCTGGGTGGCCACGTAGTCGGCGACGATGGCCCGCAGCACCGCGAACCGGCGCTCGTCGGCGTTCATCTCCGCTGTACCTCCCCGGCGCGTCGGACTCACCTGGCGTGTCCCTCCCAGTCTATGCGCCGTGCCCGCCCGGCGGCCGGGTCGCGCGGGCCGCGCCAGGGGGTGGCGGGCGTCAGCGGGGCGCGCCGACCGGCTCGTCCTCGGCGAGGAGGAGATCGGTCACCACCCGGTCGGCCAGCAGCCGGCCCCGGCCGGTCAGCACCGCGCGGCCGGCGGCGTGCGCGCCGGCCTCGAGCAGCCCCTCGGCGACGGCGCGGCCCGCGGCGGCCCGCCCGCCGCCGTCCAGCAGGTCCAGCGGCATCCCGTCGGCCAGCCGCAGCCGCAGCATGACCCGCTCGGTGTGCTGCTGGGCGGCGGTCAGCTCCTCGCGCCCCGCCTCGGGGGACGCGTCCGCGGCGAGCAGGCCGGCCCAGCGGGCCGGGTGCTTGACGTTCCACCAGCGGCTCCCGGCCAGGTGCGAGTGCGCGCCCGGGCCGACGCCCCACCAGTCGCCGTCGCGCCAGTAGCCCAGGTTGTGCCGGCACTCGGCGCCGGGCGACGACCAGTTGGACACCTCGTACCAGCGCAGCCCGGCCTCGTGCAGGCGCCGGTCGAGGATCTCGTAGCGGGCGGCGGCCACGTCGTCGTCCGGGGCGGGCAGCTCGCCGCGGCGCACGCGGCGGGCCAGCGCGGTGCCGTCCTCGACGATCAGGGAGTACGCCGAGACGTGGTCGACACCGGCCTCGAGCACGGCGTCCGCGGAGCGGCGGAGGTCGTCGTCGGTCTCCCCCGGCGTCGCGTAGATGAGGTCCAGGTTGACGTGGCCGAACCCGGCCGCCCGGGCCTCGCGGGCGGCCGCCACCGCGCGGCCGGGCGTGTGGGTGCGGTCGAGGACGGCGAGGACGTGCGGGGCCGCGGACTGCATGCCGAGCGAGACGCGGGTGTAGCCGCCGGCCCGCAGGCGCTCGAAGAACGCCGGCGAGGTCGACTCGGGGTTGGACTCGGTGGTCACCTCGCAGTCCGGCGCGACGGGGAGCTCGGACCGGATCGCGGCCAGCACCGCGGACAGCCGGTCGGCCCCGAGCAGCGACGGCGTCCCGCCGCCGACGAACACGGTGTCCACCGTGCGGTCGCCGACCGTCCGCGCGGCCAGCGCGATCTCCTTCCGGGCGGCTGCCAGCCAGCCGTCCGGCGACGCGGCGTCGCCCGCGAGCTCGGAGGCGGTGTAGGTGTTGAAGTCGCAGTAGCCGCACCGGGTGGCGCAGAACGGCACGTGGACGTAGATCCCGAAGGCCGGAGGTACGGCTGTCACGTCCGCCGAGTGTGCCAGCGTCCGGGGGAACCGGGGGCCGGCACCGGTGAACGTCCGGACCTTCGTGACCCCGATCCCAGTATCCGAGCCGGTCTTTGGCTCCCGTCCGGACACCGTGCGAAGCTGGTCGGCGTGCACGCGCTCCGTCTCCGCCTCGTGGCCCGCCGCCACGTGGACCTGAACCGGACCCGCAGCGCGCTCTGTCGCCGTCGTCGCTGACCGACCGGCCTGTACCTCCTTCTCCGGGCCGCGGTCCGCCCTGCCCGGGGCCGGACCGTGTCCTGGTCCCGACCTCTCCCGGAGCACCCACCACATGGCGCCCTCGAAGACTGCCCCCGGCCGTGTACGCGGCCAGGGCCAGTGGAAGCTCGGCCACCGCGAGCCGCTGAACCCCAACGAGCGGTTCAAGAAGGACGACAACCCGCTCAACGTCCGGGCCCGCATCGAGAACGTGTACTCCACGCGCGGGTTCGGCTCGATCGACCCCCAGGACCTGCGCGGCCGGATGCGCTGGTGGGGCCTGTACACCCAGCGCCGGCCCGGTATCGACGGCGGCCGCACCGCCGCGCTCGAGCCCGAGGAGCTCGAGGACGAGTACTTCATGATGCGCGTCCGCCTCGACGGCGGCGCCGTCTCCGTCGCGCAGCTCCGCGCGCTCGGCGAGGTCTCGCAGACCTACGCCCGCGACACCGCCGACGTCACCGATCGGGAGAACATCCAGTACCACTGGATCCGCATCGAGGACGTCCCCGCGATCTGGGACAAGCTCGAGGGTCTGGGCATGCAGACCACCGAGGCGTGCGGGGACTGCCCGCGCGTCGTGCTCGGTTCGCCGGTCGCCGGTGTCGCCGACGCCGAGGTGGTCGACCCCACCCCGGCGATCGACGAGATCGTCCGCCGCTACATCGGGGACCCGGAGCTCTCGAACCTGCCCCGCAAGTTCAAGACCGCGATCTCCTGGCAGCAGGACGTCGCGCACGAGGTCAACGACGTCTCGTTCGTCGGTGTCGAGCACCCCGAGCACGGCCCCGGGTTCGACCTGTGGGTCGGCGGCGGGCTGTCCACCAACCCGAAGCTCGCGCAGCGGCTGGGCGTGTGGGTCCCGCTCGACGAGGTGCCCGAGGTGTGGCTCGCCGTCACCCGGGTCTTCCGGGACTACGGCTACCGCAGGCTGCGCAACCGCGCCCGGATCAAGTTCCTCATCGCCGACTGGGGCCCCGAGAAGTTCCGCCAGGTGATGGAGGACGAGTACCTGGGCCGGAAGATGATCGACGGCCCGGCCCCGGAGATCCCCGAGCGCCCGATCGACCACGTGGGCGTGTTCCGGCAGAAGGACGGCCGGAACTACGTCGGCGTCGCCCCGCCGTCCGGCCGGGTCTCGGGCACCACGCTGGTCGCCGTCGCGGACGCCGCCGAGCGCGCCGGGTCGGACCGGATCCGGTTCACCCCGTACCAGAAGATCGTCGTGCTGGACGTGGCCGACGACAAGCTGGACGGCCTCATCGAGGACCTCAACAAGCTCGGCCTGCCCGCGGAGCCCTCGACCTGGCGCCGGTCCACGATGGCCTGCACCGGCATCGAGTTCTGCAAGCTCGCGATCGTCGAGACCAAGGAGCGCGCGATCCGGCTGGTCGAGGACCTCGAGAAGCGACTCGCCGACATCGTCCCGGACGTGCCGATCTCGCTGCACCTCAACGGCTGCCCGAATGCCTGCGCCCGCACCCAGGTCGCCGACATCGGCCTGAAGGGCCAGATCGTGCTCGACGCCGACGGCAACCAGGTCGAGGGCTTCCAGGTGCACCTCGGCGGCGGGCTCGGCCTCGACTCGGGGTTCGGCCGCAAGCTGCGCGGGCTCAAGGTCACCAGCGCCGAGCTGGGCGAGTACGTCGAGCGGGTCGTGCGGCGGTTCGCCGAGCAGCGCACCGAGGGCGAGCGGTTCGCCCAGTGGGTGCTGCGTGCCGACGAGGCGGACCTGAAATGAGCGAGCGCGCCGCGCCGTTCTACTGCCCGTACTGCGGCGAGGAGGACATCCGGCCGGCCGAACGGTCCGAACGGGTCCCCGGCGCCGCGTGGTGGTGCGCCGGCTGCCTGCGGACGTTCGTCGTGACGTTCGTCGGGATCGGCGTCCCCGAGACCTCCGGAGCGGAATCATGAGCGTTGCCCTCGAGACCGACCTGCGCGCCACGGCCGAGCGCGGTGCGGCGGAGCTGGGCCCGGACGCGACCGCCGAGCAGCTGCTCGCGTGGGCCGCGGAGACCTTCGGCGACCGGCTGATCGTCGCGTCCAACATGCAGGACGCCGTGCTGGTCGACCTGGCCTACCGGGCGAAGCCGGACGTCGAGATCCTCTTCCTGGAGACCGGCTACCACTTCGCCGAGACGATCGGAACCCGGGACGCGGTCGACGCCGTCTACCCCGAGCTGACGATCGTCAACGCGGCCGCCGAGCAGACCGTCGCCGAGCAGGACGCCGAGTACGGCAAGGATCTGTTCGCCCGCGAGCCGGACCGTTGCTGCGCGCTGCGCAAGGTCGTCCCGCTGCAGCGGACCCTGTCCGGCTACGACGCGTGGGTGACCGGCGTGCGCCGGGTGGAGGCCCCGACCCGGGCGAACACCCCGCTGATCACCTACGACGACAAGTTCGGCCTGGTCAAGATCAACCCGATCGCGGCCTGGAGCGACGAGGACATGCACGCCTACATCGCCGAGCACGGGATCCTGGTGAACCCGCTCGTCGACGCCGGCTACCCGAGCATCGGCTGCGCGCCCTGCACCGCGAAGCCCCAGCCCGGCGAGGATCCGCGTTCCGGCCGCTGGGCCGGGCGGGCCAAGACCGAGTGCGGGCTGCACGCATGACCGCGCCGACCCCCACGAAGGAGCACCCGTGACCGCGCCCGCGCAGTCCCCTGCGCTCGACGCCCTCGACGCGCTCGAGTCGGAGGCGATCCACGTCTTCCGCGAGGTCGCCGGCGAGTTCGACCGCCCGGTGATCCTGTTCTCCGGCGGCAAGGACTCCACCCTGCTGGTGCACCTGGCCGTCAAGGCGTTCGCCCCGGCCCCGGTGCCGTTCCCGCTGCTGCACGTCGACACCGGGCACAACTACCCCGAGGTCATCGAGTTCCGGGACTCCCTCGCCGCCCGGCTGAACCTTCGGCTCGAGGTGGCCCGGGTCGAGGACTACCTGGCCGACGGCCGGCTGGTCGAGCGCGCCGACGGCACCCGCAACCCGCTGCAGACCCAGCCCCTGCTGGACGCGATCGCCGAGCACCGCTTCGACGCCGTGTTCGGCGGCGGGCGCCGCGACGAGGAGCGCGCCCGGGCCAAGGAACGCATCATGAGCCTGCGCGACGCGTTCGGCCGCTGGGACCCGCGCAAGCAGCGCCCGGAGCTGTGGAACCTCTACAACGGACGGCACGCGCCCGGCGAGCACGTCCGCGTGTTCCCGATCTCGAACTGGACCGAGCTGGACGTCTGGCGCTACATCAAGCGCGAGAACATCGAGCTGCCGTCGATCTACTACGCGCACGAGCGCGAGGTCTTCCGCCGCGACGGCATGTGGCTGGCCGAGGGCCCGTGGGGCGGCCCGCGCGACGGGGAGACCCTCGAGCGGAGGTCCGTGCGGTACCGGACCGTCGGCGACGGCTCGTGCACCGGCGCCGTCGAGTCGACGGCGTCCACCCTGGACGAGGTGATCGCCGAGGTGACCGCGTCCCGGCTCACCGAGCGCGGCGCCACCCGGGCCGACGACCGGCTGTCCGAGGCCGCCATGGAGGACCGCAAGAAGGAGGGCTACTTCTGATGGTCGACTCGGCCCAGCCCCGCGACCTCCTGCGGTTCGCCACCGCAGGTTCCGTGGACGACGGCAAGTCCACACTGGTCGGCAGGCTGCTCTACGACACCAAGTCGGTGCTCGCCGACCAGATCGAGGCCGTCGAGCGCGCCTCGGTCGACAAGGGCATGACCACGCCCGACCTGTCGCTGCTCGTCGACGGCCTGCGCGCCGAGCGCGAGCAGGGCATCACCATCGACGTCGCCTACCGCTACTTCGGCACGCCGTCCCGGGAGTTCGTCCTCGCCGACACCCCCGGGCACGTGCAGTACACCCGTAACACCGTCACCGGCGCCTCCACGGCCGAGCTCGCGGTGCTGCTGGTCGACGCCCGCAACGGCGTCGTCGCGCAGACCCGGCGGCACGCCGCGGTGCTGTCGCTGCTGCGGGTGCCGCGGCTGGTCCTCGCGATCAACAAGATCGACCTCATCGACTACGACGAGGCCAAGATCGCCGGCATCGGCAAGGAGTTCGTCGAGCTGACCCGCTCGCTGGGCTTCGCCGACGACGCCGTCCAGGTCATCCCGGTCTCGGCGCTGGTCGGCGACAACGTCGCCACCCGCAGCGACGAGACCCCCTGGTACGAGGGCCCGACCCTGCTCGAGCACCTCGAGTCGGTGCCGGTCGAGGGGCCGGACGCCGAGGCGCCGTTCCGGCTGCCGGTGCAGTACGTGATCCGCCCGCGGGCCGCCGCCGGCGCGGCGGGGGACGACCTGCACGACTACCGGGGCTACGCCGGCCAGGTCGCGTCCGGCACCGTGCGGCCCGGGGACGAGGTCGTCGTCCTCCCGGAGGGGCACCGCACCACGGTCTCCGAGGTCCGCACGGCCGACGGTCCGCTCGACGGTGCCGGGGCCGGGCTCAGCGTCACCGTACTGCTGGCCGACGACATCGACGCCCCGCGCGGCGCGATGATCGCCGCCGCGGCCGACCCGCCGGAGGTCACCTCCGAGCTCGACGCGACCCTGTGCTGGCTTCACGAGAAGCCGCTGGCGCCCGGGGCGCGGCTGCTGCTCAAGCACGGCACCCGCACCACCCAAGTGATCGTCGGTGCGCTGACCTCCCGGCTGGACACCGAGACGGTGTCCTACATCGACGCCCCGGACGAGCTGGCGATCAACGACATCGGACGGGTGTCGCTGCGGGTCGCGGACCCGTTGCCGGTCGACCCGTACGCCCGGATCCGGACGACCGGTGGGTTCGTGCTCATCGACCCGCCGACCGGCAACACGCTCGCGGCCGGGCTGGTCGGGGATCCGCTCGCATCCGTGCCCGCCGCGATCTGACCGTCGCGGACGACCACCGTGCGGCCCCGCCTCCCGGTTCGGGAGGCGGGGCCGCGCGTCGTACGGGGGTGCGACACGTGACAGCCGGCACGCGGCTCGCGTCTCGCGGCAACCGGCACGCGGCTCGCAGCACGCGACAGCCGGCACGCCGGCACGCCGGCACGCGAGACGCGCGCCACTCGAACGCGCGGCACGCGCACGCGGCACGCGAAAGGCGGGAACGCGGCACAGGCGCGCCAGGGCGACGCGGCCGGACCGTGGCGTGCCCGGCCCTCGCCGAGAGGCAGCCCACGGTTCGCCGAAGATCGACAATTCGCGCTCAGGTGCATCTCGGCGGGGTTGCCGGGCGGGCGTGGCCCTCGCTCGGGTCGCTCATGGCCCGACCTGCAGTCGATCAGCACCGTCCCGCCGCTCCGAGGGCCGGACCGCGCATCTCGCCGCCACCGGTCCCACTCGATGAGCACGGTCATGCCCCATCGAGGGCCGAACCGCGCCTCTCGCCACGGCCGACCCCGTCGATCAGCACGAACCCGCCCCTCCGAGGGCCGGGCCGTGCCTCTCGCCGCCGCCGGTCCGGTCGATCAGCACGAACCCGCCCCCGGCGGGGCGCCAACGTGCAACTCACCGGAACGACTCCGGTCGATCAACACGAACGCGCCCCACCGAAGGCCGAACCGCGCATCTCGCCGCCGCCACACCCGTCGATCAACACGAACCCGCCCCGGCCAGGGCCGGATCGTGCATCTCGCCGCCGCCGGTACCGCCGGTCCCGGTCGATCAGCACGAACGCGCCCCGGGCGAGGCGCCAACGTGCGCCTCACCGGAGCCCCCGTCGATCAACTCGATCTCGCCCCATCGAGGGCCGAACCGTGCATCTCGCCGCCACACCCGTCGATCGGCACACCGGAGGCGGCATCGTGTCCCTTGCCGGGGCCCGACCGGTCGACGCCCACCGTTGTGCCCCGGCGCAGGCCGAATCGCGCGTCTCACCGCAGCCGACCCCGTCGGTCGCCTTCGTGTCCTCCCTGGCGGTGAGCAGAGACGGGCGAGCGGCGGCACCGCCGACCTCCGCCGCGGACGGGCGACAGGCGGCCGACGTGCGCGGTGCGGCCGGCACCGTCGCCCACCCCGGAGTGGCCTCGGCCACGATGCCCGGTCCGTGGGCGTTCCGGGCCGTTCGGAGCAACCCTGTTCGCCCAGGTCACGGCACTGCCGGAGCAACGTGTCCGGACACCTCCGCGATCGTCCCGCCCGCCGGACGACGACTTGTCGTGCCCGGATCCGCAGCTCACCATTGAGGGGTGACCGCGACCGAGACGACCGCCGACCGGACCGCCGTGTCCGGCCGCTCGGCGTCGGACCCGGCGGTCTCCTGGCACCTCGTGGCGCACCTCGAGCGGTTCTGGCCGTCGCGGCGCATGCACGCGTTCGACGAGTTCTGTCGCGCCTGCTGACGCACTCCCGCTGACGTCCAGCGGCACCGTCCCGCCGCCCGCCCCCGCACGCCCGGGCCGCTCCCCTGCGGTCATCGGGTGGATCGCGCACGCCCGCGTCCCGACGCCCGTGCACGCCCAGGAAGCAGGATCATGTTCGACCCCTCCCTCGCTCTCGCCGGACTGCTCGTCGGGTTCCTCGTCGGGCTCACCGGCATGGGCGGTGGTGCCCTGCTGACGCCGCTGCTGGTCCTGGTCTTCAAGGTCAGCCCGCTGACGGCGATCTCGTCCGATCTCCTCACCTCGCTCGTCATGAAGCCGGTCGGGGCGGCCGTGCACGCGCGGCGCCGCACCGTCCACTGGCGACTCACCGGCTGGCTGGTGCTGGGTGGCGTCCCGGCCGGGTTCCTCGGCGCGGTGATCGTCGGGATGCTGGGCAAGGGGGTCGGGGTGGAGGACCGGCTGAAGGTCGTCATCGGGATCGCGCTGGTCGCATCGGTTCTGACCACGCTGTTCCGGCAGGTGATGGACCGGCGTGCCCGCCGCGACAACGCGGTCGACCACGACGTGCCGATCGACGTCCGCCCGGTGCGGACGGTCCTGATCGGTGTGGTGGGCGGCCTCGCGGTCGGGATGACGTCGGTCGGTGCGGGTTCGCTGATCATCGCGATGCTGCTGCTGGCCTACCCGCAGCTGCACCCGTCGCGGCTGGTCGGGACGGACATCGTGCAGGCCATCCCGCTCGTCGCCGCCGCGACCCTGGGCCACCTGTTCTTCGGTGACGTGCAGGTCGGGCTGGCGGTGGCACTGCTGGCCGGTGCGCTGCCGGGGGTCTGGCTCGGTGCCGTCGCCTCGTCGGCCGGCTCCGGACGCCTGATCAAGCCGGTGGTCACCGCGGTGCTGCTCGCCTCGGCGCTGGCGTTGCTGGGCGTCGGCCAGGCCGGCGTGCTGATCGGGACCGCGATCGCCGTCGTCGTCACCGTCGCGCTGCTTCCGCGCCGGCAGCAGCCCGCGACGCCCGCCGAGCCGGACCGCCGCCTCGACCCGGTCAGCTGAGCGAGGCCCGCCGATCGACATCCCGCACCGCGCGCGGCCCGCCGAGCGACACCCCGGCACCCCGCGCGGCCCGCCGAGCACCACCCCGGCACCGCGCGCCCGCCGAGCGAACCTCGGCCGGCACCGCACGGCTCGCCGGCCCCATCACGAGAGGTAACTCCCACGTGCGCACACTCATCGTCTTCGCGCTGGTCGGGCTCGCCGCCCAGCTGGTCGACGGCGCCCTCGGCATGGCCTACGGCGTCACGTCCACGTCCCTGCTCCTGGTGACCGGCATCAACCCGGCCACCGCCAGTGCCTCGGTGCACCTGGCCGAGGTGGGCACGACGATCGCGTCCGGCGCCGCCCACTGGCGGTTCGGCAACGTCGACTGGAAGCTCGTCGCCAAGCTGGGCGTGCCCGGTGCGATCGGCGCGTTCCTGGGTGCGACCGTCCTGTCCGCGCTGTCCACCGAGGACGCCGCCCCGTACATGTCCGGGATCCTGCTGGCGCTGGGCGTCTACATCCTGCTGCGCTTCTCGGTCCGGCCGCCGAAGGTCGCGACCGCACGGAGGTCCCCGCACGGTGCGGCGTTCCTGTCCCCGCTCGGCCTGGTCGCCGGGTTCGTCGACGCCTCGGGAGGCGGCGGCTGGGGCCCGGTCTCCACCCCGGCGCTGCTGGGTGCGGGGCGGACCGCGCCGCGGACCGTCATCGGCTCGGTCGACACCTCGGAGTTCCTGGTCGCGGTGGCCGCCAGCGTCGGCTTCCTGGTCGGGCTCGGCCACGAGGTCCTCGACCCGTTCACCGTCGGCGGGCTGCTGCTCGGCGGCGTGGTCGCGGCACCGCTCGCGGCGTGGCTGGTCACCAGGCTCCCGGCACCGGTACTGGGCACCGCGGTCGGCGGCATCATCATCCTCACCAACGCCCGGACCATCCTGCGGGCGCTGGACGTCGCGGCCCCGACGACGATCGCGACCTACCTCGTGATCGTCGCCGGCTGGGTGGCCGCGCTGTCGGTCGCCGTGGCGCGCGTGCGCCGCAGCCGCGTCGAGGGTGCGGCCGTTCCCGAGGAGGCCGGCGCCACCACGTCCTGACCCCAGCCTCGTCAGCAGGCGGCTCGAGGAGCTCCGGCCCGGCGCCGGTGCTCCTCGAGCCGGTTCGGGGGACGTCCGCTCACCCGTCCGGCGCGACGTCACCCTCCGCACCCGCGATGATCACGACCGGTCACCGACAGGTCGCGCCCGGTCACCGTGTCTTCCGTCGCAACCGGGTTCTACAGCGCGTAAAACTCGACCATGACGGGTACAACGGAGGGCGAAGCACGATCACGCCCCCGACACGTTCAACGGAGAACGTCGACATGACCGCAGAGCTGACCCGTCCCTTCGACGGCGCATCGGCGGCCTCCGACCCACCCGCTCCCGAGCCGGTGCCGGAGGCGACCGCACCGCGCACGGCCGTGGACCGGCTGCTGGACTCCCTCGACGACCTCGTCCGCCGGCACCGCGCGCTGGCCGCACACGACGGCGGCTGCGCCGGGCTGCACGCCGAGCTGATCGCCGCCGAGCTCGACCAGCACCTCGCCGTCCTGCGCACGCTCCCCCGCCAGCAACGGAGCTGAGGGATCTAGGGTTCTCCGCGTGGCTTTCACCGCTGACACGCCCCGCGCCGAGCTCGTCCACCTCGACGTCGCCGCCGGCGTCGCGACGATCACTTTGGACTCCCCGCACAACCGCAACGCGCTCTCCGCGCAGCTGCGCCGGGAGCTGCTCGCACACCTCGACGCCGCGATCGCCGACGACGCGGTACGGGTGATCGTCCTGTCCCACACCGGCACCGTGTTCTGTGCCGGCATGGACCTGAAGGAGTCGAAGGGCGCGGACGCGCAGCAGCAGGGCGTGACCGAGGTGCCGAGGATCCTGGCGACGCTGTGGGAGTCGCCGAAGCCGGTCGTCGCCCGGCTGGCCGGCCCGGCCCGCGCAGGCGGCATCGGCCTGGTCGCCGCGTGCGACGTCGCGGTCGCCGCCGAGAACGCCACGTTCGCCTTCTCCGAGGTCCGGATCGGGGTGGTCCCCGCGGTCATCTCGGTCACGGTGCTGCCGCGCCTGTCCGCCCGCGCGGCACACGAGCTGTTCCTCACCGGCGAGACGTTCGACGCCCACCGCGCCGCCCGGATCGGACTGATCAACAGCGCGGTGCCGGCCGACGACCTGGACGACGAGGTCACCCGCTACACGCGCATGCTGCGGCTCGGCGCGCCCGGCGCCCTGGCCGGGGCGAAGCAGATGCTCCGCCGCGAGCGTCCCGCGACGATGGCCGACGACTTCGCGGCGATGAACGCGCTGTCGGCGTCGTACTTCGCCTCCGAGGAGGGGCAGGAGGGCATCCGGGCCTTCGCGGAGAAGCGGACGCCGTCCTGGGTGCCGCAGGACTGATCCGACCGCACCTATCCTGGTGCCATGACCTCCCCCGCCCGCGGCGTCACCACCGACCCGGGCGCGGCCTTCGAGCTCCTCGCCGGACGCCGGCTGGTCGCCCTCACCGGCGCGGGCCTGTCCACCGACTCCGGGATCCCCGACTACCGGGGCCCGGGGTCGCGGCCGCGGAACCCGATGACCTACGACGAGTTCGTGTCCGGCGAGCGCGCCCGGCGGCGGTACTGGGCGCGCAGCCACGTCGGCTGGGCCCGGATGCGCCGCGCCGACCCGAACCCCGGGCACCGGGCGCTGGCCGCGCTCGAGGCCGCCGGGATCGTCGAGGGGCTCATCACCCAGAACGTCGACGGCCTGCACGCCGCCGCCGGGCACCGTGCGGTGATCGACCTGCACGGCCGGATCGACGAGGTCGTCTGCCTGGGCTGCGGCCGGGTCTCCGCGCGCGAGGAGCTGGCGGCCCGGCTGACGGCGTTGAACCCCGGGTTCACCGAGGCCCACAGCGCGGAGGTCGAGACCGCCCCGGACGGTGACGCCGCCGTCGAGATCACCGACGGGTTCCGGGTCGCACCCTGCACGCGCTGCGGCGGGTCGCTGAAACCGCACGTGGTGTTCTTCGGGGAGAACGTGCCGAAGGAGCGGGTGTCCCGCTGCTACGCGCTCGTGGGGTCGCTGACCCCGCACGACGGCGCGCTGCTGGTCGCGGGGTCGTCCCTGACCGTCATGTCCGGGCTGCGGTTCGTCCGTGCGGCCCGCGGGGCCGGGGTGCCGGTGGTGATCGTGAACCGGGGCGCCACCCGCGGTGACGTGCTGGCCGACGTCCGGGTGGACGCGGGCTGCTCGGAGGTGCTGGGGGCGCTGGCCGCCCTGCCGGTCTGACTCAGGGGTCGCGCCGGTCGGGTGCCCGGTCGAACCGCTGCGTGGCCCGGTCGATGCCGATGGCGAGCAGCGCGCACAGCGGCAGCACCACCACGGTCACGAAGACGACCTGGAACACGAACGGCAGCTGGGTCAGCCACAGCTCGAACGCGTCCCAGGCGTTGATGATCGTGCGCACACTCCACACGGTAGCCCCCGCACCGAGGCGTTAGGTTCGGGCCCATGTTCGCTGTGTACGCCAAGGAGCCCAACGCCGACGCTCCACTCGAGTCCCTGGTCGTGGGCGAGCGGCCCGATCCGGAGGTCCCCGAGGGCTGGGTCTCCGTGAACGTCTCGGCCGCCAGCCTCAACATGCACGACCTCTGGACGCTGCGCGGCGTCGGGATCAAACCCGACCAGTTCCCGATGATCCTGGGCTGCGACGGCGCAGGAACCCTCGACGACGGCACCGAGGTCGTCCTCTACCCGATCATCGGCGACCCGGACTGGCGCGGGGACGAGACGCTCGACCCGAAGCGCACCCTGCTCACCGAGCGCCACCAGGGCACGATGGCCGACCGGGTGATCGTGCCGGCCCGCAACGCGATCCCGGCGCCGAAGGGGCTCACCCCCTCCCAGGGAGCCGTGCTCGGTACGGCGTGGCTGACGGCGTACCGGATGCTGTTCACGAAGTCCGGGCTCGTGCCCGGGCAGACCGTGCTCGTCCAGGGCGCCTCGGGCGGGGTCTCGACGGCGCTGGTCCAGCTCGCCCGTGCCGCCGGGTTCCAGGTGTGGGTCACCGGGCGCGACGAGGAGAAGCGCGCCCTGGCCGAGCGGCTCGGCGCGCACGCGACGTTCGAGTCCGGCGCGAAGCTGCCGGGCAAGGTCGACGCCGTCATGGAGTCGGTCGGCGAGGCCACCTGGAAGCACTCGATGCGCGCGCTCCGGCCGGGTGGCCGGATCGTCATCTGCGGCTCGACGTCGGGCCCGAACCCGCCGGCGGACCTGCAGCGGCTGTTCTTCCTGCAGTTCGAGGTCCTCGGCTCGACCATGGGCACCCGCGAGGAGCTGGCCAACCTCATGCAGTTCGTCGCGACGGCCGGGATCGAGCCGGAGATCGGGACCGAGCTGCCGATGACGTCCGCGCCCGAGGCGTTCGAGGCCATGTCGGACGGACGGACCGCCGGGAAGATCGTCCTCACCCGGTGAGGTGTACGGCGGTGATCGTGTCGCACCCCCGAGGTGTTACGTGATCCGGGTGTGATGCAGTCGTGATGCACCCGGATGGCGGTCCCCGCCATATATCAGTGCTGGTCGGGAACCGTGTTCCTCACCGCAGTGTGACGACCGCCGGGCGCGCGGACCCGGTTTCCGCAGGAGACTGTCGGATTTCGGGCGAATGACAAGTACAGTGCGTCATCGTGACCGAGCCTTTCAGTCGACGGGCGTCGGGGACGGCCACCATGGCCGCCCCGGCGCCTGGAGCCGCGGGTGTCGTCGAGTTCCTGGACCGGGTCGACCACGCCGTGGCCACAGCCCTGTCCACCAACCCGTCCGCGACCGACGTCAGCCGTGACGGCTGGCGGGTCCTGCTGATGCTCGCCCGCGGCACCGGCCGCAGCATGGGCGAGATCGCGGGCCACACGTCGCTGCCCGCCCCGACGGCCACCCGCATCGTCGACCGCCTCGTCGAGAAGAAGCTGGCCTACCGGTCGGCGGACCCGCTCGACCGGCGCCGGGTGCTGGTGCACCTGTCGGCCGAGGGCCGGACCGTCGTCGAGTCGGTCTGCCAGCGGGTGCAGCGCATCCTCTCCCCGCGCCGCAGCCCCGCTTCCCGGGCCGCCGCCTGCGACACGATCCCCGGGCCCCGCGCGGGCTCCCCCGTGTAGAGCTCCCCGTCCCCACGACCCATCGGGCCCGACTCCGCCACGGAGCCGGGCCCGTTCCACTACTTCTTGGGCTTCTCGGTGGCCTGGCCCCCACCGGTGGACAGCGCGGCGACGAAGGCCTCCTGCGGGACGTCGACCCGGCCGATCGTCTTCATCCGCTTCTTGCCCTCCTTCTGCTTCTCCAGCAGCTTGCGCTTGCGGGAGATGTCCCCGCCGTAGCACTTGGCGAGGACGTCCTTGCGGATCGCCCGGATGGTCTCCCGCGCGATGATCCGGGAGCCGACGGCCGCCTGGATCGGGATCTCGTACTGCTGGCGCGGGATGAGCTCGCGCAGCTTCGTCGCCATCGAGGTGCCGTAGGCGTAGGCGGACTCCTTGTGCACGATCGCGGAGAACGCGTCCACCGGCTCGCCCTGCAGCAGGATGTCGACCTTCACCAGGTCGGCGGCCTGCTCGCCGGCCTCCTCGTAGTCCAGCGAGGCGTACCCGCGGGTGCGGGACTTCAGCGCGTCGAAGAAATCGAAGATGATCTCGCCGAGCGGCATGGTGTAGCGCAGCTCGACCCGGGACTCGGACAGGTAGTCCATGCCCCCGAGCTGGCCGCGCCGGCTCTGGCACAGCTCCATGATCGTGCCGACGAACTCGGAGGGCGCCAGGATCGTGATCTTGGTGATCGGCTCCCGGACCTCGGCGATCTTGCCTTCCGGCCAGTCGCTCGGGTTGGTGACCTCGAGCTGCTCGCCGTCGTCGGTGGTGACCTGGTAGACGACGTTGGGCGCGGTCGAGATCAGGTCCAGGCCGTACTCGCGCTCGAGGCGGTCCCGGGTGATCTCCAGGTGCAGCAGGCCCAGGAAGCCGCAGCGGAAGCCGAAGCCCAGCGCGGCCGAGGTCTCCGGCTCGTAGGTGAGCGCGGCGTCGTTGAGCTGGAGCTTGTCCAGCGCGTCGCGCAGGTCCGGGTACTGGGAGCCGTCGATCGGGTAGAGCCCCGAGTAGACCATCGGCTGCGGCTCGCGGTACCCGGTCAGCGGGTGCTCGGCGCCGTGGCGCTTGGTGGTGACGGTGTCGCCCACCTTCGACTGGCGGACGTCCTTCACGCCGGTGATGAGGTAACCGACCTCGCCCACCCCGAGCCCCTCGGACGGCTTGGGCTCCGGCGAGACGATGCCGATCTCGAGCAGCTCGTGCTCGGCGCCGGTGGACATCATCTTGATCTTCTCGCGCGGGGTGAGCTTGCCGTCGACCACGCGGACGTAGGTCACGACGCCCCGGTAGGTGTCGTAGACCGAGTCGAAGATCATCGCGCGAGCGGGGGCGTCGGCCTCGCCGACCGGGGGCGGGACCTGCGCGACGACGGCGTCCAGCACTGCCTCGACGCCCTCGCCGGTCTTGGCGCTGCAGCGCAGGACGTCACCCAGGTCGCAGCCGGTGATGTGCGCGATCTCGGCGGCGTAGCGCTCCGGGTCCGCGGCCGGCAGGTCGATCTTGTTGAGGACCGGAATGATGTGCAGGTCCTTCTCCATGGCCAGGTACAGGTTGGCCAGGGTCTGCGCCTCGATGCCCTGCGCCGCGTCGACGAGCAGGATCGCGCCCTCGCACGCCTCCAGGGCCCGGGACACCTCGTAGGTGAAGTCGACGTGGCCGGGGGTGTCGATGAGGTGCAGCACGTGGTCGGTGGCGACGCCATCGGCATTCTTCGCGTTCCACGGCAGGCGCACGTTCTGCGCCTTGATCGTGATGCCGCGCTCGCGCTCGATGTCCATCCGGTCCAGGTACTGGGCCCGGTAGTCGCGTGCCTGCAGCACGCCCGTCACCTGCAGCATCCGGTCGGCCAGGGTCGACTTGCCGTGGTCGATGTGGGCGATGATGCAGAAGTTCCGGATGCGCTCCGGCGGGGTGAACGTGCGGTCGGCGTACGTCGTCACTCGGCTGTACTCGGCTTTCGGGTGTGCGGCGGGTCCGCCCCATCGTCCCATGTCGTGACGGGACGGGGGCGCCGGTCCCGGCGGGCGCGGGACCGGCGCGGCCTCACCCGTCGCCGCGCGACTCGGTCGCGGCCCGGCGCGCGGCCAGCAGCTCGGCGGTCTCCTCGTCGACCAGCTCCGGCTCCACGTCCGCGGTGCAGTACTTGCACTTCAGCGCGTCGACCGGCACGAACTCCTTGCAGTACGGGCACTCCCGCGAGCCCTGGGCGCGGAAGTTCCCGAGGCCGACCCGCTTCATCAGCTTGACCATGCCGAACAGCACCAGTGCCAGCAGCAGGAAGTTGACCAGCCCGGTGAGGAAGGCCCCGTAGCGGATCTCCGAGTCGTTGAGCGTGACGGTCAGCGCGGAGAAGTCCGGCTGGCCGAACACCGCCGCGACCAGCTGCATGATGACGTCGCCCGCCAGGCTCTCGACCAGCGCGGAGAACGCCGCGCCGATGATGAAGCCGAGTGCCAGGTCGAACATGTTCCCGCTGAGCGCGAAGGCCTTGAACTCGGTCCAGGCAGCTTTCACGGTCGCCTCCTCGTCGTCCGGCCGGCGTATGCGCATCCGGCCAAGTGGGTGCCGGAACGGTAGCCGAGCCGGGTCGCCGGCTCGTCACGGTCGTGTAGCGTGCCGCGCACGGCCGCGACGTCCCGTGACGCCGGTCGGCACGCGAGACCCCGCCGCCGGGGCCGGCCGGTCCCGCTGGTAGCCTCGATCGCTGAGCGCTCGGCGTGCTCGCCCGGAACGGTACGTCCGTTCGGTGCCGCCGGAGCGGACCGGACTCGAGCAGACCAGCCGAACTCAGCAGGCAGGAAGACCAGAGGCAGACGTGGCCAACATCAAGTCGCAGATCAAGCGTGTCAAGACCAACGAGAAGCGCCGGCAGCGCAACAAGTCGGTGAAGTCCTCGGTCAAGACCGCCATCCGCCACTTCCGCGAGGCCGCGGACCAGGGCGCGGAGAACACCGCCGAGCTGCAGCGCAAGGCGGCCCGGGCCCTGGACAAGGCGGCCAGCAAGGGCGTCATCCACAAGAACCAGGCCGCGAACCGCAAGTCGGCCATGGCCAAGCGCCTCAACAAGATCGGCGCCTGAGCCCGCACGGTTCACCGCACGACGGCGCCGCCCCGCCCGGGGCGGCGCCGTCGTCGTGTGTGCGCCCGGTCAGCGGGCGCCGCGGGCGTCGACGACGGCGAGCACGGCCCGCTCCAGCGCGTACTCCGGGTCGGCGGCGACGCCCTTGACGTCGGCGTTCACCTGGGCGGTCGCCGCGATCGCGACGGCGAGCTGCTCCGGGCGCCACTGCCGGACCACGCCCTGCGCCTTGCGGATCTTCCACGGGGGCATGCCGAGCTCGCCCGCCATCCGGTTCGGGTCGCCGCGCCCGGCCGAGCCCACCTTGGCGAGCGTGCGCACCGAGTCGGCCAGCGCGTCGGCGATGAGCACGTGCGGCACGCCGAGCACGAGCGCCCACCGCAGCGCCTCCAGCGCCCCCCGGCGGTCGCCGGCGACGGCGGCGTCCGCCACGGCGAACCCGGACGACTCGGCCCGGCCGCGGTGGTAGCGGCGCACCCCGGCCTCGTCGATCCTTCCTCCGGTGTCGGCGACGAGCTGGCCGGCCGCCGACGCGAGCTCGCGCAGGTCCGAGCCGACGGCCTCGACCAGCACCGCCAGCGCGCCCGGGGTGATGCTGCCGCCGTGCCGCCGGACCTCGGCGTGCACGAAGTCGGAGCGCTCGTCGGCCCGGGTGATCCGGTTGCAGGTCGTGACGTGCGCGCCGGCCTTCTTCATCAGGTCCAGCAGCGCCTTGCCCTTGGCACCGCCCGCGTGCTGGGTGACCAGGACGATGCCCTCGGCCGGGTCCCGCGCGTAGTCGGCGATCGCGGCGATCATGTCCTTGGTCGCCTCCTGGGCGTGCGTGAGCACGATCACGCGGCCCTCCGCGAACAGCGACGGGCTCAGGTGCCCGGCCAGCTCGCCGGGCGCGACCTCGGAGGTGCGGAAGCGGCGCAGCTCCACCTCGGGATCCTGGTCGCGAACGCGCCGGACCAGGTCCGACACGACCCGCTCGGCCAGGAACTCCTCCTCGCCGACGACCAGCTGCAGCGGGGCGGGCGGCTCGGCGGCACGGCTCCTGCTCACGCCTCCCATCGTGGCCCACGCCCCCGACAACCGGTGAGCCGCGTCCCGATCGGGCCGGATCGGCTGGCCAGCCACATACCGCGTCGCGTAACGTCTCCGTCGATCCGCGCTGATCTTGGCCGGGTCCACAACCGCATATGGCTCATCCAGAGGGGCAGAGGGAACGGCCCGTTGAAGCCCCGGCAACCGGCGTCGAGCGACGATCCGCCCACACCTGCGCATCCCCGCGCGGTGAGGACGTCGACGAACACGGTGCCAATTCCGACCCGCCGACCCCGGCGGGACAGATGAGGAGATCTCGTGACTCTCACTGCTGCGCCCGAATCCACCGCCTACGACCTGGGCTCCGCGCGTGCCCTGTCCTGTCGGGAGTGCGGTCACCAGGTACCGCTGGCGGCGGAGTTCGCCTGCCCGCAGTGTTTCGGGCCGCTGGAGGTGGCCTACGACTTCCCGGCGGTGACCCGGGCCGCGATCGAGGCCGGCCCCAAGTCGATCTGGCGCTACAAGGACCTGCTGCCGGTCCCGTCCACCGTGCACGAGTACCCGAACACCGAGCCCGGCCTGACCCGGCTCATCGAGGCCGACAACCTCGCGCGGGCCCTCGGCGTCCGCAAGGTGTGGGTCAAGGACGACACCGGCAACCCCACCCACTCGTTCAAGGACCGCGTGGTCGCGGTGGCCCTGGCCGCCGCCCGCGAGCTCGGCTTCTCGGTGCTCTGCTGCCCGTCGACCGGCAACCTGGCCAACGCCGTCGCGGCCGCCGCCGCGCGCGCCGGCTGGGACTCGGTCGTGCTGATCCCGTCCTCGCTGGAGCAGCCCAAGATCGTCACCACCGCGGTGTACGGCGGCACGCTGCTCGCGGTGGACGGCAACTACGACGACGTGAACCGCCTCGCCACCGAGCTCGCCGCCGAGCACGAGGAGTGGGCGTTCGTGAACGTCAACGTCCGCCCGTACTACGCCGAGGGTTCCAAGACGCTCGGCTTCGAGGTCGCCGAGCAGCTCGGCTGGCGGCTGCCGGAGCAGGTCGTGGTCCCGGTCGCGTCCGGCTCCCAGCTCACCAAGATCGACAAGGGGTTCACCGAGCTCGGGAAGCTCGGCCTGGTCGAGCCGACCCCGTACACCGTGTTCGGTGCCCAGGCCACCGGCTGCTCGCCCGTCGCGTCGGCGTTCGAGGCCGGCCACGACGTGATCCAGCCGCAGAAGCCGGACACGATCGCCCGGTCGCTGGCGATCGGCAACCCGGCCGACGGCCCGTACGTCCTGGACTCGGTGCGCCGCACCGGCGGCTCGGTCGGGCACGTGTCCGACGAGGAGGTCGTCGCCGGCATCCGGCTGCTCGCCGAGACCGAGGGCGTGTTCGCCGAGACCGCCGGCGGGGTCACGGTGGCGACCACGAAGAAGCTGCTCGAGGCCGGCAAGCTGGACCCGGACGCCGAGACCGTCCTGATGATCACCGGTGACGGCCTGAAGACCCTGGACGCGGTGTCCGGCCAGGTCGGTCCGACGGCGACCGTGCCGGCCACCAGCGCCGCCGTCCGCGAGGCGCTGGCGCAGCGGGGCTGAGCCGCTCCGGAGCCACCGCCCGCCGCGCCGGGCGGCGGCCCCGCGCCACCCGGTCCCGCGCCCGCGCCGCCCCGGCGCGGGCCGCGGGTCGCCGCGGGAGACGAGGGTCAGCCCGCCGGGGTCGTCCCCGGTGACCGCGACGTCCCCGGCCCGGTCGGTGCGGCCGACGACGACTCCGGCCCGCAGGAGCCGGTCCACGAGCTCGGGGTTCGGGTGCCGGTAGGTGTTGCCGTTGCCGACGCTGATCAGCGCGGCCCGCGGCCGGACGGCGTCGAGCAGCCGGGGCACCACCTTGCGCGAGCCGTGGTGGGGCATCTTGAGGACGTCGGCCCGCAGGTCACTGCCCGAGGCGAGCAGGTCGTCCTGGGCCGCGAGCTCGACGTCCCCGGTGAGCAGGACCGTGCCGGCCGGGGTCCGGGCGCGCATGACCAGCGAACCGTCGTTGACCGCGGTGCCGTCCTCGCCGTCGACCGACGGCGGCGGGTGCGGCGGGCCGAGCACGTCCAGCCGCAGGCCCGGCCAGCCGAGCACGGCGCCGCGTGCGAGCCCCACGACCGGTGCACGGGCCGCGCCCGCGATCCGGGTGATCTCCCGCAGCGCGGACACCGGATCGCGGACCGGTCCCACGGCGACCCCACCCGCCGCCCGGCCGCGCAGCGCCCCGGCGAGGCCGCCGTGATGGTCGGCGTGGAAGTGGGTGATCACCACGAGCTCCAGCACCCGGACGCCGAGCCGGTCCAGGCAGGCGTCGACCGCGTCGTCGGTCGGACCGGTGTCGACCAGGACGGCGTGCCCGGCGGTCCCGGTGGCGAGCACGAGCGCGTCGCCCTGACCGACGTCGCAGGCGACCACCCGCCACCCGGCGGGTGGCCAGCCGGGGGCCGCGAACCGGGTCGGGACCAGCACGACCAGCAGGCCGACCGCCAGCGCGACGAGCAGCGCCCGCAGCCGCGGCAGCCGGCCCATCGCGAGCAGCCCGAGCAGCAGCGCCGCCAGCAGGAGCGCCCCACCGGTCCCGGCCGGCCACGGCACGGTCGCACCGGGCACGGCTGCGGCCCGGTCCCCGACCAGCACCAGCCAGTGCACGAACGGCCCGGCGAGCCGGGCACAGCACCAGGCCGCGTCCGGCGCGAGCGGGGACAGCACCGCGCCGAGCACACCCAGGACGGTCGCCGGGGCCACCGCCGGGGCGGCGAGCAGGTTCGCCACCACGCTCACCAGGCCGACATGCCCGTTCAACCCGGCGATCAGCGGTGCCGTCGCGAGCGCCGCCGCCACCGGCACGACCAGTGCCTCGGCCGGCCCGGTGGGCACCCCCCTCGCCTTGAGCGCCGCCGTCCAGCCGGGTCCGAGCAGGACCAGCGCACCGGTCGCGACGACCGACAGGGCGAACCCGGCGTCCACGGCGAGCGCCGGGTCGTACAGCAGCAGGCCGAGCACGGCGGCGGCCAGCGCGGGCACCGCGGACCGGGCCCGCCCGGCCGCGAGTGCGAGCAGCACCACGGCGCCCATGACCGCGGCCCGCAGCACCGACGGGGAGGGGCGGGCGAGCACGACGAACCCGATCAGTGCGAGCAGCGCCGCCGCGGCGGCGATCCGGGGGTCGGCGCGGAACGCGCGCAACAGGAGCAGGACCGCTCCGGTGACGATCGCGACGTTGGCCCCGCTGACGGCGACGAGGTGCGCGAGCCCGGCCGTGCGGAAGTCCTGCTCGGTCTCGGCGAGCTGGGCCCGGGTGTCACCGATCGCCAACCCCGGCAGGAGCCCGGCCGGTGCCTCGGCCAGCGCGGAGCGGGCCGCGTCCCGCAGCCCGTCGCGCAGCGATCCCGCTACGGTCTGCCACCACGGCGGCGAGGTGACGTCCTGCGGTGCGCCGCGCACGCGAAGCACCGCGACGGTGAGGTCGGGGCGCTGCGGCGGCGCGAGCAGGCCGGCGGCGGACACCTCCTGCCCGGGGAGCAGACCGGCCCACGCCTCGGCCGGTGCCAGCAGCAGGACCTTCCCGCCGGTCGTGTACCGGGTGTCCCCCGTCGTGGCCGCGACCAGCTCGGCCGGGACCAGCACGGTCGCCCGGGCCGCACCGGACTCGTCCCCGCCGCCGCGGGTGCGCAGCACCCGCGGGTCGTCGGTGAGCACCACCCGGATCTCCGCGGCGGCACCCCGGTCGGCCGGTGCCCGCAGCGGGTGCCCGGCGACCGCGGACGCGTGCCCGGTCACCAGCACCGCCGCCACCACGGCGCAGCCCCCGGCCGCCACGAGCGTCGACGCCGGCGCCGCGGCCCGGGCGCTGATCCGGGACCGCAGCAGCGCCGTGAGCACCGCGGTCGCCGCCAGCAGTGCGGCCGTGATCCCGCCGGCCGGTCCGCCGACGAGCCCGGCCAGCAGCGCGGCCCAGGTGGCGAGCGCGACCGGGACGAGCCGCAGGTCGGGCGGGGCGGGACGGTCGTCGTCCTCGTCGTCGCGGGCAGTCATACCGTCACCAGGGGCTGGAGCCGCGCGAACCGGCGTTCGCCGATGCCCTCGATCTCGCGCAGCTGCTCCACCCGGCTGAAGCGCCCGTTCGCCGTGCGCCAGTCGATGATCTTGGTGGCGGTGACCGGACCGACCCCGGGCAGCGCGTCGAGCTCCGCTGCGGTCGCGCTGTTGAGATCGACCTTGCCGCCGGTCGCCGGCCCGCCGGAGGCCGCGCCGCCACCGCTGCCGGTGCCGCTGCTGCCGGCCGCCGGGCCCGGCTCGGTGCCGGAGGCCGGTTCCCCGCCCGGTGCCGGGAGCACCGGGGCGGCGTCCGGGGCGGGCGGGACGCCGATCGCGATCTGCTCACCGTCACCGACCCGGCGCGCCAGGTTGAGCACCGCGAGATCGACCCCGGGCAGCGCCCCGCCGGCCGCACCGACGGCGTCGGCGACCCGCGCGCCGTCCGGGACCCGGACCAGCCCCGGCCGGGCGACCTTCCCGACGACGCTGACCACGAGCGGGCCCGTCGTCACCGGGGCCGCGGCCACCGGGTCGCCCGGCGCCGGCCCGCCGGCGGGCGACGGCCCCGCGGGGGCGGGCGCGGCCGTGACCGGCGGCAGCCCGGCCACCGGTTGCGCCGTCGGCCGGTTCGCCCACACGCCGACGCCCGCGACCACCGCGCCGACCAGCACCACCGCGACCAGCGCCAGCGCACCGGGGCGCCCCGGATCGACCCGGGCGCCGGCCAGCGACGGCGGCAGCCACCGCAGGGCGATCCGGCGTGCCCAGGACGGGCGGCCGCCGTGCGAGAGGTCGTCGCCGATCCCCGGCGCCGCGCGACCCGGCCCCGTGCGACCGCCACCGACCCCGTCGTGGCCATCCGGCCGCAGGACATCCGGACCGGTCCGACCGGCGGTGGCATCGTCTCCGGCGGCCGGCCACGGCGCGGCCGGACCGGTGCCGCGGCCACCCCGGGAACGGACCCCGGCGCCGCCCGGGACCGGAGGCGGTGGCAGCGGCACCGTCGGCGGGTCCAGCCGGCCGGGCGGCGGGGCCGGGCGCACCGGCACCACGACGCGCCCGTCCAGCCCGGCGAGCCGCCGGGCCGCGTCCCGGGTGCCGTCGGTCCTGGTCATGGCGTCGACGGTAGGGACGGACCGGCCCGCGGTCCCCGGCGATCCGCGCGCCTGTGGACGTACCGGCCGGTTGGGGACAGCCGGGCCGGCGGACGCTGCCGCGGCCCGGAACCGTCGGTGGAGTGTGCTACGAACCGGCGGGGACCACCACGACCCCGACCAGTCCCGGCCCGGCGTGTGCCCCGATCACGGCCCCGACCTCGGAGACGTGCAGCTCCGCGGCGTCGGGCAGCTGTTCCCGCAGCCGGTCGGCGATGTCCTCGGCCCGCTCCTCGGCCCCCAGGTGGTGCACGGCCAGCCGGGTGCCCGGCCCGCCGGACGCCGCGAGCGCCAGCGCGACCAGCCGATCCGTGGCCCGTGCCGCCGTCCGCACCTTCTCCAGCGGCGCGATCCGGCCCTCGGACAGATGCAGCACCGGCTTGATCGCCAGCGCCCCGCCGACCAGCGCGGACGCCGCCCCGATCCGCCCGCCGCGGCGCAGCCGTTCCAGGTCCTGGACGGCGAACAGCACCCGGCAGCGGGCCGCCACGGCGGCCGCGGCGGCAGCCGCCGTCGCCCCGTCCGCCCCGCTCTCGGTGACGTCGCAGGCGGTCAGCACCGCGAACCCGAGGCCCATGGCGATCGTCCGGGAGTCGACGACCCGGATCCGGTCCGGCGCGACCTCCTGCGCCGCGGCCCGGGCGGCCTCCCAGGTGCCGGACAGCTCCCCGGACAGGTGCACCGACACGATCTCCTCCGCGCCCGCGGCGAGGATCTCCCGGTAGGCCGCCGCGAACGACGCCGGGGCAGGCCGGGACGTCTGCACCAGCAGGTTGCGGTCGGCGAGCGCGGTGATCAGCTCCGCCGGGCTGACGTCCACGCCGTCCCGCGCGGTCCGCTCCCCGAGCCGCACCTCCAGCGGGACGACGTGCACACCGTGCTTGTCCGCCGCCCCCGGCGGGAGGTAGGCGGTGGAGTCGGTGACCACGGCGACCGGCGAGCTGGGCACGCCGGGACCCTACCCGTGCGGACGGGCCCGGAAGAGTGGCGCCAGCGCCTGCTGGGCGGCCCGGTAGCGCCCGTGCGCGTCGTCGAGCCGGCCGCGCACCCGCGGGTCGGGGACGAACTCGCGCTCCACCCGCACCATGCGGGCCACCAGCTCGCCCACGGAGTGCCCGGCGCCGGTCGCGAGGCCGGCGAGCAGCGCGGCTCCGAGCACCCCGGCGTCGCGCTCGGCGGTGCGGCGCAGCGGGCGGTCCAGGACGTCGGCCTTCACCTGGCACCACAGGTCGCTGCCGGCGCCGCCGCCGCACACGGCCAGCGCCGCCGCCGGGCGCCCCGCCGCGTCCTCCAGCGGCCCGAGGACGTGCCGCGCGGCGTGCGCGACGCCCTCCAGCACGGCCCGGGAGAGCTCGGCACGGCCGGTGCCGAACGTCGCACCCAGCCAGTGCCCGCGCAGCTCGGGATCCCACAGCGGTGCCCGCTCCCCCGCCAGCTGCGGCAGGAACAGCACGCCACCGGAGCCCGGGGCCGCGGTCGCGGCCAGCCCGAGCAGGTCCTCCACCCCGGCGCCGAGCGTGGCGGCGGCCCAGGTCAGGGCATCGCCGCCGGCCTGGGTGGGGCCTGCGTGCACGTGCAGGCCGCGCCAGGGCGGGAAGCTCACGACACCCGGCGCGCCACCGCCGGGCTCGGCGGCCATCGCGAGGACCTCCGAGGTCCCGGCGACGTCGATGGCGTCCCCGGCTGCGGCGATCCCGCCGCCGAGCAGCGCGGACCAGGCGTCCATGGTCCCCACGGCGACCGGCAGCCCGGCCGGGAGCCCGCCGGCGCCGGTGGTCTCGCCGGCGACCGCCGCCGGGTCGGCCAGCGGCGGCAGCAGGTCCCGCAGGCCGGGGACGAGCAGGTCGAGCCACTCCGGGTAGGTGCCGTCCGGGCCGACCAGCCCGACCGCCGACAGCGGGTCGGTGACGGCGGCGCCGGTCAGCCGGTGCAGCAGCCAGTCCTTGGGCGCGAGCAGCCGCCCGGTGCGTTCCCACACCTCGGGCCGGTGCCGGGCGAGCCACGCCGCGCGGGCGGCCGGGTGCGAGGCGTCGACGGTGCCGAGCCCGCCCCGCACCCGATCCCGGTCCTGCGGGGACAGCCCGTCGGTGAGGGTCGTGGCGACGGTGGCGCACCGGCCGTCCTGCCAGGTGATCGCCGGGTGCAGCGGCTCGCCCGCGACGTCGGTGACCAGGTGGGTGTTGACCTGCGAGCACACTCCGGCGGCGGCGAGGTCGCGGAGCGCCCCGGCGGCCGCGAGCTCCGCCACCGCGCCGGTCAGCCCGGCCCACCAGTCGGCGGGGTCCTGCTCGGCGTGCCCGGAAGCCGGCCGGTGGGTGGTGTGCCGGCGGGTCGCGGCGGCGACACGGGTGCCGTCCGGGGCGAACACCGCGACCTTCACCGAGGTCGTCCCGAGGTCGATGCCGAGCAGGTTCACGACGCGGCCCCGGGCCGGGCGAGCAGCGGTTCCAGCCGCTCGGCCAGCGCGTCGCCGACGGTTCGGTGCCCGGCCCAGCCCCAGTGCATGCCGTCCGGGTTGCCGTGCCCGCCGAGCACGTGGCCGGCGACGAGCGCGGGCACGTCCAGCAGCACGACGTCCGCCGCGGCAGCCGCCCAGGCCCGGATCGCCGCGTCGGTGGCGGCACGGTGCGGGTGGGCGAACCCGTAGTCCGCGGCCCGGTGCACCGACGGCAGCAGCGCCACGACGGGCAGCCCCGGCCGCAACGCGTGGATGCCGGCCCGGCACTGCTCCAGGTAGGCCACGGTGAGCCGGGACGGCAGGGTGGCCGGGCCACCGCCGGGGAGCCGGGCCTGTGCCTTGGACAGCACCGGCTGCGCCCGCCGGTACCCGGCCCGCACCGCCCGGCGCAGCGGTGCCGGCCGCAGCACCGGGATCAGCTCGCGCAGCGCGGTCGGCAGTGGCGAGGGCAGGGTGTCCATCCCGGACACGCCGAGCACGACCGCGTCCACCCGGGGCAGGGCCGCCCACACGCGGGGGTCGCCGGTGAGCGCCGACCAGGCGTGCCGCGCGGTCCAGCCGGCCCGGGCGACCAGCTCGGTGGTCCCGCCGAGCCGGGCCGCGGCGACGTTCGGCCAGAGCCGCGGCTCGTCGGCCGGGCAAGGGCGTTCGGGCCCGTGGAAGGCCAGCGAGTCGCCGAGGACCAGCAGGTCAGGCACCGATGTTGTACCCCGAGAGCCGCCAGCGCGGGTGGTCGTCGCGGCGGGCGACGATGGCCCACTTCGCGTTGCCCATCCCCCCGATCACCGGCCACGCCGACTCGGGGAGCGCGAGCAGGCCGCACACCATGCCGGCGATCATCCCGCCGTGCGCGACGAGCAGCACCGAGCGGTACTCGGGGTCGTCGGCGTACTCGGCGTCCAGCTCCTCGACGACCGGCAGTGCGCGCTTGACGACGTCCACACGGGACTCGCCGCCGGGCGGAGTCCACCGCGGGTCGGAGCGCCATGCCGCGATCGCGCCGGGCTGCTCGACCTCGATCTCGGCGACCGTGCGGCCCTGCCAGCTCCCGAGGTGGGTCTCGCGCAGGCGCTTGTCCACCGACAGCGGCAGCCCGGTCGCCTCGGCTACGGCGGACGCGGTGTCGTAGGCGCGGGTCAGGTCCGACGTGATGATCCGGTCGAACCGGGCCCCGGCGAGCAGCGGCGCCGCCGCGGCGGCCTGGGCGCGCCCCTCGTCGGTCAGCATCGTGTCCAGGTGGCCCTGCATCCGGTGGCCCGCGTTGAACTCGGTCTGGCCGTGCCGGAGCAGGGTGACGCGGCGCAGCGTCATTCGTCGTCCCCGGCCGGGGGCTGGCTGGCCGGCACCTCGATGGCCGGGCAGTCCTTCCACAGCCGGTCCAGACCGTAGAACCCGCGCTGGTCGGTGTGCATCACGTGCACGACGATGTCGGTGAAGTCGAGCAGCACCCAGCCGTTGTCGGCGTCACCCTCGCGCCGGGTCGGCTTGCTGCCGCGCTCCCGCAGCTTCTCCTCGACCGCCTCCACGATCGCCTGGACCTGGCGGTCGTTCTGCGCGGATGCCAGCATGAAGCAGTCGGTGATCACCAGCTGGTCGGACACGTCGAGAGCGACGATGTCGACGGCCTTCTTGTCCGCCGCGGCGGCGGCCGCCACCTTCGTCAACTCGATCGCGTCGGGTGATGCCGTCACTGCGCCTCACGTCTCCCGGTGTCCGTTCGCTTCGGACGACGGACTCGTCCGACCGCCGTACAGTGTGTCAGCCGCACCGCAGGGACTTGGGCGGCGGGCACCCCCCGGGTAGGTTCGACGATCACGGCGGACCGTCGAAGGAGACTCCCCATGGCCCTGGCCCCCGCTCTCGAGGGCACGCAGTGCGAGCCGGTCAACGTCGCGTGGGCGAGGGACGACGTGCTCCTCTACGCCGTCGCGGTCGGCGCGGGCGGCGAGGACCCGACGTCCGAGCTCGCGCTGACCACGGAGAACACCGAAGGCGTGCGGACGGCGGTGCTGCCCTCCTTCGCGGAGATCATCACCCGGCACGCGCGGGTCGATCTCGGCGACATCGACCGCGCGCGGCTGGTGCACGCCGAGCAGTCGTTCCGGCTGCCCGGCCCGCTCCCGGTGGAGGGACGGGCCCGGGTGACCTCCACCGTCACCGACGTGCTCGACAAGGGGTCCGGGGCACTCGTGCGCATCGAGGCCGAGGCCGTCGACGCCGAGACCGGGGCGCCACTCGCGTCCACGGTCCGGGCGCTGTTCATCGGCGGCGAGGGCGGCTTCGGCGGGCCGCGCGGGCCGTCCGCCGCCCCGTCCGCCCCCGACCGGGCGCCCGACCACGAGGTGACCTACCGGACCTCCCCCGGCCAGGCGTTGCTCTACCGGCTCACCGGGGACCGCAACCCGCTGCACTCGGACCCGGTGTTCGCGGCGAAGGGTGGCTTCGACCGGCCGGTCCTGCACGGCATGTGCACCTACGGGTTCACCACCCGGGCACTGGTCGCGACCGTGTGCGACGGCGATCCGGCCGGGCTCGTGGCGATGGACGCCCGCTTCACGAAGCCGGTGCTGCCCGGCCAGGCGCTGACCGTCTCGATCTGGCGGGACGGCTCGTCGGTCGCGTTCCGGACGGAGGCCGACGGAGTGGTCGTGCTCGACCGGGGGACGGCCGAGCTGGCCGGCTGAAGCGGGCGGGCAGGACCGGCTGAGCCGGTCAGCCGCGGCGCGGGCGCAGCACGTAGGCGGTGTAGCCGTACTCCCGGCCGAACTCCTCGCGCACCGCGATCTCGCGGCCCACCTCGTCCAGCACGGCCGGGTCGACGCCGTCCTCCCGCAGGAGCGCGATCCGGCCGGCCAGCGGGCGGTAGTAGGCGTCCCAGTCGGAGTCCGGCAGCAGGTAGACCGCCTGCACGGTGTACCCGGCGCCCTGTGCGGCGGCGACGTTCTCGGCCGTGGTGCGCATCGCCGGGTAGGCGGAATCCCAGAACGCCCGGGCGCCCGGTGACGGGTCGGTCGTCGTCCACTCCGCCTCGGTGAGCACGAGCGCGCCGCCGGGGGCCAGCAGGCGCCGCCAGGACTCCAGCGCCGCGTCGAACCCCATGATGTAGGCGGCCCCCTCGGACCAGACCAGATCGGCCTCCCCGGCGGGCAGCGGCAGGTCGTCCATCGACGCCACGGTCGGCCGGACGCGCTCGCCCAGCCCGGACGTCGCGGCGCGGGCCTGCAGCCGCCGCAGGTACGGCTCGTGCCGGTCGACGGCGATGACCTCGCCGCCGGTCGCGGCGGCCAGCGGCAGCGTCGCCGGCCCGGTGCCGCAGCCGATGTCGACGATCCGGGGCGCCTCCGGGAGGTCCCCGACCAGGCGCAGCAGCAGCGCCGTCGTCTCCTCGGAACCCGGCGCCTCGCGGGGAAGGTCCTCGTGCGCGGCGCGGAACGCCAGCTCCAGGGGTGTGCTCACGGGCGGATGATGCCGGGCGCGGGCTGGTTCCGCGAGCCCACCACATCGTTTGCGCGCGAGGCCCCGCGGCGGCACGGCCGCTCGCGGGGCCCTGCGGGCTCGTCAGCGGCGGTCACCGCGCTGAGCGGTCACGGGGTGATGACCACCTTCAGCGCCTGGTTCGCGGCCGCGTTCTTGAACACGTCGTAGGCCTCGTCCATCTGGTCGAACGTGAACGAGTGGGTGCCCATCTTCTCGGCCGGGATCCGCCCGCTCGCGACCATCGTCAGCAGCGTCGGGATCGAGACGGTGTCCACCAGGCCCATCGTCAGCGTCACGTTCGAGATCCACATGTCCTGCATGGGCAGCTCGACCGGGGTGCCGTGCACGCCGACGTTGGCGATCGTGCCACCGGGCCGGACCAGCGACGCCGCGGTCAGGAGCGTCTCCGGGTAGCCGACCGCCTCGATCGCGACGTCCACGCCGAGGCCGTCGGTCAGCGCCGTCACGTCACCCACCGTGCCAGGGCCGACCTCGACCGCGTCGGTCGCGCCGAACTCCAGCGCCTTCTCCAGCCGGAACTTGTTGGAGTCGATCGCGATCACCCTCGATGCGCCCCACAGGCCGGTGGTCAGCACCGCGGACAGCCCGACCGCCCCGGCACCGACGACGGCGACGGTGTCCCCCGGCCGGACCCGCCCGGCGAGCACTCCCACCTCGTAGCCGGTCGGCAGCGAGTCGGCCAGGAAGATCGCCTGCTCGTCGCCGACGCCCTCGGGCACCGCGTAGAGGGAGGTGTCGGCGTAGGGCACCCGCACGAACTCGGCCTGGGTCCCGTCGATGAGGTGGCCGAAGATCCAGCCGATCCCACCGACGGTCTGGCAGTGCGAGGGCATTCCGCGCTGGCAGTAGGCACACCGACCGCACTTCGTGATGGCCGGGACGAGCACGCGGTCGCCGACCGAGAACCCGCTGACCGCGGCCCCGACCTCGGTGACCGTGCCGACCGCCTCGTGACCGAGGATCCGTCCGTCGGTGACGGCGGGTACGTCCCCCTGCAGGATGTGCAGGTCGGTGCCGCAGATCGTGGTGGTCTCGACCTTGACGACGACGTCGGTCGGGTCCTGGAGGGTGGCGTCCGGCACCTCCTCCCACGACTTGCTGTCCGGGCCGTGGTAGACGAGCGCCTTCATCCGGTGCCTCCGTGGTCGCAGGATCGTGCTGTGGCGCTGACCGACGCTAGTGACCCGTGACACAGTCGGGTGTCGCGTTATGAGACGGTCCGTCGCCGGCCGCGCCGGTCCCGATCGCCGGGTGTCCCGTCCGCGGGACAGTTCAGCCGATGTAGCTGATCCCGAACGCGTCGATCTTGCGGTAGAGCGAGGACCGCGCGATACCGAGCATCTCCGCTGCCTTGTACCGGTTCCCCCGGGACTCGTAGAGCGCCTGGATGATCGCGTCGCACTGGGCGGCCTCGAGCATCGACATCCTCGGGGCCCGGGCCGCGAAGCAGGACACCGGAAGATCCGGTGCCTGGATCACGCCGACCGGCTTGCGGGCGACGACGTAGCGCAGCACGTCCTCGAGCTCGCGGACGTTGCCCGGCCACGCGTATCCCTCCAGCACCCGTACGACCTGCAACGACATCCGCAGCGACCGCCCGCCCGACAGCGAGTGCAGGATCGACAGCGCGATCCCGCCGAGCTCGTCGGCGCGATAGCGCAGTGCCGGGACGCGGACGGTCTCGTGGAAGTGCCGCAGCAGCAACCCGTAGGGACGGGTCGCGTCGACCGAGGAGGAGTCGACGCACCCGATGACCACGAGCGCATCGGGCACGGCGACCAGCGTCCGCAGCGACTCGTCGAGCCTGCGCGCCGCCACCGGGCCGAGCAGGTTCATCTGGTGCAGCACCAGCAGGTAGGGCCGGCTGCCCCGCTCCCGGCGGACCCGGGCGAGGGCGTCCGGACCGTCCGCCCCGATCGCCGAGCAGTCGACGACCCGGACCCGGCCGTCCGGGTGCGCGCGGCGGAACTGCTCCACGGCGAGGGTCCGCTTCCCGGCCCCGGTCTCCCCGATCAGCAGCTGGTGCCGGCCCTGGCCGACCGCGGCCGCGACCTCCTGGCGGGCCCGGAGGTACGGGCTGAGCAGCTCCCGGTTGGCCCGCCGGCGGGCCTCGGCGTGCGCCCGCGTGCCGGCGGTGCGCAGGTCGGCCGCGTAGTCCCGCCGTGCGGTGGGCGCCACGTGCGAGCCCTGGCGGCGGACCGCCTCGGGCACGGTCACCGTCCGCGACTCGACGACCGGCCCACCGGCGACCACGCACCCGCCACCGGGCACGGGCTCGACCGTCACCTCCGCGCACCGGCCCGACGGCAGGTCGACGTGCCGGCTCGCGCCCTCGGCCAGGACGGCCCCGGCGAGCACCAGATCGCCGAGTGTCCGCTGGTCCTCCGCCGGGAGCCGGCGCACTCCCGGCGAGGTCAGCAGGAACGCCCCGTCGGTGGCGAGCACCCAGGCGTGCCCGTCGGCCAGCGCGAACCGCTGGTGGACCGCCCGCGCGGTGCGGTGCCGGCGGTCGCGGACGAGCCCACCGATGTCCGCGGCCAACCGCCGGGCGACGGCGAGGCCCATCTCCCCGGGGGGCTCGGCGACGTGCCCGAGGACGACGACGGCGTCGGCCGGGCCGCCGTCCTCCCGCGGGACGACGGCGGCGGCCTCGGCGAGCCACGTCAGGTCCGGGTGCAGGTGCTCCGGCCCGTCGACCCTGGCCGCCCCGCCGACGTGGGGGGCGAGCATCGCCGCGGTGGTCCCGACGTCGGTCTCGTCGTGCCGGAACCCGGGGGCCAGCAGGACGCCGTCGAGCAGCCCGGCCAGGCCGTCGTCACCGTCGCGCCGGACGCGGACGACGCCGTCCTCCCCGACCAGTGCGAGCGTGCACCGCAGGTGCGAGGCGAGCCGGAAGAAGCCGGTGAACGTCTCACCGGCCTCGGCGACCGCGGAGCCGGCCGGCTCGTGACCGACGAAGGCCGGTCTCCCGGTCCGGGACCGCTCCCACGACGCGTGGATCTCGGAGCGGACGGCGGCCGGTACCGGGTCGAGCCGGCCGTCGCGCAGGAACCGGCGCCGCGCGGACTCGACCGCGACCAGATCCATCGCCGTCGTCACGCCTGGGTGCCGAGCGGTTCCAGGTACCGGTCGACGTGGTCGATGCAGGTCGGAGCGACACCGAACAGCGCGAGGTGCCCGCACAGGTCGCTCTCGATCACCATCGCTCCTCGTTCCTCCGCCACCACCGGGATTCACGCCGACTCTCCCCGGAGGTGACGCCGGACACAAGGATCAACGCTGCGCGTCGGTCAGCTCCACAGCACCGTCAGGGCGAGCATGACCGCCACGATCAGGCAGCCCAGCACCACGAGGGCCAGCCAGGCCCCGGTCGCGGGTGCCGCGCCCTGCCCGGCGACGCGGGCGGACTCCGCCCGGCGCAGCTCTTCGATCCCGGCGCGGTCCAGGATCGGGACGGTGTGGTCGTCCGGGTTGACGTTCATGCCAATTCAACGCGCGACGGCGACGGGAGCCACCGAGGTCCAGCCCCTCGGGTGCCCTCTGCAAGATCGATGTCGCCGGCCGTGTCAGCTCGCCCCGATCAGGCGATGGATCATCCGTCCGTGGACCGTCATCGCGTCACCCTCTGTCCTCGGCGGATCCGCAGCAGGACCCAACCGACCGCGCCGGTGACGATCCCGACCACGAGCCCGGTCAGCAGGCTGCTGCCGAACGCGAACGCCCGCAGCACGATCGCCTCGGCCGTCGGCGACAGCGCGCCGGCCAGGGTTCCGCCCAGCCGCGGCGGGGAATCGAATGCCCACGGCCACAGCAGCTGATGCGTGACGCCGACCAGCACGCCGTAGATCAGCCCGACGACCACGAGGGTCGTGAACGGCTGCGGGACTCCTCGCCACACGACGACCACCAGCCAGACCGCGATCGGCACGAACACGAGTAGCGCGTTCGTCACGCCCCCGACCGGTCCCAGGTCGTGCGCCACCACGCGAGGCACGCCCAGCGCCGCGAGCCCGACCATCACCGCCGGTGACAGCCCGAACCGACCACCTTCACCGTCGCCCACCGTCTCCCCTTCACATCCCTGCTCACGGGTGGTCGCCGTGATGCCGGTACACCGGCTGCCGCGTCAGCGCGCCGCGGGGTCACCGCGCCGCCGGGTCGGTATCCGGAGCCGGCAGATGACCTCAGAGGCTTGCGGCGAGCGGTCGGTTGGCGCGCCGAACGGCCGGGAGAGTGTCGTGGCCAAGCGCTAGAATTCGAACATGCGAGCGAACTCGAGCGAGGACGGGGACCCGGTCACGGCCGCGCTGTTGGCGATGCTCGACCAGCTGTCCACGCTCGCCGACACCGACACCGACACCGACCCCACCGGCGGGGTGACCGCCGCGACCCGGATCGACCGGATCGCGCTGCTGGAAAAGCTCCGTGGCGCGGTCGCGGCCGCCCAGCACACCGAGGCGATCGGGTTCGCCCGCGCCCAGGTCGAGGACACGATCGCCCGCGGCGACATTCACCCCAGCAGGGTGCAGCGCGGGATCGCCGACCAGATCGCCCTCGCTTCTCGCATCTCGCCCACCGCGGGGTCGCGGCGGTTGAACACCGCCCGCATCTTGCGCGCCGACCTGCCCGGCGTGCGCGGGCTGCTCGTGCAGGGCCGGGTCTCCGAAGACCTGGCTGCCCAGGTGGTGTCGGAGATCCGGCACCTGTCGCCGGAGCTGCGCCGGCAGGTGGACGCCCAGATCGTCGCCGCCCGGGTCGAGGACCTGAATCCGCGCCAGGCCGCGTTGAAGGTCCGCGACCTGGCCTACCAGGCGGACAAGGCCGCTTATGTCCAGCGGGGTCGCACCGCCCGTAAGGACCGCCGGGTCACCCTGCGGCCGGCCCCGGACACCATGGCCGTGCTCTCCGCCCTGGTGCCGGTCGAGCAAGGCGTGGCCGCGCTGGCGGCGTTGCGCCGGCACGCCGATGCCACGGTCGGGGTCGGCGACGAACCGCGTAACCGGGACCAGGTGATGGCCGACACCCTGGTCGAACGCCTCACCGGCCAAGCCGAAGCCGCTGATGTGAACGTCGAGGTCGGCATCGTCATCCCGGTCGACGCCCTGATCGACCCCCGCTCCCCGGCCACCGCCCAGGTGGTCGGGCACGGCCCGATCCCGGCCTGCCTCGCCCGCGAGGTCCTGGCCGGCACCAAAGGCCGCCGCTGGTGGCGACGCCTGTTCACCCAACCGGCCGGCGGCCCGCTGATCGGCACCGACCCCCGGCGCCGCTACTTCGACGGCGTGCTCGCCGCGTTGATCCGGATCCGGGACGACGACCGCTGCCGGGATCCCTACTGCGGGGCACCGTGCCGCAACATCGACCACATCCACCCCGACGCCCAGGGCGGACCCACCAGCTACACCAACGGCCGCGGCACCTGCGTACGCGGCAACCAGGTCAAGGAACTGCCCGGCTGGACCGCCGAGGTCGTCCACGACGGGCTCGGCGACCAGCCGCACACCGTGCGGACCACCACCCCGACCGGGCACACCTACACCAGCCGCGCCGGACCCTGAACGATCAGACCCCCTCGGCCCGGGTGAGCACCAGCGGTCCGTACTCGGTGATGGCGATGGTGTGCTCGGAATGGGTGGTCCGCGATCCGTCGGCCGAGCGGATCGTCCACCCGTCGGGGTCGAATCGGATCCGGTCGGTGCCGCGCGCGAACCACGGCTCGAGGGCGAGTGTCAGGCCGGGCTGCAGCCGGAGGCCGCGCCCCGGACGTCCACGGTTGGGAACGTGCGGGTCCTCGTGCATCGTGCGCCCGAGCCCGTGCCCGCCGAACTCGAGGTTCACCGGGTAGCCGTGCTGCGCAGCGACAGCACCGATCGCCGCCGAGATGTCACCGAGCCGGTTGCCGGGCTGCGCCGCGGCGATACCGGCGTCGAGAGCCTCCTCGCTCGCACGCACCAGGCGCAGGTCCTCCGTATCCGGCGTCCCGACGATCACCGTGACCGCGGAGTCGGCCACCCAGCCGTCGATACCCACGGCCAGGTCCATGCTCAGGACGTCACCGTCGCGCAGCGCGTAGTCGTGCGGCAGGCCGTGCAGGACCGCATCGTTGACCGAGAGGCAGACGACGTTGCGGAAGGCGCCCCGCCCGAAGGACGGCGCGTAGTCCCAGTAGCACGAGTCGGCCCCGCGGTCGCGGATCATCCGCCGGGCATGCCGTTCGAGGTCGAGCAGGTTGATCCCCACCTGTGCACGGGCCGCCAGCTCGGACAGCACCTGGGCCACGAACCGGCCTGCGACGTGCATCCGCTCGATCTCGGCGGGGGTCTTGAGCTCGATCACGACACACTCCTGGGCGGGATACTTATACCGGTATTAGTATCACGCGCATGGTGCGTGTGCCATTGACGGCCGACGATCACGAGCGGGGCCGGCGCCTCGGCCGGCTGCTCAGGGAGGCGCGCGGCCCGCGGAGCATGACCTCGGTCGCCGCCTCGGCCGGCATCTCGGTGGAGACCCTCCGGAAGATCGAGAGCGGGCGCGTGCCCACCCCGGCGTTCTTCACGATCGCCGCGCTGGCCGCGGAGCTCGACCTCCCGCTCGGCGACCTCGCTGCGGCCTGCGAGGGACCACTCGTCGCCCGGTGAATCAGCGGGAGCCTCCGGCACTTCCCGCATTTACCTACTACTGAGGACGATGGACCCGGAGATCTCCGATACGCTCACCTCCGATACGATCACCGGTGAACGAGCAGGGAGCCAACAATGGCGGTACGCCTGCAGTCGATCAATTTTCCGGACTTCTTCATCCGGCACCAGAACTTCGAAGCGGAGCTGATGAAGCCCGACTCCCCCGGCTTCGCGGAGGACTTCCTGTGGGAGGAAAGGTTCCGCGGGAAGGATGATGCCGGCTTCACGCTGGTTCGCTTCGAGTCGATCAATCGCCCGAACCACTTCCTCCGGCACACGGACTTCCGGCTCGTCCTGCAGAGGGACGAGAACAACGAACTCTTCAAGAAGGACTCCACATTCCGCCGAAGAAACGGTCGGGCCGGTGACCCGGAGGACGGCTGGAGATCCTTCGAGGCGAGCAACTTCGAGAATCGCTTCATCCGGCACCGCAACTTTCACGTATTCGTGGAGTCGAACGAGAAGAACCCCAGCACCTTCAATTCGGACGCAACGTTCCGAAGGGTCGATGCGTAGGGGTCAGTGGCTCGCTTCGAGGTAGAGCCCGCGCTTGGAGATGTACTGGACGACCCCGTCCGGCACCAGGTACCACACCGGCCGCCCCGCGGCGACGCGCGTCCGGCAGTCACTCGACGAGATCGCCATCGCCGGCACCTCGACCAGCGTCACCGACCCCTCCGGCAGGTGCCCGTCGGCCAGCTCGTACCCGGGCCGGGTCACGCCGACGAAGTGCGCGTGGCTGAACAGCTCGTCGATCTTGTGCCAGGAGAGGATCTGCTGGAGCGCATCGGCGCCGGTGATGAAGAACAGCTGCGCGCCGGGCATCGCGCCCTGCAGGTCCGCGAGGGTGTCGGCGGTGTAGGTGGGGCCACCGCGGTCGACGTCGACCCGGCTCACCGAGAACCGGGGGTTCGACGCGGTCGCGATCACCGTCATCAGGTAGCGGTCCTCGGCCGGGGAGACCTCGCGGTGCGACTTCTGCCAGGGCTGCCCGGTCGGCACGAAGATCACTTCGTCGAGGTCGAAGCGGGCCGCGACCTCGCTGGCCGCCACGAGGTGGCCGTGGTGGATGGGATCGAACGTCCCGCCCATCACGCCGATCTTGCGCTGCATCGCCGCAGATTATGCGGCGCGCCCGTCCGGCGGAATCCCCGGTGCCCCCGGGTACAGGTGCCGGAACTGCAGGCTGATCCGCGGCCCGGAGGCCGCGACCTTCGGGACGCTGTGCTGCCAGGTCCGCTGGCACGTCCCGCCCATCACCAGCAGGTCCCCGGACGCCGGGGTGAACGACACCGACGGCCCGCCGCCGGCCGGGCGCAGCCGCAGCGGCCGGGCGGCGCCGAGCGACACGAGCGCGACGACGGCCTCCGCGCACTCCCGCGCGACCCGGTCGCCGTGCCAGGCGACGCCGTCGGCGCCGTCCCGGTACAGGTTCGCGCCGACCTGGGTGAACCGCACGCCGTAGCGGGCACCCAGCTCGACCGCCATGTCCCGCAGCCGCCGGGGCGGCTCGTCGCCGTCGGCGAGGAGCCAGCGGTGGGTCAGCCGCGGCTCGTCGACCATGCGGTCGTACATCCGCCGGCGATGCGCCCGGAACGGCACGCTCGCCCGCAGCCGGTCGAACAGCACGTCCGGGTCGGGCACCCAACCGGGCATCACGTCGACCCACGCGCCGTACCCCAGCTCGTGCCGGACCGTCGACGCGAGGCCGCAGCCACCGTCGCCGACCACGGTCGCGAACAGCGATCCCTGCCAGCCGACGTCCACACCCCCACCCTACGCCGGATCGAACGAAGGTTCGACCCGAATGGGGTGCACCTGCCGCTCGGCGGCGCTGGGCCCGCACCCACCGCGCCGGACCGCCTCCGCCGGCTGAGCCACGGTGACCCGCCGGTAACGTCGACCCCATGCGCGTTCCGGACACCGGTGACCGGGCTCCCCACCACTCCGGTCCCCGCTCCCCCGCCGACGGCCCGGACCTCCCGTCGTACCCGGCACCACCCACCCCGGCAGGCCCGGCCGGTCAGGCGGGCCCGACCGGGCGCCGCCGGCTGCGCGAGGGCGCGCTCCCCGACGAGCGGGGCGCCGGCGAGACACCGGCCCACGTGACGCCCGCGGGCCCGTGGCCGACCGTGCAGCCGCCGTCGACCCGCGCGGTCCTGGTCACCCGGGCGGCGGCCGTCGTCGCCGTCGTGTGGTTCTGCGTGGTGTACACGATCGCCACCGACGTCCTCTCCCGGGCGGAGTACCTGCTGACCGGTGTCGTCGCCGGCGGGCTCCTGTGCCTGGCCGGCGCGATGCTGCTGTGGCTGTACGCGCCGCGGACCCCGGCCCGCGTGGCGCCGGCACGCGGCCCCGAGATGGGCCTCGCGCGCGACCGCGCCGCCGCCCGGACGCTGCTGCGCTCCGGCGGCACCCCGGACGCCGAGCAGCGGCGCCTGATCGCGATCGAGGTCCTCGCCGACGCGAAGCTTCCGCTGGTCACCGGCGCGACCTTCGGGTTCCTCGGGCCGCTGGTCGTCGCGGTCGCGCACAACAGCGGCGGTGTCGGCTGGCTGGGCCCGGTCACCGCCGGGCTGATCCTCCTCGTGCTCGCCGGGCTCGGCTGGCGGACCGGGTCGGCCTGGGCGCTGCACCGGGCGGCCGACCGCAGGCACACCGTCCCGCGCTACGCCGACTCCGGTTCACCCTGGCGCCCCTGGCCCTGACCGGCCCCGGTCACGCGAACGCCGCGGTCACGAACGCCAGCTCGGGTTCCATGCCGTCCCGGTCGTCCGCGTGCCGGGCGACCGCGTGCCGGTGCCCGATCGCCGCGGCGAGCAGCCGGGCGGCTCCCCGGACCCGCTCCGGGTCACCGCCGGCCGCCGCGAGAACCTCGTGCACGGCCTGCTCCAGCTCGCAGGCGCGGCGTTGCAGGGCCTGGCGGACCGCGGGGTGGGTGTCCGCCTCCCGCCACAGCAGGTGCGACAGCACCGCCGAGGAGTCCAGCGCCCGGTCCAGCGCGGCCACCAGCGCACCCAGCCCGGCCCGGAGATCACCGGGCACGGCGACGTCGCAGCCGCGGACCGGGTGCGGCAGCCGCTCGACCAGGGCCTCCAGCAGGTCGGGCTTGCGCCGGAAGTAGTAGTGCACCAGCCCCTTGGGCACGCCGGCCTGCTCGGCGATCCGGGACGTCGGCGTCGCGTCGAAGCCGTGCTCGGCGAACAGGGACTCGGCCGCGTCCAGGATCCGCTCCCGGGCCGGGCCGCCGTCGGCGGGCGTGGAGATCGATGACACGCGCCGATCCTGCCGGGCGCGCCGGGGGGACCGCGACCGGCGCGGCCGCGGTCCCCTTACCGATGTGTCGACGGTCGCGTCAGTGTGCGGCCAGGCCGCGGTGCTCGGCCTGCGCCGCCGGGAGCGCGGCCGCGGCCACGGCCACGGCGAGCACGCCCGCGATCCAGGACGTCCACGACGCCCCGGTCATCTCGGTGTATCCCATCACCCACGGCGCCAGGAACAGCAGGACACCGATGACGCCGTGGGTCCATTCACTCGCCACCGAACCGGGCATGGCGAGCGACCAGAGCGACGTGGCGGCCAGCACCACGCCCAGTACGACCATCGTCCACGCGGCGGCCATGTTGGTCGCCGTCACCAGCGGGGCGAGAGCCGTGAGCACACCGATCACCAGGGCGGCCCAGTCCTGCCACCGCTGCCACGTGTGAGCCGTCCGTGCCATCGCGATCACCTTCTCCGTGAGAACCCTGTTGGGGTAGCACCGGTGTACGCCTGATTGGCCAGCCGGTCAAGAAACCGGACGAACGGGCCGTTACCGGACCGTGACCAGCGGCGTCAGACCGGCAGCAGGGCCTCGACGACGTCGGCCAGCTGGGCGGCCGTCCGGCACTCGTGCATCGGCAGCACCTCGCCGTACCGGTGCGCCGCCGAGTCCCCGCTGCCCCACATCCGTTCGGGCTCGGGGTTCAGCCAGTGCGCATGCCGGGCGCGGTCGCGCATCATCCGCAACCCGCGCAGGTTGGGGTCGCGATAGTTGGTCCGGCCGTCGCCGAGGACCAGCAGCGACGTCTTCGGGGTGATCGCGTCGGCGTACTGCTCGAGGAAGTCGCCGAACGCGCTGCCGTAGTCGGAGTGCCCGTCGAACGCGGTCAGCTGCGCCTCGCGCAGCACCCGCTGCATCACCCCGGCAAGCTCGGCGCCGGGCTCGAACAGGTGCGTGACCTCGTCGGTGCGCTCGACGAACGCGAACACCCGCACCTTCGAGAACTGCTCGCGCAGCGCCTGGACCAGCAGCAGCGTGAAGTGGCTGAACCCGGCGACCGACCCGGAGACGTCGCACAGCACCACCAGCTCCGGGCGACCGGGCCGCCGCGTCCGGTACGCCGGGTCCATCGGCACCCCGCCGGTGGACATCGACCGGCGCAGGGTCCGCCGCAGGTCCATCTGCCCGCGGTGCGCGCGTTTGCGGCGCACCGAGAGCCGGGAGGCGAGCCGGCGGGCCAGCGGGTGCACGGTGCGGCGCAGCTCGGCGAGCTGGACGGCGTTCGCGCTGAGGAAGTCCACCTGGTCCGGCTGCTTCGGCGTGGTCGAGCGGGCCACCTGCTCGCGGCCGCGCTGCTCGGCGGTACGCCGGCGGGCCTCGTCGCGGATCATGTCGCGGAAGCGGGCGATCCGGGCGCGGATCTCGCGCCGCCGCACCTCGGAGACGAAGTCGGTGTCCCCCTCCTGCCGCAGGCCGTCGAGGATCTGCGCCAGCAACGTGTCCGGCGACAGCGCGTTCAACGCCTGGTAGGCCGACCAGTGGGGCTTCGCGGCCTGCCCGCGCACGCCCTGCCCGGCGGCACCGGCGTTGCCGATCGCGTCCACCGCGGCCCGGGCCAGCTCGCGCAGTGTCTCCTCGTCGCCGTCGCGGAGCAGGTCGGCGAGGATCTCGCGGAGGGCGTCGACGTCGACGGCGCCCTGCCCGCCGCCGGCCTGGCCGTCGTCGACCCGCGGGACGTCGACCTCGGAGGCGCCCGCACCGAGCGCGGGCGGGAACCACAGGTCGAACAGGGCGTCGAAGGTGTCGCGCTGGCCGGACCGGCGCAGCAGCGCCGCGGCCAGGCCCTCCCGCAGCTGCTCGCGCTCCAGGAGGTCCAGCACGCCGACGACCTGCGCAGCATCCACGGTCTCGCCCGGCCCGACGGCGACGTGGTGCCGGCGCAGCGCCGCGACGAAGTCGACCAGGTGGCCGGGCAGGCCGTGCGCGGACGCGACCGGCGACGGCGGCGGGACGGTGCTCACCCGCCCATCATGCGCGACGATGCGGACCGTGCGCGACGCTCCGGCCGGCCGCCGAGCTCCGGCCGGAGCGCCGTCGTGCGCCGCGGTCCCACACCGCGGGGCTCGTGCCCGTCAGCCGCCCAGGTCGACCGGGACGACGTTCGGGTTGAACGGCTTCTGCCCGTCCACCAGCTCCAGCGAGCCGTCGTACCCGCCGGGCCCGTTGGCGTAGTCGAGCGCGGACCGCAGGTCGGAGACGCCGTTGGTGCCGGCGGCGGGCGCCAGGTTCAGCGTGGACAGTACGCCCAGCGCCGAGCCGTCCTTGGACAGGTAGCCCGAGCCGGAGTCACCGGGGATGCCCGGCCCGGCCGTGGCGACGGTGTGGGTCCAGCCCTCACCGGAGGTGCCGACCGAGGCGCCGGTCTTCGGCCGGAGCGCCGCGATGCCCCCGCGCAGCGAGGAGTTCCCGTAGCCGAAGAGCATCTCGCCGGCCGCGGTGCCGTCGGGGTCGACACCGGTCGGGCCGCCGTAGAACGGCATGGTCGGGTTGGCCTTGCCGACGTCGGCCGGGTCCAGCTTGACCAGCGCGAAGTCGTTGTACTGGCAGGCGTTGGGGTCCTTCTCGCCCTTCTCCTGCATGGTGAGCCAGGACGAGTACGCGAGGGTGCCCGGGTTGTCGGCGCCTTCGATCTCGACCGGCGTGCCGAGCGGCAGCGAGGGTGCCTCGCAGCCGTTCACCTCGGTCGAGGAGCCGGTGCCGGCGCAGTGCGCGGCCTGCCCGAGGAACACGTCGGTGCCGTCGGTGAACACGAAGTTCGCGGTGCACTGGGCGTCACCGTTGGTGTACGTCATGACGCCCGGGGTGATGGTCGCCTCCTCCGGGGCGGCGAAGCCGGGATCGTCCTGGGCCGACGCGGCTCCGGCCGCGGCGACGGTCAGGGCCAGCGCGGCGGCGGCCGCGAATCCGGCCCGGACGAGCCGGGGCCTGCGAGATGCGTGCGGGACGGGGCGGTCGGGGTCCGGCGGGACGGCGGTCATCGGCGTGGTGCCTCCGGGTCGCTTGGGGAGCGGTCTACCGGCACAACTCGCAGTGGGGACCGCTGGTTACGCGGCGCACCCGTCGAGTGCCGATCTTCACTCCATCGTGGGTCGCGGTGTACCGCCGATCGGCGGTGAGTGACCGACCGATCAGTTCAACCGCAGCTCGGCGACCGCCTTCTCCTCGTCCGAGCGGTACTTGAGCACCACGCCGAGTGTCGCCCGGACGGCGTCGTCGTCGAGGGTGTCCATCCCCAGCGCGAGCAGCGTGCGGCCCCAGTCGATCGTCTCCGCGACGCTCGGCACCTTGCGCAGCTCCATCGCCCGCAGCACCCGGACCGTACGGACCAGTGCATCGGTCAGCTGGCCGGTCAGCTCCGGCACCCGGGTGAGCACGATCCGGCGCTCCGTGTCGGCGTCCGGGAAGTCCAGGTGCAGGAACAGGCACCGCCGCTTGAGCGCCTCGGACAGCTCACGGGTCGAGTTCGAGGTGAGCAGCACGAACGGCCGCCGGTTCGCGGTGACCGTGCCCAGCTCGGGGATCGAGACCTGGAAGTCCGACAGCACCTCCAGCAGCAGCCCCTCGACCTCCACGTCGGCCTTGTCGATCTCGTCGATCAGCAGCACGGTCGGGTCGGTCCGGCGGATCGCGGTGAGCAGCGGCCGCGGGAGCAGGAACTCCTCGGAGAAGACGTCGTCGCGGGTCGCGTCCCAGTCCTCCTGTCCCTGACCGGCGGTGATCCGCAGCAGCTGCTTGGCGTGGTTCCACTCGTAGAGCGCCCGGGCCTCGTCGATGCCCTCGTAGCACTGCAGCCGCACCAGGCCGGAGCCGGTGGCCTGGGCGACGGCCTTCGCCAGCTCGGTCTTCCCGACCCCCGCCGGCCCCTCGACCAGGAGCGGCTTGCCGAGCCGGTCGGCGAGGAACACCGTGGTCGCGACGGCCGTGGACGCCAGGTACCCGGCCTCGCCGAGCCGCGCGGTCACGTCGGCGACGGAGCCGAACACGGGCTGGTGGGCTGCTGTACTCACGGCCGCCATCCTGCCCTGCGCCCGGCCGGGACGGCGCGCGCCCCGGGTCGCCGGGTGACCCGGATCACCGCGTCCTCAGCGGCCGCGGCGGGCGAACACCCACGCGGCAGCCACCGACGACACGGTGGCGATCCCCGCGCACCAGGCGAGCGCGGTCGCGGCCGTCGGGCCGAGATCACCGACCGGGGCGCCGTCCGGTCCGAGACCGACCAGCAGGCCGCGGACCGTCTCGATCACCGGTGTCACCGGCTGGTTCTCGGCGACGCCGTGCAGCCAGCCCGGCATCGTCTCCGGCGGGACGAACGCGCTGGAGACGTACGGCAGGAACAGCATGACGAAGCCCAGCCCCCCGGCCGCGGCGGGCGTGCGGGCGACGACTCCGACCAGGGTCGCCACGCAGGTGATGGCCACGACGTAGGCGGTGACCACCCCGACCGCCCCGAGCCAGCCGAGCGGACCCGCGTCCGGCCGGAAGCCGATCGCCGCCGCCACCGCGAGCACGATCGCCGTCGTCACCAGGTTCTTGAGCACGCTCGCCAGCACGTGCCCGGCGAGCACCGTCGCGCCCGTGACCGGCATCGACCGGAACCGGTCCATGATCCCGCCGGAGGTGTCCTGGACCAGCGCGATCGCGGTGCTGGAGGCCCCGTAGCCGGCGCAGAGCAGGATCACCCCCGGCGTGGCGTAGGTCAGGTAGTCGGTGCCGACCTCGATCGCCCCGCCGAAGACGTAGACGAACATCAGCATGATCATCGTCGGCAGGAGCAGCGCGACGAGCAGCTCGTCGGGATCGCGGCGGGCGAGCCGCAACACCCGGCCGGTCATGGTCATGGTGTCCGGCACGACCCGCAGCCACCCGGACACCGGTCGCGGATCTCCTGTCGTCGCGGTCACGCCGCCACCTCCTCGGGCACGCGGTCGCCGGCCGCCCGGGTGGCGTGCCCGGTCAGCGCCAGGAACGCGTCGTCCAGGGTGGGCGCGCGCAGCTGCCAGTGTTCGGGGACGACCCCGGCCGCCTCGACGCCGGCCAGGATGTGTCGCACGTGCCCGACCGAGCCGTCGGTGGGCACCCGCATCTCCCGTGCGGCGGGCGCGGCGACGCCGAGCTCGGACGCCACCCGGGCCACGTCCGTGACCGCGGCGAAGGTCAGCTCGACGCTCGCGTCACCCACCTCCCGCTTGAGCTGCGCGGGCGTGCCCTCGGCGACCACCCGGCCACCGTCGATCATGGCGACGCGGTCGGCGAGCCGGTCCGCCTCCTCCAGGTACTGGGTGGTGAGCAGCAGGCTGGTGCCGTCGGCGACGACGCGGGCGATGACGTCCCACATCCCGTGCCGGCTGCGCGGGTCCAGGCCGGTGGTGGGTTCGTCGAGGAACAGCACCCTCGGGTGCCGGAGCAGCCCGGCGGCCAGGTCGAGCCGGCGGTGCATCCCTCCCGAGTAGGTCCGCAGCTGCCGCCCGGCGGCACCGGTGAGTTCGAAGCCCTCGAGCAGCTCGTCGACCCGGGGCCGGACCGCGCGGCGGGGCAGGTGCGCCAGCCGCGCCATCATCGTCAGGTTCTCCCGGCCGGTCAGCTTCTCGTCGACCGCCGCGTACTGCCCGGTGAGGCCGATGACCTCACGGACCCGGCGGGCCTCGGTGACGACGTCGTGTCCGGCGACGAGCACGCTGCCGCCGTCCGGCCGGGTCAGCGTGCTGAGAACGCGGACCGTGGTGGTCTTCCCGGCCCCGTTCGGCCCGAGCAGCGCCAGCACCTCCCCCTGCTCGAGCCGCAGGTCGACGCCGTCCAGCACCCGGACGGGGCGGCGGGCACCGCCGTAGCTCTTGCACAGGCCCCGTACCAGCACCACGGGTTCGTCCATCTCGGTTCCTCCTACTGCTTATGCTGAAAACTGTTTATAGCATCAACAGCGTACGACGGACACGGTGGATCCGCGGCGAACCGGCCGCGGGAGGATGGGCGACATGGGCGAGCAGGAGGTGCCGTCGACCCTGCGACGGCTGTGGGGGCGAACCGACCGGCCCCGGCGCGGGCCGAAGCCGTCCCTGAGCGTGCAGCAGATCGTGACGGCGGCCGCGGACCTCGCCGACGCCGAGGGGCTGGGCGCGGTGTCGATGGCCCGGGTCGCGGAGTCCCTGGGCTTCTCGGCGATGGCGCTCTACCGGCACGTCGCGAGCAAGGACGAGCTGCTGGCCCTGCTGGCCGACCATCTCGCCGCGGAGCTGGCGATGCCCGAGCACGCCGGCGACTGGCGCTCCGGGCTGGAGGCGTGGACCCGCGCCCAGATCGAGGGGGTCCTCGCCCGGCCGTGGTTCCTGGAACTCCCGCTGGCCGTCCTGCCGCCCGGCCCGCACCGGATGCGGTGGATGGAGGAGGCGTTCGCGCTGCTGCGGGGGGTCGATCTGACCGGCGAGGAGAAGCTGGCGATCATCGGGTTGCTCGCCCAGCACGTGCTCGCCGAGGCCCGGGTGCAGTCCGAGGCCGCGCGGGCGGCGGCCACCGACGTGCGCCGCACCCGGGGGCTGCCGGTCGACACCCCGGAGTCCGAGCTGGACCCGGCGGATCTCGACGCGGCGAACCCCATGCACGACTTCGAGGCGGTGCTACGCCACCTCGCCGCCCCCGGGGACTACCCGGAGATGGCGGCGGCACTGGCCGGCACCGGCCCGTCCCCCGGCGGCGCACGCGACGTCGACGCCGACATCGACTTCGGGCTCGGGATCGTGCTCGACGGCATCGAGGCGTACGTGCGCCGCCGCACGAGCTGACCGGGTCCCCGCGAGGCTGTCGGGGGTCGGCGCCACCATGGTGGACGTGACCACCGCATCGACAGACCTGCGTGACCGCGCCGAGGCCGTCCTGGAACAGCTCGCAGGCGAGGGCGCCCGGCTGCGCGAGGACCAGTGGACGGCGATCGAGGCCCTCGTCGCGCAGCACCGGCGGGCGCTGGTCGTGCAGCGCACCGGCTGGGGCAAGTCCGCGGTCTACTTCGTGGCGACCGCGTTGCTGCGCGAGCAGGGCGCGGGGCCCACGGTGATCGTGTCCCCGCTGCTGGCGCTGATGCGCAACCAGATCGACGCGGCGATCCGGTCCGGGATCGTGGCCGTCACGGTGAACTCGGCGAACGCCGACGAGTGGGACGCGGTGTACGCCGACATCGCCAACGGCGACGTCGACGTCCTGCTGGTCTCCCCCGAGCGGCTCAACAACCCCGACTTCCGGGACCGGGTCCTGCCGAAGCTCGCCGCGACCGCCGGGATGCTGGTGGTCGACGAGGCGCACTGCGTGTCGGACTGGGGCCACGACTTCCGCCCGGACTACCGGCGGTTGCGCACGCTGATCGCCGAGCTGCCGCCAGGCATCCCGGTGCTGGCGACGACGGCGACGGCGAACGACCGGGTGGTCACCGACGTCTCCGAGCAGCTCGGCATGGGGACCGGGGGCGACACGCTGGTCCTGCGCGGGTCGCTGGACCGCGAGTCGCTGCGGCTGGCCGTGGTGCAGCTGCCCACCCCGGCCCGGCGGCTGGCCTGGCTGGCCGCGAAGCTCGGCGAGCTGCCCGGCGCGGGGATCGTGTACATGCTGACCGTGCAGGCCGCCGAGGAGGTGGCCGAGTTCCTGCGCGAGCGCGGGTTCGCGGTGCGGTCCTACTCGGGGAAGACCGACCCGGAGGAGCGGCTGGCGGCCGAGTCGGACCTGCTCGAGAACCGGGTGAAGGCCCTGGTGGCGACGTCCGCGCTGGGCATGGGCTTCGACAAGCCCGACCTCGGGTTCGTCGTGCACCTGGGCGCGCCCGCCTCACCGGTGGCGTACTACCAGCAGATCGGGCGGGCCGGGCGCGCGCTCGACCGCGCCGAGGTGGTGCTGCTGCCCGGCCGGGAGGACCGGGACATCTGGGCGTACTTCGCGTCGCTGGCGTTCCCGCCGGAGCCGCTGGTCCGCCAGACCCTGGCGGTCCTGTCCGAGCAGCCCCGCTCCACGGCCGCGATCGAGACGCAGGTGGACCTGTCCCGGACCCGGCTGGAGATGCTGCTCAAGGTGCTCGACGCCGACGGCGCGGCGAAGCGGGTCAAGGGTGGCTGGATCGCGACCGGGGCGGACTGGGTCTACGACACCGAGCGGCACCAGCGGGTGAACGAGGCACGCAAGGCCGAGCAGCGGGCGATGCTCGACTACATCGCGACGACCGAGTGCCGGCTGGTGTTCCTGCGCCGCCAGCTCGACGATCCCGACCCGACGCCGTGCGGGCGCTGCGACACCTGCACCGGCACCGTCTGGTCCGGCGAGGTGCCCGCCGACGGCGAGCAGGCCGCGCAGGAGCGGCTGTCCCGGCCCGGGATCGAGATCGCGCCGCGGAAGATGTGGCCGGCCGGCATGAAGGAGATCGGCGTCCCGCTCTCCGGGAAGATCCCGCCGGCCGAGCAGGCCGCGCCCGGCCGGGCGATCGGGCGGCTGTCCGACATCGGCTGGGGCACCCGGCTGCGCGAGCTGCTGGCCGGGCCCGACGAGCCGGTCCCGGCGGACGTGCTCGACGCGGTGGTGCGGGTGCTGGCCGGGTGGGGCTGGGAGCGGCGCCCGGTCGGCGTGGTCGGGATCGGCTCGCGCACCCGCCCCCACCAGCTGGAACACCTGGCCGCCCGGATCGCCGGGATCGGCCGGTTGCCGCTGCTCGGCACGCTGCCGCCGGCCGGCGAGCGGCCGGGGGCCCGGGAGAACTCGGCGCAGCGGCTCGCGGCGGTGTGGGAGGGCCTGGACACCGCGGCCCTGCCGGACCTGTCCGGGGTCGGCGGCCCGGTGCTGCTCGTCGACGACCTGGTCGACTCCGGCTGGACGATGACGGTGGCGGCGCGGGCGGTCCGGCGGGCCGGGGCTACGGAGGTGCTGCCGATGACGCTGGCGATCGCCGGCTGACGCGACGTTACCGACAAGTACGATCAGGGTGTGAACCCACCGGACGTCGTGCTGAAGGCGATGAACGCCGCCCACCGGCTCCTGATCACCCTCACCCGCGGGAAGGTCGGCTACTCGGCGGCCGGCATGCCGGTCGTCGAGCTGACCACGACCGGCCGGCGGACCGGCGAGCCGCGCACCGTGCTGCTCACGGCACCGCTGCACGGCGACGGGCGCTACGTCGTCGTCGCCTCCCGGGGCGGCGACGACCGGCACCCCGCCTGGTTCCTCAACCTGCGGGCGAACCCGGACGTGCGGGTGGCGGTGCAGGGCGGGCCGGCGGTGCCGATGCGGGCCCGGGTCGCGGACCCGCAGGAACGCGCGCGGCTGTGGCCGCAGATCGCCGGGCGGTACCGCAACTACGCCGGCTACCAGCGCAGCACCACCCGCGAGATCCCGCTGGTGCACCTCGAGCCGGCCTGACCGGCTCCGCATCCTCAGGATCGATGATTCTCCTGGGCGGTACCCGGATCCTAGGGTGATCGCCGTGCCGAGGACCGGAGTTCCGCGCTGAGCGCCGGGTCCGGCCTGCACATCTCCGTGTTCGGCGGCGTGCGGGCCACCCGCGACGGCGAGCCGCTCGCCCTGGGCGGGCCGCTCCCGCGCTCCCTGGTGGCCGCGCTCGTCGTCGCCGGCGGGCGCCCGGTCGGCGAGGACGCCCTCATCGACGCCGCCTGGGACGGCGTCCCGCCACCGGCGGCCCGGCAGGCGCTGCACACCTACGTCGCGCGGCTGCGCGGCGTCCTGGAACCGGAACGGTCCGCCCGGAGCGCCGCCACCGTGCTCGTCCGGGACGACACCGGGTACGCGCTCGCGCTGCCCCCGGACCGGGTCGACGCCTGGGCGCTGCGCGACCTGGCCGCCCGCGGCGCCGCGGCGCTCGCCGCGCAGCGGCCGCACGAGGCGCTCACGCTGCTGGACCGGGCCGCCGCGGCCGCGACCGGTGCCCCGTTCGCCGATCTCGACGGCCGGGCGTTCCTGCAGGCCGAGACGGCGGCGATGGACGAGCTGCGCACCGGTGTCCGGGAGGACCGGGCCGCGGCCGGGCTCGCCACCGGCGCGGACGCCGCCCTCCTCGGTGAGCTGGAGGCGCTGACCCGGGAGCACCCGCTGCGCGAGCGCGGCTGGGAGCTGCGCGCCCGCGCCCTCTACCGGGCCGGCCGGCAGGCCGACGCGCTCGCCGTGCTGCGCACCGCCCGGGCCACCCTCGCCGAGGAGCTCGGCGTCGATCCCGGGCCCGGCCTGCGGGAGACCGAGCGGGCCGTGCTCGCCCACGACCCGGCGCTGCTGCACCGCGCCCCGGCCGCCGACGCGCCGGTGCCGGCGGCCGCCCGCCCGCGCCGCGCGCTGCCGGCCCCGCTCACGCCGCTGCTCGGGCGGGACGCCGACCTCGCCGGGCTGGCCGCCGGCCTGGACGCGCACCGGCTGGTGACCGTCGTCGGGCCGGGTGGGGTCGGCAAGACCCGGCTGGCGCTCGCGGCCGCCCGGGAGCGGGCCGGGACGGTGTGGCTGGCCGAGCTCGCCGACCTCGCCGTGACCGGCGCGGACCTGCTGGCCCCGGTCGTCGCCGAGACCGCGGGAGTGGTCACCGCGCAGGCACCGGACGCGCTGGCGGCCGCGCTCGCCGGCACCGAGGCGCTGCTGGTGCTCGACAACTGCGAGCACGTGCTCGACGCCGTCGCCGGCCTGCTCGCGGTGCTGCTGCCGGCCTGCCCGGGGCTGCGGGTCCTGGCGACCAGCCGGGAACCGGTGGCGGTGCCCGGCGAGCACCTGCGCGTGCTCGACCCGCTGGCCCCGGCCGACGCGGAGGCGCTGTTCCTGGAGCGGGCCGGGGCGGCCGCGCCCGGCTGGACCCCGACCGCCGGCGACCGCGCCCGGGTCGCCGAGGTGTGCACGGCCCTCGACGGGCTGCCGCTGGCCGTGGAGCTGGCGGCGGCCCGCAGCCGCACGCTGTCGGTCCCGGAGATCGCCGACGCCCTGGGCGACCGGTTCGGGTTGCTCGTCGGCGGCCCGCGGACGGCGCCGGCCCGGCACCGCAGCCTGCAGCGCACCGTGGCCCTGTCGGTCGACGAGTTGACGGCGGCCCAGCGGGACCTGTTCGGGCGGGTGTCGCTGTTCGCCGGCGGGTTCGACGCCACCGCCGCGGCCGCCGTCGCCGGGCGCCCGGTCCGCGACGAGCTCGCGGCCCTGGTCGCGAAGTCGCTGGTTCGGGTCGACGTCACCGGCCCGGGCCCGCGCCGGTTCGATCTGCTGGAGACCCTGCGGGCCTTCGGCGGCACGGTGCTGGACGAGGGTGCCCGCCCGGACGCCACGGCCCGGCACCGCCGCTGGGTGCGCGACCTCGTCGCCGAGGCCGACCGGAACTGGCTGGGGCACGACGCGGCGCGCTGGTTCGGCCGGGTCCGGGCCGAGCAGCCGAACGTCCGGGTGGCGTTCGCCACCGCGCTCGCCGACGGTTCTGCGGAGGCCGTGGACGACGCGCTGCGCCTGGCCGGGGCGCTCGGCTGGTACTGGTACCGCTTCGGGCGGATCGCCGAGGGCATCGGCTGGACGTCCGCGGCGCTCGCGGCGGCCGGCCCGGACGCCGACCCGGCCGCCCTCGGGCTCGCCCACTTCGCGGCCGGGCCGCTGCGCTACCTCGCGGGCGACCACGCCGGGGCCGGCGCGGACGTCGTCGCCGGGCTGGAGCGGATGGACCCGGCGCTGCACCCGACGAAGGTCGCGCGCGGGCTCGCGTTCCGCGCGTACCTGGCCGCGGCGACCGACCCGGCCGCCGCGGCGGCGTTCATCGAGCGGGCGCACGCGGTGGCGCGCGCCGCCGCGGACGGCCCCGGCGAGTCCGAGACGCTGGCCGCGCTCGGTCAGCTCGCCCGGTTCGGCGGCGATCCCGCCACGGCGATCGCGCGGTTCGAGGCGAGCGCCGCGGTCGCCCGGGCGTGCGGGCACGGGTTCGCCGAGGGGTCCGCCCGCTGGAACCTGACCAAGGTGTACATGGACCGCGGTGACGCCGCGGCGGCGCTCGCCGAGGCGCTGCCGACCGTCCGGCTGATCGGCGACCAGCCGGACGTCACGTCGTGGCTGGTCGGGCTGCACGCGTTGGCCGGTGCGCTGGGCCTGTTCGGTGACGGCGAGCGGGGTGCCCGGCTGCTCGGTGCGGTCTCGGCGGTGGGTGGGGAGGTCGGCTTCCAGCCGGCGCAGATGGACCCGCAGGACTCCGATCGGAACGTGGCGCTGGTCCGGGCCGCGCTGGAGGCGGGGCCGCACCCGGCGGAGCGGTTCGCCCGGGCGTTCGGCGAGGGGGTCGCCGGCGGGCGGGCCGCCGTGGAGACCGTGCTCGCCGAGCTGGACGGCGCCCCGGCGGTGCTGCGGCCGGCGGACCGGAGCGCCTGACCCCGGCCCGGTTGCAAGCGCCGGTGCAAGTCGGCTGCCAGTGCCTCGGCGCAGAGTCCTCCCACCAGCCCTCCGGCCGACCGGGCCGGCGGGCACCGTCCGAGGAGGACCGCCGTGAGCACGGCCCTGCGCACCATCACCCGCCTGACCATGATCGGCGCCGCGACGACCGCGACACTGCTCTCGACCACCGCCTGCACGTTCTACTCGGTGCCGGCCGAGAGCGTGGAGAGCCAGATCGTCACCCAGCTCGGCGCCCAGGGCGTCGCGATCGACGGCGGCACCGCGGACTGCCCCACTGACCTCGACGCGACCGTCGGCACCACCCAGACCTGCGAGTTCCGCACCGGCGGTCAGCCGGTCGGCGCCGTCGTGCGGGTGACCGCGGTGAACGGCGACGACGTGTCGTTCGACATCAGCACCGAGGCCCGGCCGGTCCCGAAGGCGCTGCTGCAGGACATGGTGACCTCGTCGCTCGCCCGGCAGGCCGGCCTGCCGGTCGACGCGACCGCGTGCGAGGGCGACCTCCCGCCGACCACCGGCGGGAAGGTCGGTTGCACGGTGACCGTCGCCGGCGAGGGCATCCCGGTCGCGGTGACCGTCACCGGCATCAACGGCGGCAAGGTCGACTTCGAGATCGTGGAGGCCTGAGCCGACCACCCGGCCGCGCTCGACGTCGTCGCGATGACCGCGCCGGGTCAGGGGCCGGTCCCCCACGCGATCCGCAGCCGGGTGCCCGCGCCGTCGACGATCTCCCGGCCACCGTCCGGCACCGGAGGAGGATCGTCGGCCAGTTCCGGGACGACGGCGTCGACCCGCAGGTCCGCGGCGTGCGGGCGCCCGGCCCGCACCCAGCCCGCGGCGAGCGCGGCCAGCCGGTCGGCCGCGCCGTCCCCGCCCGGGCCGAACGACCGGATCGTCGCGGGCGGGTCGGCGACCAGCAGCGCGCAGCCATCCTCGGTCACCAGGCCCAGCCCGGCCCGCACCCCGGCCAGCCCGAACAGCGACCGCGCGAGGCACCCGCCGTCCGGGCCGAGCAGCCGGACCACGCGCGGGTCCGCGAGCGCGCACCACAGCCCGAGCCCGTCCCACAGGTCCGACACCGAGCCCGGTACCGGTGCGTCCCGGTCCCGGCCCGGCTCGTGCAGCGCCCGTTCCAGCACCTCCAGGCCGGCGTCCCCCTCGGCCACGTCCCGGCAGGCCGGCTGCACCGTCCAGCCGCCACCGGGCAGCACCGTGTCCCGTCCGGGGTCGGCGCCCGCCCCCCGGAGCCGGACGAACGCGCAGCTCCGCACGGACGTCGAGGTCAGCAGGCCCGGGCCGGTGTGGGTGAACGCGATCGACAGCTGGCTGCCGCGCACCGTCAGCGGCAGCAGCAGCCGCCCGTCCGGCACGAGCTGCGCGACCCACTCGGGGCGGATCGCGGTCGCGCCGACCGTCAGCTCGATCCGATCGTAGGGGGCCCCGGCGGGATAGCCGCCCGCGCCGTCCGCGGTGACCGCGGTGACCCGCTCCAGGCCCGCCGCGGCGAGGTTCTTCCGGGTGCCCTCGACGAGGTCGTCGTCGATATCGACGGTGATCACCGCCCCGTCCGGTCCGACGACGTGCGCGAGCAGGCCGGCGTTCCACCCCGCGCCGGCGCCGATCTCCAGCACCCGGTGCCCCGGTGCGGCCTCCAGCTGCTCCAGCATGATCGCCACCATCGAGGGCTGGGACACCGAGCTGACCGTGACGCCGCCGTCGGTCTTGATCGGGACGGCCTCGTCGGCGTAGGCGGCCGCCGGGTCGAGCCCCGGCAGGAACAGGTGCCGGGGCACCGCCTCCATGGCCGCGCGGACCCGCGGGCTGCGCACGCGGCCGTCCCGCACCAGGTCGGCGACGAGCCGCTCCCGGGCCTGCTCCGCCGTCGCCATGGCCGGCATCCTCGCGCTACCGCGCGCCGGACGCCAGCCGGACCTACAGCAGGACGAGGTCGTCCGCGTGGACGAGCTCCCGCCGCTGTTCGGGGGGCAGCTCCCGGGTCCGGCGGCCGATCATCGACGGCAGCTCGGTGGCGTCGTAGGACACCACGCCGCGGGCGATCGCCCGGCCGTGCGGGGCGAGCAGCTCGACGACGTCACCGGCCACGAAGTCCCCGGACACCCCGTGCACGCCGGCGGCGAGCAGCGACCGCCGCTTGGCCCGGACGGCCTCCACCGCGCCGTCGTCGAGGTCCAGGGCCCCGCGGACGTCGGCGGCGTGCCGCAGCCAGAACCGGCGCGCGCTCATCCGCCGCCCGGACGCCCGGAACGCGGTGCCGACCTTCGGTCCCTCCGCGCCGGTCTCGACCGCGGCGGCCGCCTCCTCCGCCGAGGTGAGCAACACCGGGATCCCGGCCGCGGACGCCATCGCCGCCGCCGTGACCTTGGTGGCCATCCCGCCGGTGCCGAGCCCCGACCCGGGCCGGGTGACGCTGATCCCGGCCAGCTCGGCGGGATCGTCCACCTCGGTGACCAGCGACGCCCCGGGGGTGCGCGGGTGACCGTCGTAGAGGCCGTCGACGTCGGAGAGCAGCACGAGGGCGTCCGCGCCGACGATGTGCGCGACGAGCGCGGCGAGCCGGTCGTTGTCGCCGACCCGGATCTCCTCGGTGGCCACGGTGTCGTTCTCGTTCACCACCGGCAGCATCCCCAGCTGCAGCAGGCGTTCCAGGGTGCGCTGGGCGTTGCGGTAGTGCGACCGGCGGATCATGTCGTCGGCGGTGAGCAGCACCTGCCCGATGCCCTGCCCGTACCGGGCGAACGACGCCGAGTACGCGTGCGCCAGCAGCAGCTGCCCGACCGAGGCGGCGGCCTGCTGGGTGGCGAGGTCGCGGGGCCGCTTGCCGAGCTGGAGCGGGGCGAGCCCGGCCGCGATCGCGCCCGAGGACACGAGCACCACCTGGCTGCCCGCCTCCCGGCGGGTCATCATCGCGTCGACCAGCGCGTCGAGCCGGGCCGGGTCGAGGCCGCCGGTGAGGCTGGTCAGCGACGACGACCCGACCTTCACCACGACCCGGCGCGCCGCCCCGATCGCGGCGCGGGTGCTCACTCCTCGATCTCGCGGTCCGAGGCGTACCGCGCCCCGGCCGCGAGCTCGGCGTCCGACAGGTGGGCCCGGCGCGCGGCACGGGCCCGCTTGCGGTCGGCGGCGCCGACCCGGTCGTTCGTCTCCAGGCGGACGTCGGTGCCGCGCCCGGTGAGCAGCGCCGCGACCCCGGCCGGGGTGGACGGCTCCCAGTCGAAGGTGACGTCGCCGATCGTGACCGGGCAGCCGGGGACGGCGCCCGCCCTGGCCAGCTCCTCCTCGACGCCGAGCCGGGCGAGCCGGTCGGCCAGGTAGCCGACGGCCTCGTCGTTGTCGAAGTTGGTCTGCCGGATCCACCGCTCGGGGCGCTCGCCGCGCACCACGAACCCGCCCTCGAGCTCGGGGTCGGGCCCGACGGTGAAGCCGGAGTCGTCGACCGCCTTCGGCCGGATGACGGTCCGGGCCGGCTCGGACTCCGGCTGCGCGGTCCGGGCCGCGGCGACCCGCTCGGCCATCGCGAACGTCAGCTCCCGCAGCCCGGCCCGGGACGCGGTGGAGATCGGGAAGACCGGCCAGCCGAACCGCTCGGTGAGGTCGTCGCGGACCATGTCGACGAGCTCCGCGGCGTCCGGGACGTCGATCTTGTTGAGCGCGACGAGCCGCGGCCGCTGGTCGAGCCGTTCCCCGAGCGCGCTGGTGCCGAGCTGGTCGGCGTAGTGCGCGAGCTCGGTCTCCAGGGCCTCGATGTCGGAGACCGGGTCCCGCTCGGTCTCGAAGGTGGCGCAGTCGACCACGTGGACCAGCACCGCGCAGCGCTCGATGTGCCGCAGGAACTCCAGGCCCAGGCCGCGCCCGCCGGCGGCGCCGGGGATCAGCCCGGGGACGTCGGCCACGGTGAAGCTCTCGTCGCCGGCGCTGACCACGCCGAGCTGCGGCACGAGCGTGGTGAACGGGTAGTCGGCGATCTTCGGCCGGGCCGCGGAGAGCGCGGCGACCAGCGACGACTTGCCCGCGCTGGGGAAGCCGACCAGGCCGACGTCGGCCAGCGACCGCAGCTCGAGGGTGTAGTGCACCTCCTCGCCGGGCTCGCCGAGCAGCGCGAACCCGGGCGCCTTGCGCGCCGTCGAGGCCAGCGCGGCGTTGCCGAGCCCGCCCCGGCCACCCTGCGCCGCGACGAACCGGGTGCCCGCCCCGACCAGGTCGGCGACGATCTCGCCGTCCTCGTCGAGGATCACGGTGCCGTCCGGGACGCGCAGTTCCAGGTCCGGCGCGTTGGCGCCGTTCTTGAACGAGCCCTGGCCCTGCGTGCCGTTCTTCGCGGTCGCGTGCGGGCGGTGGTGGTAGTCGAGCAGCGTGTGCACACCCTCGTCGACGACGAGGACGACCGAGCCGCCCCGGCCGCCGTTGCCCCCGTCGGGGCCGCCGAGCGGCTTGAACTTCTCGCGGTGCACCGAGGCGCAGCCGTTGCCCCCGGCTCCGGCGGTCGCGTGCAGCACGACGCGGTCCACGAACCGGGACATGCTCGGTGCCTCCCTACGATGTCGGATCGCCACACGACGAACGGCGGGCCACCCGTGGGGTGACCCGCCGTCGGCGCTGGCTGTGCTGGCGCGGGTCGCTCAGACCTCGGCCGGCACGATGTTGACGGTCTTGCGGCCGCGCTTGACACCGAACTGGACGGTGCCGGCGGCGAGGGCGAACAGCGTGTCGTCGTTGCCCCGGCCGACGTTCACACCCGGGTGGGTGCTGGTGCCGCGCTGGCGGATGAGGATCTCACCGGCCTTGACGGTCTGGCCGCCGAAGCGCTTCACGCCCAGGTACTGGGCGTTGGAGTCGCGACCGTTGCGGGAGCTGGACGCACCCTTCTTGTGTGCCATGACGCGGGCTCCTTACTTGCCGATCGCGGTGACCTGGACCTTCGTCAGCGGCTGGCGGTGGCCCTGACGCTTGTGGTACCCGGTCTTGTTCTTGAACTTGTGGATCCGGATCTTCGGACCCTTCGTGTGCTCGACGACCGTGGCGGTCACCGCGGAGGTGAGGCCGTCCACGTCGGTGGTCACCTGGTCGCCGTCGACGAGCAGCACGGCGGGCAGGCTGATCTCGGCGCCGGGCTCACCGTCGATCTTCTCGACGGTGACCACGTCGTCGACGGCCACCTTGTACTGCTTGCCGCCGGTCTTGACGATCGCGTACATCGCTGACGCACGACTCCTGAACATCGGGGGCGCTCGTTCGCGCTCGGGTCTTCACAGCTCGCGCCGGTCCCGGCGCGCACACCACTGCCCCCAGTTTCGAGCACAGAGGCGTGGTTTCTGTCGGTCAAGGGTACGCGACCCCGCTTCCGGGGCCGCACTCACCCCCCGTCCTGGGGCGGGCCCGCCGGGCGGGACGCCGCCCGGCGGCGGCGCCGGGGCCGGGCGACGGCCGGGGACGGCTCCGGCTGCTCGGGGACGGCCGGGGCGGGCGCCGCCGGGTCCGCCTCGGGAACCGACGACGCGGCCGGGACCGACGGCGCCGCCGGGGCGGTCGCGGCCTCCCCGGCCGGGGCCGGGGTGGTGATGACGACCGGTTCGGCGGCCGTGCGCGGGGCGCCCGCCGAGCGGCTGACCCGGCGCCGGCGCGGTGCCGGGGCGTCGCCGGCCGCGGGGGTGTCCGGCGCGGCCGGGACGGGGGCCGGGGTGGCGGCGGTGGTCGTGCCATCCCGGTCACCGGCGGTCGCGGGCGCGCCCGGGGTGGGTGCGGTCGGGGTGTCGCGGTCGCCGGCGGCGCGGTCCCCGGCCGGAGCCGGCGCGGGCGTCGCGCGGCTGTCCGGGGTGGGCGGTGCGGTCGTGCCGCTCTCCGCCACGGGTGCCGGGGTGGCGCCGCGCTCCCCCGACGGCGCGGTGGCGCCGCGCTCCGGCGACGGCGCGGTGGCGCCGCCCTCCCGCGAGGGCGCGGCGGCGCCGCCCTCGGGAGCAGGCCCGGCGGTGGGGCCGGCCTCGGTGTCCGTGGCCGGCGCGGGCGCAGCGTCGACCACGGTGCTGTCCCCGGTGCTGGGGACCGAGGAACCGGCGGATGCGCCGTCGTCACCCCGGAGGCTGCGGCCCGCGGCGACCGCCGCGACCCCGGCGACCGCGGAGCTGGTGTCGACGCTGCGGTCGGCCTGCCCGTTCCGCTCGGAGCTGCGGTCGGAGCCGGTGCTGCCGTTCGCCCCGCCGCCGGAGTCACCGCCCCCGCCGCCACGACGCCTGCGGCGGCGTCCCCCGCCGTCGCCGTTGCCGCCGTCGGAGCCGCTCACGCGGCCGTCACCGTGGGAGTGCTCCACCGGCAGGTCCGTCGAGACGATCACGCCCCGGCCCCGGCAGTGCTCGCACGGCGTGGAGAAGTTCTCCAGCAGCCCGCCGCCGACCCGCTTGCGGGTCAGCTGCACCAGGCCCAGCGAGGTCACCTCGGCGACCTGGTGGCGGGTCCGGTCCCGGGCGAGGCACTCGGTGAGCCGGCGCAGCACCAGGTCCCGGTTGGCCTCCAGCACCATGTCGATGAAGTCGACGACGATGATCCCGCCGATGTCCCGGAGCCGGAGCTGGCGGACGATCTCCTCCGCCGCCTCCAGGTTGTTCCGGGTGACGGTCTCCTCGAGGTTGCCGCCGGAGCCGGTGAACTTGCCGGTGTTGACGTCGACGACGGTCATCGCCTCGGTCCGGTCGATCACCAGCGTGCCGCCGGACGGCAGCCAGACCTTGCGGTCCAGCGCCTTGAGCAGCTGCTCGTCGATCCGGTGCTCGGTGAAGACGTCGGACGGCCCGGTGTGCCGGTGCATCCGGTCGGTCAGCTCGGGCGCCACGTGCTCGACGTAGCCGGAGACGGTGTCCCAGGCGTCGGCGCCGGACACGACCAGCTTCGAGAAGTCCTCGTTGAACTGGTCACGGACCACCTTGACCAGCATGTCCGGCTCCTCGTACAGGAGCGTCGGCGCCTTCGGCGCGCCCGGACCGGTCTTCTCGGAACGTTCCTTGACGACCTCCCACTGCGCCTGCAGGCGGCGGACGTCGCGCTCCAGCGCCTCGTGCGAGACGCCCTCGGACGCCGTGCGGATGATCACCCCGGCCTCGGACGGGACGATCTCCTTCAGCATCTCCTTGAGCCGCTTGCGCTCGGTGTCGGGCAGCTTGCGGGAGATCCCGGCGGCACCGCCGGAGGGCACGTAGACCAGGAACCGGCCGGCGAGCGAGATCTGCGTGGTCAGCCGGGCACCCTTGTGACCGACCGGGTCCTTGGTGACCTGCACCAGGACCTGGTCGCCGGACGACAGCGCCTGCTCGATCTTGCGGGCCTTGCCGTTGAGCCCGGCGGCGTCCCAGTTGACCTCGCCGGCGTAGAGGACGGCGTTGCGGCCGCGGCCGATGTCGACGAACGCCGCCTCCATCGACGGCAGCACGTTCTGCACCCGGCCGAGGTAGATGTTGCCGACCATGCTCGCGCTGCCGGAGCCGCCGCCGGTCATGAAGTGCTCGACGAGGACGCCGTCCTCCAGCACCCCGATCTCGGTGCGGTCGGCCAGCTGGCGGATCACCATCTGCCGGTCGACCGACTCGCGGCGGGCCAGGAACTCGGCCTCGGACAGGATCGGCGGGCGCCGGCGGCCCGCGTCACGGCCGTCCCGGCGGCGCTGGCGCTTCGCCTCGAGCCGGGTGGAGCCGCGGACGGCCTGGACGCCGTCGTCGGCCGCGTCGGTGCGGGCCTCGCGGACCTTCGTGACGGTGTTCGGCGGGTCGTCCTCGGAGCGGTCCTCGGCCTCGGAGCCCCCGCGACGGCGGCGGCGACGGCGGCGGCGGGAACCGGCCGACCCCTGGTCCTCGCTCGCGGTGGCCCCGGAGTCGGAGCCGGCCTCGTCGTCGGAGTCCTCGGTGGCGGTGCTGTCGGTGCCGGCGGTGCTGTCCTCGGACTCGTCGTCGGACTCGTCGTACCCGTTCTCGCCCTGCTCGTCGCCGCCCTTGCCGCGACCACGGCCGCGGCGGCCACGGCGGCGCCTGCGGCGGGCGCCGCCCTCGTCGTCGTCGGCGCTCTCGCCGGAGTCGGCGGCGTCCCTCGTGTCGGTGTCGTCGTCGGTGTCGTCGGCCGCCGCCTCGGGGGCCGGGGCCTCGCCTGCGGTCTCGCCCTCGTCGTCGCGCTTCTTCTTGCGGGACCTGCGGCCCTTCTTGCCGGTGTCGGCGGGCTCGTCGGCGGCCGGTTCGGCCGCGGGCCGCGCCGGGGCCGGGGTGGTCGCACTCGGCGCCTGGAACATCGGCACCGCGAACACCGGGGTGGGCGCGGCCTGCTCGGCGGGTGCCGGGCTCGGCGCGGGGTCGGGGGCCGCCGGCGCGGGGGCGAACGGGTCGAGCCCGGCCGGGCGCTCGGCGGGCGCGGGTGCCGCCTGCGAGGTGTCCGCGGCCGGGGCGCCGCCCGCGGCCGGCGCGGGCCCGGCGGGCGCGGGGACCTCGGTCGCGGTGGCCTCCGGGGCCGGAGCGGTGGCCTCCGGGGCCGCAGCGGCGGCCTCCGGGGCCGCAGCGGCGGCCGCGGACGCGTCGGCGGGCTCGGCCAGCTCCGCGACCACCTGCTCGGCGATCACCCGGGTGACGTTGGACTGCACGCTGCGGACCTCGTAACCGAGACCCGCCAGGGCGCCCAGGACGTCCTTGCTGGTGCGGCCGACCAACTTGGCCAGGGCATGCACCCTGATCTTCTCCGGGAGGTCCGGAGTGGGGACGGGCTCACCGGAGAGCCCGCCGGTGCCACCGGCGGGCGCGTCGTTCACGGACATTCAGCTCCTTCGCCCCCGGGCGCCTCGGGAGGAGGCGGCCGCGCAGGGACCTTGCGCGTACTCGTTCCGCAGCTCGCGCGGGTGCGCGGTGCGGCACATCTGGTGTCGCTGTCCCGGATCTCCGGGCTGGTGCTCGGCGGCGTGCCGGCGGCGGCGTTCGCGCCGTCCGTGTCAGGACCCGGCCGGGCGATCCCGGGTCGCCGGTGCCGCACCGAGCGGGTCCACCAGGTCACCCCCGTCGTCGAGCAGGCCCTGCGCCAACCGGGTGGCCGTCACCGGTACCGGCGGCGCCAGGTCTGCGACAACGGCAAGTGCACCCAGCACGTCGTCGGGTCGAACGGTCGGTGTCGTCTGCCGAACGACCGCCGTCAGTATCGCACAGTCCGGAGCCTGAGCCGGGGAACCCGCCGCTGCCGCCGCAGCGTCGGCGCTCACCTGCGGTTCGACCGTCAGCGCGGCCAGCGCGGCCCGCACGTCGATCTCCTTGCGCCCCGATGGCGTGACCCGGATCACGGTCACCGAGTCCCGGGCCATCAGCTCGGCGACCGCCTTCTCGACGTCGGCGCCGGGCACGCCCCGGATCTCGAGGCGCCACCGTCCGGCGTCGATCCGGTCGGCCAGCGCGGGTGGTTCGGCGACGGCGGCCTCCAGCACGTCCAGCCCGTCGGGCAGGGCCCGGTCCATCGCGTCCCGCACCAGCTCGGGGTCGACCTCGCGGGTGAGCCCCATCTCGACGTACTCGGCCTCGCTGGCCGCCCCGGTGGGGGCGGCGCCGACCCAGGACAGCCGCGGGTGCGGGCTGAACCCGTGCGAGTGCGACACCGGGACCCCGGCGCGGCGGACCGCCCGCTCGAAGCTGCGGGCGACGTCGCGGTGGGACAGGAAGCGCAGCCGGCCGCGCTTGGCGAACCGCAGGCGTACCCGTTGCACCGTCGGAGGTGCCGGGTTCGCTGCCGCTCCCGCCTTCACGCGCGCCATGGATCCGAGTCTAGGAGCAGACCGGTACCGCGAAGCCTTCGGGAGCACGCCCGCCGTGCTCGCGCAGGCCGCCCGGGACCTGGAGAAGAGCGGCGGCCGCGCGCCTCCGACTCGATCAGCACGGATCCGCCCCGCCGGCCCGACGACGGGTGCGGCAACACCCTTCCCGGGAGTCGATCAGCGCGTTCCGGTCCCCGCCGGGGCGACAGCGTGCGCACCGACCAACGCCCGCGAGTCGATCAACACCATCTCGCCCCGGTGGGGGCGATAACGTGCACGCCGACCGGCGCCCGCAACTCGATCAGCACAGTTCCGCCCACCTCGGGGCGAGAACGTGCGCCCCGGACCCCGCCACGGACTCGATCAGCACGTTCCTGCCTCCGCCGGGGCGACAACGCGCACGCCGACCCGCGCCCGCAACCCGACCAGCACAGTTCCGCCCACCTCGGGGCGAGAACGTGCGCCCGACGGACGCGCGCTACGGCTCCAGCACCAGCAGCGTGTCGCCGGCGGGCCGGAACCCGGCCCGCTTGTAGAACGCGGCGCTGCCGGCCGTCGGCGCCAGCATCAGCCGCCGGTACCCGCGCTCCCGGGCGTGCGCGACGACCGCGGACAGCAGCGCCCGCGGCACCCCGGCCTCGGCGAACGCCGCCAGCACGAACGCGTTCCCGACCTGCCCGGTCCGGGCGCCGCGTCCCCCCGGGCGGGGCATCTGCACGGTCTCCAGCACGTTGATCGAGCCGATCGGCGTCCAGCCGGCCCGGTCGCTGCCGGCCTCGGCGACCCAGAACGCGCGGCGGGGCTGCTCGACCCGCCACCACGCCGCGAACGCCTCCTCGAACGCCGGGTCGGCGACCGCACGCCCGGCCCGCTCCTCCAGCCACTGCCGGCGCAGCCGGGCCAGCGCGGCGACGTCCCGCTCGTCGGCGACCCGGACCCGCAGCCGCCGGCCGCCGTGCTCCCAGTCCGCGTCGCCGTCGAGGACGCCGGGGTCGGGGATCGAGGACAGTCCGTTCTGCTCAGTCACCCGCGCCCGGTCCCTGCAGCGATCCTGTGGCGGACGCCGTCGGGTTGACCACCGTCAGGGGCAGCAGCGTGGTGCCGCTGGGACCGACCTCGATGTCGGTGCCGGTGGACGGGCACACCCCGCAGTCGAAGCACGGGGTCCAGCGGCAGTCGTCCTGCTCGCGGCCGTCGAGGGCCTCCTGCCAGTCCTCCCACAGCCAGTCCCGCTCCAGGCCGGAGTCCAGGTGGTCCCACGGCAGGATCTCGTCGCCACCCCGCTCGCGGGTGGTGAACCAGTCGAGGTCGACACCCAGCGGTTCGAGCGCCTCCGCCGCGCAGTCGACCCAGCGCCGGTAGGAGAAGTGCTCGGACCAGCCGTCGAACCGGCCGCCGTCCCGCCAGACCTTCTCGATCACCGCGCCGACCCGGCGGTCGCCGCGGGCGAGCAGTCCCTCGATCAGCGAGGGCTCGCCGTCGTGGTAGCGCATGCCGATGTTGCGGCCGATCTTCCGGTCGGTGTTGACGGCCTCGCGCAGCTTGCGCAGCCGCGAGTCGACGACCTCCGGGTGGCACTGCGCCGCCCACTGGAACGGCGTGTGCGGCTTCGGCACGAACCCGCCGATCGAGATGGTGCAGCGGACGTCGTTGCGGCCGGACGCCTTCCGCCCCGCCTCGATCACCCGGTAGGCCATCCCGGCGATCTCGAGGACGTCCTCGTCGGTCTCGGTGGGCAGCCCGCACATGAAGTAGAGCTTCACCTGCCGCCAACCCTGCGAGAACGCCTCCGCGCAGGTGCGGATGAGGTCCTCCTCGGACACCATCTTGTTGATCACCCGGCGGATCCGCTCGGAGCCGCCCTCGGGGGCGAAGGTCAGCCCGGAGCGGCGCCCGTTGCGGGAAATCTCGTTGGCCAGGTCGATGTTGAACGCGTCGACCCGGGTCGAGGGCAGCGACAGCGAGGTGTTGGTCCCCTCGTAGCGGTCGGCGAGGCCCTTGGTGATGTCGGCGATCTCGGAGTGGTCGGCCGACGACAGTGACAGCAGGCCGACCTCGTCGAACCCGGAGGCGCGCACGGCCTCGTCCACCATCTCGCCGATCCCGCGCAGCGAGCGCTCCCGCACCGGACGGGTGATCATCCCGGCCTGGCAGAACCGGCAGCCGCGGGTGCAGCCGCGGAAGATCTCCACGCTGGCCCGCTCGTGCACCGTCTCGGCCAGCGGGACCAGCGGCTTGCGCGGGTAGGGCCAGTCGTCGAGCTCGGTGGTCGTGCGTTTCTGGACCGTGGCCGGGACCCGCTCGTCGGCCGGGGTCACGGACGCGATGGCGCCGTCGTCGCCGTAGGTCACGTGGTAGAGCGAGGGCACGTAGCAGCCCGGGGTCGCGGCCAGCCGGAGCAGCAGCTCGCGCCGCCCGCCGGGGCGGCCCTCGCCCTTCCAGGCCTTGACGACGTCGGTGACGTCACCGACGACCTCCTCGCCGTCACCCAGCGCCGCGACGTCGACGAAGTCGGCGACCGGCTCCGGGTTGAACGCGGCGTGCCCGCCGGCGACGACCACCGGGTGGCTCTCGTCGCGGTGATGAGCGTGCAGCGGGATGCCGGCCAGGTCGAGGGTGGTGAGCAGGTTCGTGTAGCCGAGCTCGGTCGCGAAGGACACGCCGAGCACGTCGAACGCGCCGACCGGGCGGTGGGCGTCGACGGTGAAGGCGGGCACGCCGGACTCGCGCATCAGCGCCTCGAGGTCCGGCCAGACCGCGTAGCAGCGCTCGGCCAGCGCGTCGTCCCGCTCGTTGAGGACCTCGTACAGGATCTGGACGCCCTGGTTGGGCAGGCCAACCTCGTAGGCGTCCGGGTAGAGCAGTGCCCACCGGACGGCCGCGGACTCCCACGGCTTGACCTGCGAGTTCCCCTCACCGCCGACGTACTGCACCGGCTTGGAGACGCGGGGCAGGATCGGCTCCAGGGCGGGGAAGACGGAGGTGGGTGCCACGCTGCACCAGGGTAGCCCCGTCCGATCCGGGCGTCCGGCCGGGTGGTGCGGCTAACCGCGTTCCTGCAGGGCGGCGCGGGTGGCGGCGTCGGCGGGCAGGAACGTCTCCAGCGCCAGCTCGGCCAGGGTGACGTCGTGCGGGGCGCCGAAGGTCGTCATCGTCGAGTGGAACGCCAGGGGCCCCCGCGGGGTGTCGAGCAGCAGCGGGAGCAGGACGTCCGATCCCGGCGCCGGGAGGGCCGTCTCCGCGGGGGCCGGGTAGCCGCGGCACTCGGCGAGCAGCGCCCCGAGGCGCCGGTCGGCGGTCATCCGGAGCTGGCGTTCCAGCCGGTGCAGCAGGTGCTCGCGCCACTGAGCGAGGTTCCGGATCCGCGGGGCGAGGCCGCCGGGGTGCAGGCAGGCACGGTAGATGTTCAGCGGCGGCCCGAGCGCGGCCGGGTCGAGCCCCTCGACCAACCCCGCGGCCGCCGGGTTCGCGATCCGGACGTCACCCCAGCGGTCCACGACCAGGGCCGGGTACGGGGCGTGCGCGTCGACCAGGCGTTCCAGGGCCTCCCGGACCGGGGCGAGTTCCGGGTCGTCGAGCTCGCGCTCGGCGTAGGCCGGCGCGAAGCCGGCGGCGAGCAGCAGCGCGTTGCGTTCCCGGAGCGGGAGGTCCAGCTCCTCGGCGAGCGCGCCGAGCAGCTCGCGGCTGGCCCCGGACCGGCCGGTCTCGACGAAGCTCAGGTGCCGGGGTGAGACGCCCGCGGCGAGTGCGAGGTCCATCTGGCTGCGCCGCCGCCGGGCCCGCCAGAACCGGAGCAGCTCTCCCGGCCCCGCGTTCCGCGCCGGGCGGACGTCCGTGCTGGTCACGACGGCCACGGTAGCCCGGGGCGCGCACCGGAACGATTACCTCGCGGGTCGTCGCGTCCGCTCCCGTGACACCGCAGGCTCGTCGGTGTCCGACGACCGACCCCGACGAGGGAGCACGACGATGACCGACTTCACCATCCTGGCCCGCCGCTACGTCGCGGCCTTCGGCGAGACCGACGCAGGCGCCCGCAAGGAGCTCGTGGCCGCGCTGTTCGCCCCGGACTGCCGCTACGTGGACCCGATGGCCGACGTGACCGGGCACGACGGCGTCGACGGCTTCCTCGCCGTGGCCCAGGAGAAGCTGCCCGGCTTCGAGTTCCGGCTGCTCGGTGACGTCGACGCGCACCACGACCGGGCCCGGTTCCGCTGGGGCGCCGCCCCGCCGGCGGCCTGGGCCGCGGGCGGCGAGCCGCCGGTGATCGGGTTCGACGTCGTCGTGGCCGGCGACGACGGCCGGATCACCCAGGTGCACGGCTTCCTCGACGCCGTCCCCGCGGCGTGACCGCATGGCCCGCCGGTCCGGCGCGGACCGGCGGGCCACCGGGACGTGCTCAGCGCTTGCCGTTCGGCAGGGCCAGCCGGTTGATCGTGCCCAGCACCTGCAGGTACTGCTTCCACAGCGGCCCGCTCGTGTACTCCAGGCCGTACTCCTCGCACAGCGCCCGCACCTCCGGGGCGATCTCGGCGTAGCGGTTGCTGGGCAGGTCGGGGAACAGGTGGTGCTCGATCTGGAACGACAGCTGGCCGGTCATCAGGTGGAAGTACCGGCCGCCGTCGAGGTTGGCCGAGCCGAGCAGCTGGCGGACGTACCACTCGCCGCGGCTCTCGTCGTCCAGCTGCTCCTCGCCGAACTGGACCGCACCGGTCGGGAAGTGCCCGCAGAAGATCACCGCGTGCGACCAGACGTTGCGCACCACGTTCGCGGTGAGGTTGCCGGCCAGCACGGGCAGGAAGAACGGCCCGGCCAGCGCCGGGAACGCCACGTAGTCCTTGAGGATCTGCCGCCCGGCCTTGCGGCCGATCGACTTGATCTGCTGCCAGACCCGCGACCACGGCTTCTCCCCCGCGACGAGCTTCTCGACCTCCAGGTCGTGCAGGGCGACGCCGTACTCGAAGAACAGGCTCAGCAGGAAGTTGTAGACCGGGTTGCCCAGGTAGTACGGGTTCCACTTCTGCTCCTCGGACAGGCGCAGGATCCCGTAGCCCACGTCGCGGTCCTTGCCGACGACGTTGGTGTAGGTGTGGTGCATGTAGTTGTGCGAGTGCTTCCACTCGGCCGAGGACGAGACGTTGTCCCACTCCCACGTCGATGAGTGGATCTTGGGATCGCGCATCCAGTCCCACTGGCCGTGCATGACGTTGTGCCCGATCTCCATGTTCTCGAGGATCTTGGCGATCGAGAGCATGGCGGTGCCGGCGATCCAGGCCGGCGGCAGGACACCGGCGAACAGCAGCGCGCGGCCGCCGATCTCCAGCGCCCGCTGCTTGCGGATGACGTCGCGGATGTAGGCGGCGTCGGAGGCGCCGCGCTCGGCGAGGACGCGGTCCCGGATCGCGTCCAGGCGGCGGCCGAGCTCCTCGATCTGCTCGGCGGTCAGGTCGGTCGTGGCGACGACGTCCTCGCGGCGGCTGGACGGGACGAGCTCCAGGACGGGGCGCTGAGGCTGCCGTACGCGACCGGTCTCCTCCGGGCCGGGCTCGGCGCCGGTGGCGGGGGTGTCGAGCGTGGCGGTCATCGTGGACCTCCTCGGGTCGGTGTGGAGAAGTCGGGAGATGTCAGGGCAGGTCGATGCGGGCGGTCCCGCAGGCGGAGTTCACGCAGGTCTGCACCAGGTCGCCGGGCTCGCCGTGCGCCTCGCCGGTCCGCAGGTCGCGGACCCGGCCCTCGCGCAGCGGCAGCACGCAGCCGAAGCAGATGCCCATCCGGCAGCCACTGGGCATGATCCGGCCGGCGGCCTCGCCGGCCTCCAGCAGGCTCTGGCCGGGGGCCACCTCGACCGCGGACCCGCCGAGGTCGACGGTCCCGCCGGTGCCCTCGGCAGCCCGGGCCGGCGGGGTGAACCGCTCGGCCACGACCCCGTCCCAGGCCTCGGTCAGGGCGTCGAGCAGTCCCGCCGGCCCGCAGGCGTAGATCGCGCGCCCGGCCCGGTCGGGCACGGCCGCGTCCACGCTCGCCGGGTCGAGCCGCCCGGTGACGGCGCTGTGCCGTGTGACGACCCGCAGCGACGGGTGCCGGGCGGCGAGCCCGGCCAGCTCCGCGCCGAAGATCGTGTCCTCCGGGGTGCGCGCGCTGTGGACGAGCACCGTGTCCGGCACGGTGCCACGCCGGTCGAGGGTGCGGAGCATGCTCATCACCGGTGTGATGCCGCTGCCCGCGGTCACGAACAGCAGCTTCGACGGCAGCGGTTCGGGCAGCGTGAACGTCCCGGACGCCTGCTCCAGCTCGACGATCGTGCCGATCGGGAGGTCACGGACCAGCCGGGTGGACACGACACCACCCGGGACCTCCTGGACGGTGACGGTCAGGTGCTCGGAGCCCTCCGGCCCGGACAGCGAGTAGCTGCGCCGGTACCGGACACCGTCGACGTCGACCCCGACGCCGACGTACTGGCCGGCCCGGTGCCCGGCCCAGGCCCGGCCGGGCTCGATCGTCACCGACACCGCCCGGTCGGTCTCGCGGCGGCGGGCGACGACCCGCCCGCGCAACGAGCTCGTCGACCACAGCGGGTCGACCAGGGTCAGGAAGTCCTCCGGGAGCAGCGGCGTGGTCAGGGCACGCGCGGCGTCGAGGAGGCGGCGGCGCCCGGACGGCGCCGGCGGAGCGGATCGGAACATGACATCGACTCTGCACAACTTGATGTCACATAGCAAGTCCACCCCCACGGTATGTCGTGTCACATCAACTACTGCTAGCGTGCGTGTCATGGTGGACGGGACCGACACCCGCGACGGGCAGACCATCGACGAGCTGGCCAGGGCCAGCGGCGTGACCGTGCGCAACATCCGGGCCTACCAGTCCCGCGGGCTGATCCCGCCGCCGGAGGTCAGGGCCCGGACCGGCTACTACGGCCCGGAGCACGCGGCCCGGCTCGAACTGATCAAGGACCTGCAGGACGAGGGCGTCAAGCTCGACACCATCAAGAAGCTGCTCGACACGACCGGGGGCTCCACCGAGCAGGTCGTGCAGTTCATCCGCACCGTGCGGGAGCTGTTCGCGCCCGAGGACCGGCAGATGGTCCGGCTGGCCGAGCTGGCCGAGCGCTACGAGACGACCGACCCGTCGCTCGCCAAGCGCGGTGTGAAGATGGGCCTGCTCCGCGAGGTCGGAGAGGACACCTACGAGGAGATCAGCCCGCGGCTGATGAACGCCGCCGCCGAGCTCACCGGCCTCGGCATCCCGATCAACCGCTCGCTCGACGTCGTCGAGCAGCTCCGCAAGCACGCCGACGCCGTCGCCAAGCTGTACGTCGACCTGTTCCTCGGCGAGATCTGGCAGCCCTTCGACGCGTCCGGCCGGCCCGACGACCAGTGGCCGCGGGTCTACGAGACGATCGAGCGGATGCGCCGCATCTCCGGCGAGGTCATGATCGCGGTGCTGGAGCTCGCCGTCGCCGAGCGGGTCGACGTCACGTTCGGGCGCGACATCGTCCGGAACGTGCGGACCAGCAGCGCCGGGCCCACCACGACGCCCGCGGACGACGCCGGCTCCGACGGCCCGGCCGAGGCCTAACCGCGCTCCTCGATCAGGTAGGCCATGAGCAGCGTCGAGCGCAGGGAGCCGTCCCGGCGGCGGTAGTGGTTACGCCGGACCCCTTCGACCTGGAACCCGGCCCGGGCGTACAGGGCGATGGCGCGGGCGTTGTCCGTCCAGACCTCGAGCTCGACCTTGTGCATCCCGCCGGTGCGCGCGTGCTCGACGATCGCGTCGAGCAGGGCCCGCCCGCCACCGCGGCCGCGCGCCCGTGGGAGCAGCGCCATCCCCAGGCCGAGGACCCCGGGCACGCCCATCTCCTGCGCCCCGGCCGTGCCGACGACCTCGCCGTCGTCCTCCAGGACCCACAGGCCACCCGCGCCGGCCTTCGCGAACGCGTCGCGGTACCACTGCGCCCGGGCGTCCACGTCGACCGGGGCCTCCGCCCCGATCGTGCCCTCCTCCGCGACGGCCGCGATCACGCGCGCCATCGCGTCGGCGTCGTCCTCGGTCGCGGCGCGGACGATCACCGGGACGGGTTCCCGGGCCGTCGTCAGCTCGTCAGCCCGGCGGCCCGCATCGCGGCCCGGACGTCCTCGTGGTGCCACTCGTCGAGCGGCACCAGCGGCAGCCGGATCCCGCCGGGCATCAGGCCCAGCTCGGCCAGCGCCCACTTCACCGGGATCGGGTTCGGCTCGGAGAACAGCGCCGAGTGGAGGCCGGCGAGGTCGGCGTCGAGCGCGGCCGCGGTCTCGGCGTCACCGGCGACGGCCGCCTTGCACATGCGCGCCATCGGCTCCGGGGCGACGTTCGCGGTCACCGAGATGTCGCCGTGGAAACCGGCCAGCATCGAGGCGCGGGCGGTGCCGTCGTCGCCGGAGTAGAGCGCGAAGTCGTCCAGGCCGAGCGCGACGAGCTCGCGGACCCGGTCCAGGTCGCCCTTGGCCTCCTTGAGCCCCACGATGTTCGGGATCTCGGCGAGCCGGGCCACCGTGGTCGGCAGCAGGTCGCAGGCGGTGCGGCCGGGCACGTTGTAGAGGTACTGCGGGATCGCGACGGTCTCGGCGATCCGCTTGAAGTGCTGGTAGAGGCCCTCCTGCGGGGGCTTGTTGTAGTACGGGGTGACCAGCAGCGCGCCGTCGGCGCCGGCCGCCCGGGCCGCCCGGGTGAGGTGGATGGCCTCGTCGGTGGAGTTGGCGCCGGTCCCGGCGATGACCGGCACCCGGCCGTTCGCCACCTCGATGGTGCGGCGCATGACCTCGGTGTGCTCGAGCACCGACAGCGTCGAGGACTCACCGGTGGTGCCGACCGAGACGATCGCGGACGTGCCCGCGTCGATCTGGCGTTCGACGAGCTCACCGAGCGCGACGTGGTCGACCTCGCCGTCGTCGTGCATCGGGGTCACGATCGCGACGATGCTTCCGGTGATCATGCCGGCCCTCCCTCGTACCGCTGCTGCTCCACGACGGTAGCAAGCGGGACACCCGCCCCCGGCGGGTCGTGACGTCTCACCCGAGCGCGAGGCGGACCGGCTCGACCGAGCGGGCGGTCCGGCGCACCGCCTGCAGCCCGACGACGACCGCCGCCACGATCACGACGACGGTCACCGCGACCGGCCGGTCGTTCCCCGCGATCCCGGCGAGCCCCCACACGACCGCCGCGGCGAACCCGGCGAAGCCGCACGTCGAGCCGATCACCGAGAGCGCGCCCGCGGTGAGGACCACCAGGAGCAGGATCGCCCCCGTCTGCGGCACGGCACCGTCGGCCGGCACGCCGACCGCGACCCCGGCCGTCATCAGGCCCAGGACGAGCGCCACCGCGGACCAGCCCAGATAGATCGCCACCGGCAGCCGGAACGCCAGCCGCTCCACCCAGCCGTCGGCCCGCTCCCGGGCCAGCCGCCGGTAGGCGACCCCGAGCACCACGACCAGGCCGATCAGCAGCAGCTCGGCGGTGACCACCCACCGCTGGGAGAAGGCCAGGATCCACAGCGGGTTCAGCACCGCCGACACGGCCAGCCACCAGCCGACCCGGCGGTGGATCGCCCGCCCCTGCTGCCCCGGGAGCAACGCGAACCCGGCCGCCAGCAGGAACCCCAGGTAGATCAGACCCCACACGGAGAACGTCCATCCGGCCGCCAGCAGCGGGGTGTCGTACGACCGGGCCACCTCCCCGATCCCCGCGCCGCCGACCGCGGAGACCAGCACCTGCACGACCGCCAGCACGGCCACGACCACGCCGCGGACGAGGTCCGCGGTGGTCGGGCGTGGGGTGAGCACCGTCATGCCGCACATCGTGGCCCCCAGCGGCGCGCCCTGCCATCCGGCCGACGGGCGACGCGTTCGGGCCGGGCGGCGAGGCACGTCACACCACCACCCCGCACCGGACCCAGCTGTCGCGGCGACCCGCTCGGGGCGGGTCGGCGAGGCGCGTCACACCACCGCCCCACACCGGACCCGGCTGCACCGGCGACCCCGCTCGGGGCGGGTCGCGAGCCGGCGTCAGAGCCGGCGGACGAACAGGTGGATGTCGCGGGCGTCGTCGGCGGACAGCCGCACCCCGGCCGGGAGCCGGCCGTACTCGGTGAAGCCCCTGGCGGTGTAGAACGCCGGCAGCGGCGTGCCGCCCCGGGCACCGAGCGTGAGCATCTCCAGCCCCATCTCCCGGCCCTCGGCAACGGCGGCGTCCAGCAGCGCCGTACCGAGCCCCCTGCCCTGCCGGTCCGGGTGGACCATCAGGCGCTGCACCTCGGCACGGTGGGCGGCGATCCCCGTGCCGGGGGCCACGAACACCGTGCCGTCCGGGTCCGTCACCGAACCCGCGACGATCATGCGCGCGGCCCCGGCCCGGACGGCGTCGACCGTGGCGGCGGCCAGGTCCCGGATCTCGCCGGGATCCCAGCCCGCCACGAAGTCGACGGCGCCGCCGGCCTCGGTCACCGCGATCCAGAGGTCGCCGAGCGCCGCCGCGGCGCCCGGGTGCGGGTCGACGACCCGGCGCAGGGTCGCCGGGGCGCCGGTCGTCACAGGGTCGGGAACCAGAGCTTGATCTCCCGGTCGGCCGACTCCGGGGAGTCCGAGCCGTGCACCAGGTTCGACCCGGTCTCCAGGGCGAGGTCACCGCGGATGCTGCCGGGCGCGGCCTTCTCCACCGGGTCGGTGCCCCCGGCCACCTGCCGCCAGGCGGCGATGGCGCGCGGGCCCTCGACGACCGCGGCCACGACCGGGCCGGAGGTGATGAAGGAGAGAAGGTCCTCGAAGAAGGGCTTGCCGTCGTGCTCGGCGTAGTGCTGGGCGGCGAGCTCGCGGTCGACGGTGCGCAGGTCGAGGGCGACGATGTCGAGGCCCTTGCGCTCGATCCGGGAGACGATCTCGCCGACGAGCTTGCGCTGGACCCCGTCGGGCTTGACGAGGACGAGAGTGCGTTCAGTCACGGGCGACAGGGTAGCGACGGGGCGTGCCGGGCCCGCACCCGGTGAGGTCCGCGAGTGCCGCGGCGATCGCCTCGAGGTCGCGCATCGATCCCTCGGACACCGCGACGACGAGCTCGACGACCGCGTCCTGGTCGATCCGCGGCGGGTACCCGTTGAGGACGAGGAAGACCGCGGTGGTCGCCCACGCGAGGCGCTTGTTCCCGTCCACCAGAGGGTGGTTCGCGCAGATGCTCTGCAGCAGCGCCGCAGCCTTGAGCGGCACGGTCGGGTAGGCGTCCTGACCGAACAGCGACGTCGCCGGCCGCGCGAGAGCCGACTCCAGCAACCCGAAGTCGCGGACGACCGGCTCCTGTCCGAGTGCAACCTCGGCGAACCGCAGGACGTCGGTCAGGTCCAGGTACCGGGTCACATCCGGCCGAGGCGGTCGAGGGCCTCACGGAAGTTCTCCGTCACCCACGAGGCCGCGCGGTCGACGGCGTCGTCGTGGTCGTGCCGCTCGACGTACTCCCGGACGGCGGCTCGCACGACTTCCTGCATCGAACGTCCCTCGGACTCCGCGCGCTCGCGCAGCGCGGCGGTCTCGGCCTCGGTGAGGCGCAGCGTCATGGCCACGGCCCGATGATACCGGCGGTGATACCGCGATTCAGTCGTCGTCGCGCTGCTGTGACGGCAGCGTCCCGGCCGCCATCCGGCGCGCCACCTCCCGGCGCATCCACACCAGGATCGCCCAGACGATCACGAACGCGGCCGCGACGATCGTCAGGGACGGCACGAACACCAGCGACGCGACGACCAGCAGCACCTGCAGCACGAGCGCGGCCGCCAGACCCCACGGCCTGCGCTGCAGACCGGACGCCAGGATCATGGCTACGGCCAGGCCGGTGATCACGCCGAACCCGAGCCCGGTGGAGCCGCTGCCGAACCGCGGGAGCACCAGCAGCGAGAGCAGCACGACGATGGCCTCGAGGATCAGCGTCGCCGCGAACACCCCGCGGGCACCCTTCATCGGGTCGGTCGGCGGCGGCCGGACACCGTCCGGGACGCCGTCGATCCCGCCGCTCACTCCGGTTCCTTGCCGAACAGGCCGCGGGCCTCGCCCGCGGTGACCACCGACCCGGTGACGACGACGCCGACCCCGGACGCGCCGGCCTCCTCGGCGAGCTCGACGCCCTGCTCGATTGCGGCCTGCAGCGACGGCTCGACGCTGACCCGCTCGGAGCCGAACACCTCGGCGGCGAGCGCCCCCAGCTCGTCGGGGTCCATCGCGCGCGGCGACGAGTTGGTGGTCACGACGACCTCGTGCAGCACCGGTTCGAGGGCTTCGAGGATGCCGCGGGCGTCCTTCCCCTGTAGCACGCCGAGCACCCCGACCAGCCGGGTGAACCGGAACTCGCCGGTCAGCGAGGTCGCGAGGGCCTTCGCACCGGCCGGGTTGTGCGCGGCGTCGAGCAGCACGGTCGGGGTGTCCGGCCCGCCCTGCACCGGCTCGAGGCGGCCCGGCGAACGCAGCGACGCGAACGCGGCCCGGACGGCGTCCGGGTCGAGCGGCTGCGCGGTTCCCGCCCCGACCAGCGCCTCGGCCGCGGCGAGCGCGACCGCCGCGTTCGACGCCTGGTGCTCGCCGTGCAACGGGAGGAAGACCTCGTCGTAGCGGCCGGACAGGCCCTGCAGGTCCAGTCGCTGCCCGCCGACGGCGATCTCCCGCTCCCGGACGCCGAACTCGGCGCCCTCCCGGGCGACCTGGGCGCCGACCTCGGCGCAGCGCTCGATGAGGACCTCGGCGACCTTCCTGTCCTGGGCGGCGAGCACGGCGACCGAGCCCTCCTTGATGATCCCGGCCTTCTCCCGGGCGATGTCGAGGATGTCGTCGCCGAGGTACTCGGCGTGGTCGAGGCCGATCGGCAGGACCACGGCCACGTCGGCGTCGGCGACGTTGGTGGCGTCCCACCGCCCGCCGAGGCCGACCTCGATCACCGCGGCCTCGACCGGGGCGTCGGCGAAGGTCGCGAACGCCATCCCGGTCAGCACCTCGAACTTGCTCAGCGCCGGCCGGTCCCCCCGGTTCGCGTCGACCAGCTCGACGAGGGGCTCGACCTCGCGGTAGGCCTCGACGTAGCGCTCGGGGGTGATCGGCCGGTTGTCCAGGTTGATCCGCTCGGTGGCCCGCTGCAGGTGCGGGCTGGTGTAGCGGCCGGTGCGCAGCCCCACCTCGGTGAGCAGCGCGTCGATCATCCGCGACGTCGACGTCTTGCCGTTGGTGCCGGTCAGGTGCACGACCGGGTAGCCCCGCTGCGGGTCGCCGAGCGCGTCGCAGAGCGCCTGCATCCGGTCCAGGGACGGCTCCATGACCGACTCCGGCCAGCGCCGGTCCAGCGCCGCGTCCACCGCGAGGAACTCGGCGTACCCGGCCACCGTGGACTGGGCGGGGACGACGTCCGGGTTGTCCCCGCCGCGGATCTGGTCCAGGACCGCCGCGATCACGGCCTCCTGGGCGTCCTTCTCCGGCTCGGGGTCCTCGGACCGGGCGGCGGCGTCGGAACGGTCCTCGTCCTCGCCGTCGCCCTCCTCCGCGGCCGGGGGCTCACCGGGCTCCTCCTCGGAGCCGAACCCGCCCTCGGCCCAGCGGTCGCCGCCGTAGGTCGGCGAGTCCTCCTCGTCGAACTGATCGTACCCGTCCGGCTGCGATCCGCGTGCCATGCGGCTCAGGCCTCCGGCAGCGCGGCCAGCCGCGCGCCGATCCGCTCGATGTCGGCCAGCGCCGTGGCGTGCCGGGAGCGGATCCCGTCGACGATCTCGGCCGGCGCCTTCTCGGTGAACTTGGGGTTGTTCAACTTCTTCTCCGCCTGGTCGCGTTCCTTCTCGGCGGCGGCGAGATCCTTGCCGAGCCGGGCCCGCTCGGCGGCGACGTCGATCGCGCCCGAGGTGTCCAGCTCGACGGTGACCGGGCCACCGGAGGTCGCGACCTCGAACGTGGCGGTGGCCGAGAAGTCGGCGCCCGCGTCGTCGAGCCGGGTGAGGAACCGGACCGCACGTTCGTGCGCGGCCAGGCCGGCGTCGGTGAGCCCGACGAGCCGCGCAGCGACCGACCGGCGGTCGGGCAGCCCCTGCTCGGTGCGGAACCGGCGGACCTCGGTGATCACCTTCTGGATGTCGGTGACCCGGGCGGCCGCGGCCGCGTCGACGGCGGCGCCGGTGTCGTCGGCGGTCGGCCAGGCCGCGGTCACGACGGTCTCCCGGCCGGTCAGCGCGGTCCACAGGGCCTCGGTGACGAACGGGACGATCGGGTGCAGCATCCGCAGCAGCGCGTCGAGGACGTGGCCGAGGACCGCCCGGGTGCCGTCGGCGGTGTCCGGGTGGTCGAGCTGGGTCTTGCACAGCTCGACGTACCAGTCGGCGAGCTCGTCCCACGCGAAGTGGTAGAGTCCCTCGGTCGCCTTCGCGAACTGGTAGTCGTCGAGCAGCTCGTCGGTCTCCGCGCGGACCTCGGCGAGCCGGCCCAGGATCCAGCGGTCCGCGTCGGTGCGCACCGATTCGGCGGGCAGCGGCGCGTCGGCCGTCGCGCCCTTGGACAGCGCGAAGCGGGTGATGTTCCAGAGCTTCGTGGTGAAGTTCCGGGACCCGGCCACCCACTCCTCGGACAGCGACATGTCGGTGCCCGGGTTCGACCCGCGGGCGATCGTGAACCGCAGCGCGTCGGCGCCGTAGGCGTCCATCAGGTCCAGCGGGTCGATGACGTTGCCCTTGGACTTGGACATCTTCTTGCCGTGCTCGTCGCGGATGAGCCCGTGCAGGTAGACGTCCCGGAACGGCGCCCGGCCCATCGCGTACGTCCCGAACATCATCATCCGGACGACCCAGAAGAACAGGATGTCGTAGCCGGTGACCAGCACGGAGTTCGGGTAGTACCGCGCCAGGTCCGGGGTCTCGTCCGGCCAGCCGAGCGTGGAGAACGGCCACAGGCCGGAGGAGAACCAGGTGTCCAGGACGTCCGGGTCCTGCCGCCAGCCCTCGCCGGTCGGCGGCTCCTCGTCCGGGCCGACGCAGACGACCTCGCCGGCCGGGCCGTACCACACCGGGATCCGGTGCCCCCACCACAGCTGGCGGCTGATCGTCCAGTCGTGCATGTTGTCGACCCAGTCGAAGAAGCGCTTCTCCTGCTCCTTCGGGTGCAGCACGGTCTCCCCGGAGCGGACGGCGTCACCCGCCGCCCGGGCCAGCGGCTCGACCTTGACGAACCACTGCAGGCTCAGCCGTGGCTCGATCGGGACGCCGGTGCGCGAGCAGTGCCCGACCGAGTGCACGTAGGGCCGCTTCTCGGCGACGATCCGGCCCTGGGCACGCAGCTCCTCGCGGATCGCGGCGCGTGCCTCGAACCGGTCCATGCCGTCGAACCGGGTACCGGACCCGGCGATCGTGCCGGTCTCGTCCATGATCGTCGGCATCGGCAGGTCGTGCCGCCTGCCGATCTCGAAGTCGTTCGGGTCGTGCGCCGGGGTGACCTTGACGGCGCCGGTGCCGAACTCCGGGTCGACGTGGTCGTCGGCGACCACCGGGATCCGGCGCCCGGTGATCGGCATCTCGATCTCGGTGCCGACCAGGTGGGCGTAGCGCTCGTCGTCCGGGTGGACGGCGACCGCGGTGTCCCCCAGCATCGTCTCGACCCGGGTGGTGGCGACGACGACGGAGCGGTCGCCGTCGCCGTAGCGCATCGAGACGAGCTCACCCTCGACCTCGGCGTGGTCGACCTCGATGTCGGAGATCGCGCTGTGCAGCGCCGGGGACCAGTTGACCAGGCGCTCGGCCCGGTAGATCAACCCGTCGTCGTACATCTGCTTGAAGACGCAGGTGACTGCGCGGGACAGGCCCTCGTCGAGGGTGAAGCGCTCGCGGGTCCAGTCGACGCCGTCACCCAGGCGCTCCATCTGGCCCAGGATGGTCCCGCCCGACTCGGCCTTCCACTCCCAGACCTTCTCGACGAACGCCTCGCGGCCGATCGCGTGCCGGTCCGGCTCGCCGGCGGCGGCCATCCGGCGCTCGACGACGGACTGGGTCGCGATGCCGGCGTGGTCCATCCCGGGCAGCCACAGCGCGTCGTAGCCCTGCATCCGGCGGCGCCGGGTCAGCACGTCGATCAGCGTGTGGTCCATCGCGTGGCCCAGGTGCAGGCTGCCCGTGACGTTCGGCGGCGGGATGACGATGCAGAAGGCCGGCTTGTCGGACGCCGGGTCGGCCTGGAAGTACCCGCGGTCCACCCAGCGGCGGTACATCGCAGCCTCTACCTCGCCCGGATTCCACTTGGCGGGCAGGTCGGCAGTACGCGCTGGCAGGGTCTCGGTCACATGTCAAGTCTACGAGCCGGTACCGACGGCATTCCGGGCCCCCGGGCCCCCTCACACCGGGCGACTCAGCCGGGCACCAGCACGCACCACGCCCGCGGCCACCCCAGCACCGCGACCGCGCCCCCGCCGGCGAACGTCCGGGGATCGAACCCCCGCACCCGCCCGGACGACGGCTCGTACACCCGCCACCGGCCGTCCGCACCTGCGCCGACGACCAGCACCCAGTGCCGCGGCAGCCACCGCGACCCGACCAGCAGCGGCACCGGCCGTCCGGCGGACGCCGCGCCGGCCACGTCGGTGCCGACGCCCCGGGTCCACGGCCGCACCCGGTAGGGGCCCGCCGCCGGGGCGTGCCGGCGCAGCCAGGCCCGCATCCCCCACGGGGTCGTGCCGAGCGCACGCGGCCAGAGCCGGTTGGCCTGGCGGTGAGCGAGGCGCTGCGCGGCGGCGAACCGGTCCGCGGCCGGGCCCGGCCATCCCGACCCGGTCAGCGCGGCCGTCACGAGGAGCACCGACGGCCCGCAGGACACGCCGTCGGCCTGCCGGCCCAGGACGGCCCCGACGGCGTCCGCACGGTGCATGCCGCGATCCTGCCCGGGCGCGGCGCCGCCGTCACGGCGGGGCGCCCGATGTCCTGCCTACGCTCGCCCCATGAGCTCCCTGTCACCCGAGGTCGTCGCGTTCCTGCGCCACGGCACCCGCACCGGCATGCTCGGCTGGACGGCGAAGGACGGCCGCCCGCTGGCCGCGCCGGTCTGGTTCCTGGTCGAGGACGGAACGCTCGTGTTCAACACCGGCGCGGGCACCGCGAAGGGACGCGCGATCTCCCGCGACCCGCGGGTGGTGCTCACCGCGGACCTGCCGGAGCCGCCGTACGCGTTCGTCCAGGTCCAGGGAATCGCCGAGACCGACGACGACCCGGCCGAGCTGCTCCGGACCGCCACCGCGCTGGGCGCGCGCTACATGGGGCCGGACCGGGCGGAGGAGTTCGGCCGGCGCAACGGGGTCCCGGGCGAGCTCGTCGTCCGGATCCGGCCGACGAAGGTGGTCTCCTCGCTGGACATCACGGCCTGAGCCACGCCCGTCGCCCGGCCGGGTGGAACCCGGCCGCGGCACCGGCGCGCCCGGCCCGGCCGACGGCCCGGACCCTCCACGGTGGCCCGGTGTTGACGCGCGATCCGCTGGCAATGCTTGCTCTGCTGATGCGCGATCCGCTGGCGCTACTCGCTGTGCAGCGAACCCGCATGCCGGCGCTCGCCGTGCTCGTCTCCGCACTCGCCCTGGTCGCGGGGCTCGCCCCGGCGGCGGCCGACCCGCCACTCCCCCGGGCCGCGCCGGAGGCGACGCCGCACTCCCCCGCCCGGCCGGTCGGCGGACGCGCGGTCGACGGGTTCTACGCCGACCCCACCATCGCCGTGCACGACCGGACGTACTACCTGTATCCGACCACCGACGGTGAGGCCTACAAGGACGCGTCGTTCACGGTCTGGACGTCCACGGACCTGGCCACGTGGCGGAAGCGCGGTGAGGTGCTGCGGCTCGGCCCGGACGTCGCCTGGGCCGACAAGCTCGCCTGGGCTCCGGAGATCGCCGAGCGCGACGGCCGCTGGTACCTCTACTTCACCGGTGACATGAAGATCGGTGTCGCGGTGGCGGACTCCCCGCTCGGCCCGTTCCGCGACAGCGGGCGGCCCCTGGTCTCGGAGAACCCGGGCGGCCGCGGGCAGGCGATCGACCCGGCCGTGCTCGCCGCCCCGGACGGCACCCGCTGGCTGTACTGGGGCAACGGCCAGGCGCACGTGGTGCCGCTGAACCCGGACATGGTCTCGTTCGACCCGAAGAAGGTCACCGTCATCCGGGGCCTGGACGGGTTCGGCGAGGGCCTGCACATGGCCTACCGGGCCGGGACGTACCACCTGACGTGGTCGATCGGCCACTTCACCTCCGAGGACTACCGGGTCGGCTACGCCACCGCGCCGAGCCCGACCGGCCCGTTCACCAACCACGGTGTGATCCTCGCGAAGGACCTCGACCAGGGTGTCCGGGGCCCGGGCCACGGGTCGATGCTGCGGATCCCGGGCACCGACGAGTGGTACTACGCCTACCACCGCTTCGCGATCCCCGGCGGCGACGGCACTCACCGCGAGGTCACCCTCGACCGGGTCCCGATCACCCCGGAGGGGCGGTTCGGCCGGATCGCGCCGACCCTCGCCGGGCCGGCACCGCGGCCGGTTCCCTTGACCTGAAGCCAGGTCCAGCTCCTAGCGTCCTCCTCGGACGACCGATGAGTTCGCCGGCTCCGGCCGGTCGGACTCCATGACGGACGACGAGTGACGGGGTGAGGGACGTGACCACGACGGCACCGGCGCTGGATCTGCGCCACGGGACGCAACGGGTGTTCGCGCACCTGCTCGCGAGCACGCTGACGGTCTCGGTCGTCAACTTCACGGTCTGGTTCGCCGTGACGTTCTGGGTGTTCCTCGAGACCCGGTCGATCATGGCGACCGGGATCATCGCCGGGATCTTCCTGGCCGCGACCAGCCTGACCGGCATCCCGTTCGGCGGGATCGTCGACCACTTCGGCAAGAAGGCGGTCCTGCAGGCGTCCGCGGCGGTGTCCGCGACGATCTACCTCGGCTGCCTGGGCACCTACCTGCTCGTCCCGGCCGAGGAGTTCCGCGACCCGGGGAGCCCGGTGCTGTGGGCGTTCGTCGTCGCGCTGATGCTGGGCGTGATCACCGGGAACCTGCGGACGATCGCCCTGCCGACCCTGGTGACGCTGCTCGTGCCGGCCCCGGTGCGGGACCGCGCCAACGGCCTGGTCGGGACGGCGACCGGGGTGTCGTTCCTGGTCACCTCGGTGCTGTCCGGCCTGCTGGTCGCCTTCGACGGGATGCGGTCGGTGCTGGTGGTGGCCGTCGTGGCGCTGGGCGCGTCGCTGCTGCACCTGGCCCGGGTCCGGGTCCCGTCCGCGCCGGCGGCGGCCCCGTCGGCGGACGGCGGCGGGCGCGGTATCGACCTGCGCGGGACGCTGCAGGTGGTCCGCTCGGTGCCCGGCCTGCCGGCGCTGATCGTGTTCACCTGCGTGAACAACCTGCTCGGCGGGGTGTTCATGGCGCTGATGGACCCGTACGGCCTGTCGCTGGTGTCGGTCCAGGCGTGGGGCCTGCTGTGGGGCGCCCTGTCCACCCTCGTGATCATCGGCGGGCTGCTGGTCGCCCGCACCGGGCTCGGCTCGCGACCGGTCCGGACGCTGCTGCTGGTGAACGCGGTGCTGTGGACGTCGACGATGCTGTTCCCGCTGCAGGCCTCCATCGTCACGCTCACCGTGGGGATGGCCGTGTTCATGCTCCTGATGCCCTACGCCGAGGCGGCCGAGCAGACGGTGCTGCAGCGGGTGGTGCCCTACCACCGGCAGGGCCGGGTCTTCGGGTTCGCGCAGAGCGTCGAGCAGGCGGCCTCGCCGCTGACCGCGTTCCTGCTCGCTCCGGTGACCGAGCTCGTCGTGGTGCCGTTCATGACCGACGGCGCCGGAGCACGCACCGTCGGGCCGTGGTTCGGCACCGGGGCCGACCGCGCGATCGCCCTGGTGTTCGTGGTCGCCGGGCTGCTCGGGCTGGTCCTGACCCTGGCGGCGCTGGCGAGCGGCCCGTACCGGCGGCTGTCGACGGCCTACCTGACGGCACCCCGGGCCGAGCCCGCACCGCACGCGGAGCACGCGCCGGCGCCCGGGCCGCACACGGAGCACGCCCCGGCGCCCGCGCCCGGCCCGCGAACCGGGGACGGACTCACCGGGCCCGCGCCGGACCCGGTTCCCTGCGCGGCAGCCTGACCTCCGCCCCGCCGCGCCTGGTACTCATGGAGCTTTGGTCCTGTGGCACGGGACCAAAGCTCCATGAGTCCCAGTAGGGGCGGGGTGCCGGGCGGGTGGCGCGTCAGCCGAAGAGGGCCGGGATCTTGAGCACGAGCTGGTAGAGCCCGTACGCGAACGGCACGCCGACCCAGAGCCAGGCCAGGGTGGCCCCGCCCCACTGCACCGGCCCCCACGTCGGGGCCTCGTCCGCCGCATGCTTGCTCATTCCTGGCTCCCCTTCACCTCGGTCGTCTCCCGGTCCGCCGCCTCGGGTCCGGTCAGGTGGTGCTTCGGATCGACCGGCCGGATCAGCTCGTTGCACGCGAACGCGATCACCAGCAACACGATCATGATCATGAATGCGGTGGTGTAACGGGCCGGCCCCGCGACCCCGGCAGCGATCCGGGCGTCGGCGACCGCGTTGACGATCAGCGGCCCGAGCACGCCCGCGGTCGACCAGGCCGTCAGCAGCCGGCCGTGGATCGCCCCGACCTGGTAGGTGCCGAACAGGTCCCGCAGGTAGGCCGGGACGGTGGCGAACCCGGCGCCGTAGAACGACAGGATCAGGATCGAGGCGATCAGGAACAGCGCCCGGCTCTGGTTCGGCACCAGCGTGATCAGCAGGTACAGCAGCGCGCCGACACCCAGGTAGATCCGGTACATGTTCTTGCGCCCCAGGACGTCCGACAGCGACGACCACGCGATCCGGCCGGCCGAGTTCGCCAGCGACAGGATCGAGACGAAGCCGACCGCGGCCCCGGCGAGCGCCTGCGGCGGGGTGGAGTCCCGGAAGAAGTCCTGGAAGATCGGGTTCGCCCGTTCCAGGATACCGATCCCCGCGGTGACGTTGAAGGTCAGCACCACCCACAGCAGCCAGAACTGCGGGGTGCGGAGCGCCTCGTTCGCCGACACGTGGTTGGTCGTGATCATCTTCGAGGTCGTCGCCGTCGCCGGGTCCCACCCGGGCGGCGACCAGCCCTCGGCCGGAACCCGGATCAGCAGCCAGCCCACCGACATGAAGACCAGGTAGATCAGCCCCATGACCAGGAACGTCGTGCCGATGCCGGCGACCGACGGGTCGGGACCGGTCGCGTCGAACGCCGACAGCAGCGACGCCGTCAACGGCGACGCGATCAGCGCACCGCCGCCGAACCCCATGATGGCCAGCCCGGTGGACAGGCCGGGCCGGTCCGGGAACCACTTGATCAGCGTCGAGACCGGCGAGATGTAGCCGACGCCCAGCCCGATCCCCCCGACGAAGCCGTAGCCGAACACGACCAGCCAGTACCAGCCGATGTAGAGCCCGAGCGCCGAGATCAGGAATCCGGACACGAAGCAGGACGTCGCCACCACCATCGCCCAGCGGGGCCCGTTCTCGTCCACCTTGGTGCCGAACAGCGCCGACGACAGGCCCAGCATGATGATCGCGAGGGTGAACGGCAGCGCCGTCGCGACCCCGGACAGGTCCAGCCCGTTGCCCAGGGGGACCTTGAACGCGCTCCAGGCGTAGGCCTGGCCGATCGCCAGGTGGATGGACAGCGCGGCGGGCGGGACCAGCCACCGGCTCCAGCCCGGTGGCGCGACGATGCGCTCCCTCGCGAGAAAGCCGGCGGCCATCAGGTGTCTCCTTCGTCACGGCGTCCGCGCCACGCTAAGTAGCGGGCGGCACCTCGGCAACCCGGGGCACTCGGGCGCCCGGGTACCCGCGGCCGGCGTCGGCGACACCCGGTGCCGATGCTCGCTCCGCACGCTCCGCTCGGTGCCGACGCTCGCTCCGCACGCTCCGCTCGGTGCCGATGCTCGCTCCGCAAACTCCGCTCGGTCAGTGGCGACGAGCCGGTCGGGCCCGCACACGACGACGCCGGCCCCACCGTGTGGTGGAGCCGGCGTCGGTGTCGGTGTGCGCCACTCAGGCCGTGCGGTCGCGGCGCTCCCGGCGCGGGGGCTGCCGCGGCACGATCGTCGGGTTGACGTTCTCCTTCACCGTCTGCGCGGTGACCACGACCTTCGCCACGTCGTCGCGGCTCGGGATGTCGTACATGACCGGGAGGAGGACCTCCTCCATGATCGCCCGCAGGCCGCGGGCCCCGGTGCCGCGCAGGATCGCCTGGTCGGCGACGGCGTCCAGGGCGTCCTCGGCGAAGTCGAGCTCCACGCCGTCCATCTCGAACAGCTTGCGGTACTGCTTCACCAGGGCGTTGCGCGGCTCGGTGAGGATCTTGACAAGGGCGTCCTTGTCGAGCGAGGTCACCGAGGCCACGATCGGCAGCCGGCCGATGAACTCGGGGATCAGGCCGAACTTGATCAGGTCCTCGGGGAGGGTCTCGGCGAAGCTCTCCGCGGGATCGAGCTCCTTCTTCGAGCGGATGTCGGCGCCGAACCCGATGCCGGACTTGCCGACCCGCTCCCCGATGATCCGCTCCAGCCCGGCGAACGCACCGGCCACGATGAACAGCACGTTCGTCGTGTCGATCTGGATGAACTCCTGGTGCGGGTGCTTGCGGCCGCCCTGCGGCGGCACGCTCGCCGTCGTCCCCTCCAGGATCTTCAGCAGCGCCTGCTGCACGCCCTCGCCGGAGACGTCCCGGGTGATCGACGGGTTCTCCGACTTCCGCGCGATCTTGTCGACCTCGTCGATGTAGATGATGCCGGTCTCGGCGCGCTTCACGTCGTAGTCGGCGGCCTGGATCAGCTTCAGCAGGATGTTCTCGACATCCTCGCCGACGTACCCGGCCTCGGTCAGCGCGGTCGCGTCCGCGATCGCGAACGGCACGTTGAGCAGCTTGGCGAGGGTCTGCGCGAGGTAGGTCTTGCCGCACCCGGTGGGACCGAGCATCAGGATGTTCGACTTGGCGATCTCGATGCCGTCGGTGCCGTCGCCACCGCTGGCGCGGTTCCGCTCGCCGGCCTGGATGCGCTTGTAGTGGTTGTAGACGGCCACCGACAGCGTCCGCTTGGTCGCGGACTGCCCGACGACGTACTGGTCGAGGAAGTCGTGGATCTCGGCGGGCTTGGGGAGCTCGTCGAGCTTCACCTCACCGGCCTCGGCCAGCTCCTCCTCGATGATCTCGTTGCAGAGATCGATGCACTCGTCGCAGATGTAGACGCCGGGGCCGGCGATGAGCTTCTTGACCTGCTTCTGGCTCTTCCCGCAGAACGAGCACTTCAGCAGGTCCCCGCCGTCGCCGATGCGTGCCATAGGTGTCGATCCCCAGTCCTGGTCCGGCGTTCTCGCGTCGTGCCCGTCGTTCCCCGACCCGTTCACGGTATCCAGTGACGACGGTACCTGCCCGGACCCACTGCCGGGACCTCCGAAGAGTCCGTTTCGGCGTCGGGTCGGCGGGCGGTCACCGGGGGCCGGTGGCCCGGCCCCCGGTGACCCGGGATGTCGTTACCTGCCGCCCGTGGCGGACAGCTTGCGGCTCTGCACGATCTCGTCGACCATGCCGTACTCCTTGGCCTCCTCGGCCGTGAGGATCTTGTCCCGGTCGATGTCGTCGTGCACCTGCTCCGCCGAGCGGTTGGTGTGCCGGGCGATGACCTCCTCCATCCGCCTGCGGATGCGGGAGATCTCCTTGGCCTGGATCTCCAGGTCCGACGCCTGGCCGTACACACCCTCGGTGGCCGGCTGGTGAATCAGGATCCGGGCGTTCTCGACCGCCATCCGGCGGCCGGGCGTGCCCGCGGCGAGCAGGACGGCCGCGGCGGACGCCGCCTGCCCGAGGCAGACGGTCTGGATGTCCGGCCGGATGAACTGCATCGTGTCGTAGATCGCCATCAGCGACGTGAACGACCCGCCCGGCGAGTTGATGTACAGCGAGATCTCGCGGTCCGGGTCCAGCGACTCGAGCACCAGCAGCTGGGCCATGGTGTCGTTCGCGGAGGTGTCGTTGATCTGCTCGCCGAGGAAGATGATGCGCTCCTCGAAGAGCTTGTTGTACGGGTTCGACTCCTTGACCCCGTAGCTCGTGCGCTCCACGTAGGACGGCAGCACGTACCGGGCCCTGGCCGGGTCCGGCGCGTACCCGCCGGGACCGCGGAGGTCGGCGACCGACTCGGGGTGGCGCGGATCGAAGGTGCTCATCAGGCGCTCCCGTTCTGCGACCCGACACCGCCGGCGTGGGTCACGACGTGGTCGACGAAGCCGTACTCCTTGGCCTCCTGCGCGGAGAACCAGCGGTCACGGTCGGAGTCCCGCTCGATGGTCTCGAGCGACTGCCCGGTGTGCTGGGCGATCAGCTCGGCCATCTCCCGCTTGGTCTTGCGGAGCTGGTCGGCCAGGATCGTGATGTCGGCCTCGGTCCCGCCGATGCCGCCCGAGGGCTGGTGCATCATGATCCGCGCGTGCGGCAGCGCGAAGCGCTTGCCGGGGGTTCCCGCGGACAGCAGGAACTGTCCCATCGACGCGGCGAGCCCCATCGCGGTCGTCGACACGTCGCACGGGATCAGGTTCATGGTGTCGAAGACGGCCATGCCGTCGTTCACCGAACCGCCCGGCGAGTTGATGTAGAGCTGGATGTCCTTCTCGGGGTCCTCGGCCGCGAGCAGCAGCATCTGCGCCGCGATCCGGTTCGAGATCTCCGAGTCCACCTGCTGGCCGAGCACGATGATCCGCTGCTGGAGCAGCCGCTCGTACACCGAGTCGGACAACGACATGCTGTGGTTCACGGACCGCATCTGCGGTCCGGTACCGCGGCCCGCGAGCGGGCCGATGTCCTGCTGGCTCACTTCACCCTGCTTTCCGAAGTCGGGCCCGTGCCGGCACGACACGCGCGCCGGTGCGGGTCGGAGAAAGTCTTCCTCTGGATCGCTCTCGGTTCTCCGGTGTCGGGTCTTGCGAACCCGTTCACGGCCCCTCGCCGGGACCGGTTCGAGGTCGACCCTACGCGGGCCGGAGGGCCCGCGTAGGGAACGACGCCCGATGTTCGCCCAGAGCGCACCGCCTGCCGTGCCGGGGTGCGCTCCGGACGGCGAACGGCCAGGTCAGGCCTTGGCGTCCGCGGTCTCGCCGGTGGCGTCCGACCCGGTGCCACCGTCCTCACCGGACGCGGCCTCCTCGGTGCCGGCCCCGTCGGTGGCCTCGGCGTCGGCCTCGTCGGACCCGGCCGGGGCCTCCTCGACGGTGGTCTCCTCGTCGTCCGGGCCCAGGAGGTCGGACAGGTCGACGGCGTCGCCGTTCGGGAGGGTGACCGACGCGGCCCGCACGGCGGTGATCAGCGCCTTGGACCGGCGGACGTCCTGGTAGATCGCCGGGATCTGGCCGGCCTGCTGGATCTGCTGGACGAACTGCTCCGGCGCCATGCCGTACTGCTGGGCCTGGTACAGGATCCGCTCGGTGAGCTCCTGGTCGTTGACCGAGACCTCCTCCTTGTCCGCCAGCGCGTCGAGCACCAGGCGGTAACGGACGGCCTTCTCGGCCTCCTCGCGCGACTCGGTGTCGAACTGCTCGCGGGTGCGGTCCTGCGAGGCGAGGAACTCGGCGAAGCGCTCCTCGTCGTGGTCGAACGCGTGCACCGCGTCGTGCAGCCGGTTGTCGACCTCGGCCTGGACGACGCTCTCCGGCAGCGGGACCTCGGTGCCCTCGACCAGCTTCTCGAGCAGCCGGTCCCGGGCCTGGGTGGCCTGCTCCATGCGCTTGGACCGGCCGAGGCGCTCCCGGAGGTCGGCCTTCAGCTCGTCGAGCGTGTCGAACTCGGAGGCGAGCTGGGCGAACTCGTCGTCGGCGTCGGGGAGGTGACGCTCCTTGACCGTGGTCACCTTGACGGTGATCTCCGCGTCCGCGCCGGCGTGCTCCCCCGCCACCAGCTGCGAGGTGAAGGTCTTCTCCTCGCCGGCCGACATGCCCTCGAGGGCCTCGTCGATGCCCTCGATCAGGCCGCCCTGGCCGACCTCGTACGAGAAGCCGGTGGTGGTGGCCTCCTCGATCTCCTTGCCGTCGACCGAGGCCGAGAGGTCGATCTGGACGAAGTCGCCGGTCCGTGCCGGGCGCTCGACGCCGGCCAGGGTGCCGAACCGGGCCCGCAGCTGGTCGAGCTGCTCGGTGACCTCCTCGTCGGTCACCTCGGTCTCGTCGACCTCGACGGCCAGGCCGTCGAGCTCGGGCAGCTCGATCTCCGGCCGGACGTCGACCTCGGCGGTGAACGCGAGGCGCTCGCCGTCGGCGATCTCGGTGACCTCGATGTCGGGCTGGCCGATCGGCTTGACGTCCTCGGAGGAGACGACGGCCTCCTGGTACTTGACCGGGATCGCGTTGTTGACGACCTCGTCGAGGACCGGGGCGCGGCCGATGCGTGCCTCGAGGATGCGGGCCGGGGCCTTGCCCGGACGGAAGCCGGGGACACGGACCTGCTGGGCGATCTTCTTGTACGCGCGGTCGAAGTCGGGCTTGAGCTCGTCGAACGGCACCTCGACGTTGATCCGGACGCGCGTCGGGCTGAGGTGCTCGACGGTGCTCTTCACGGTGGAACTCCTTGCCGGTACGGGCTGGTGTGCTGGCGGGCCGCGGCGAGCGGCCCGATCTGTTCTCCCGCCCCCGCCCGGACGGAACGGGCGGACGACCCCGGGATCGCACCGGGCGTCCCCTCCCGGCCCACGGGGCACGCGAACGTGCCGCTGCGGCGGCGGGGGCCCGCGCGAGTCTAGGCGAGGCCGGTCACGGCGGGTCCGGCCGGGCGTGCGTCACGGCGCGGCGCCGCCGCCCGCCGGTTCCCCGGCCGTGCCCACGTCGGCCACGGTGACCTCGACGGCGACGGTGTCGTCGCGCAGCGCGGCACGGACCAGGGCGGCGATCCCGTCGGCGATCTCGGGAAACGGGACACCCAGCGCGACGACGACGGCGATCTCGACCGGGTCGCCGAGCCGCACCCCCCACACCCGGCGGCCGGGGAGGTAGGAGGCGATCGACCCGAACGGGCCGCCGTCGAGCCGAAGCACCGACGGGTGCCCCAGGACGGCCGCCGCCACGTCCTCGGGGCCGGCTTCATCGGTCACGCGGTCACCGTAGCGGGGCGCGCCACCGGCCCCGGGCACACGACGGCGGCGGCGCCCCCGCACGGGGACGCCGCCGCCGGACGGTGCACGCGTCAGCGCTTGAACGCGTCCTTGAGCTTGTCGCCGGCCTGCTTGAGGCTCCCGGTCGCCCGGTCGCCCTTGCCCTCGGCCTCCAGACGCTCGTCGTCCGTGGCCCGGCCGGCGGCCTCCTTGGCCTTGCCCGACAGCTCCTCGGTCTTGTGCTCGAGCTTGTCCTTCTTGTCGTCGAGGCTCATCGGCTCACCTGCTTCCTCTGCGTGTCCGGCGGGCGACCGCACGTGGCGGTCACTACCGTCGTGTGCGACTCCCGCGTACCCCGCCGGCCGGTCCCCACACACGACCGGCCCCGGCGGACCCGGAGCCACCCGACCAGCGACGGAGACGACGGACGTGCAGGTCACCGAGCGGAGGGCCCGGGACCGGCCGCCCCCGGCCGCGCCCGGCTCCCCGGCCGCCCTCGACGAGGCGACCCTGGTCGCCCGCGCCCAGGACGGTGACGTGCACGCCTTCACCGAGCTCGCCCGCCGGCACCAGGACGCGCTCTACCGGGTCGCGGTCCGCGTGCTCGGCCAGCGCGCCGACGCCGAGGACGCGCTGCAGGAGGCGCTGCTGGACGCGTGGCGGAGGATCGGGACGTTCCGTGGCGACGCCGCCTTCTCCACCTGGATGTATCGCATCGTGACGAACCGCTGCACGGCCCTGGCACGGCGGAACCGGCGGACGGCCCCGCTGCCCGACGACACCCCGGCCCCGGACCCCGGCGCCCGCTCGCCGGAGCGGGCCGCCGAGGTGGACGCCGAGCTGGCGGCGCTCTCGCAGGCGGTCCGCGAGCTGCCGCACGACCAGCGCACCTGCTGGGTGCTGCGGGAGCTGGAGGGCCTGGGGTACGCCGAGATCGCCGAGGTCACCGGCGCCGGGGAGGCCGCGGTACGGGGGCGGATCCACCGGGCACGAGCGGCGCTGGCCGAGAGGATGCGGTCATGGCGGTAGAGCAGGTGGAGCCACTGGCCTGCGGCCGGGACGCCGCCGACGTGTGGGAGCACGCCGAGGCAGGGACGCTCGACGAGCACGAGCGGACCTGCCCGCACTGCCGGTCGGCGCGCGCCGACCACGACCGGCTCGGCGTGCTGGTCGGCCGGCTGGCGGCCGAGCAGCTGCGGCCGCCGCCGTCGGTGCTGGACGAGGTCCGGGGAGCGGTCGTCGCCGACCTGCGCCCGCACCAGCTGCTCGACATCGGCCCGGACGCCCGGCTGGGCCGGCCGGCCGCCGAGTCGGCGTTGCGGCACGTCGTCGACACCATGGACGGGCTGCGGGCGCTGCGCTGCCGGGTCGAGCAGTCCGCGCGCACCCCGGACGGGGGCGCCCCGCCGGTCTGGGTCCGGATGACGGTCACGGCCCGGTTCGGCGTCGACCTCGCCTCGGTGACCGCCCGGGTCCGCCAGATGATCATCTCGGCCGGGGACCGGACGCTCGGCGTGCCGGTCTCCGGGGTCGACATCCACGTGGAGGACCTGTGGGAGGACCCGGCATGAACGGCGCGCGCCTGCACGTCTCCGACCTGGCCGTCGCCCGGGTCGCCGCCCGCCGCGCCCGCGCGGTGCCGGGCGTCACGGCGCTGTTCGGGGACGCCCGGCAGGCTTTGCGGGGGCTCGCGGCCGACCGGCTGCCCCGCGAACCGGTGCCCGACGAGCTGCGCACCCGGGGCGTCGTCGCCACCGTGGACGGCCGGGAGGCGGAGATCCGGGTGACCGTCGGCGTCCGGCTCGGGACGCCGTGCGCGGAGCTCGCCGCGCGGGTGCGGCGCGAGGTGGCCGAGGAGGTCGCGGCGGTGACCGGCCTGACCGCGCGGGTGCACGTGACGATCGCCGACATCGCGCTCCCCCGCTGACCGCGCCCGCCCCGCCACGAACCCGTACGTGCCCGGACCACCCCCGCCGAGGTGCAGTGCAGCGCGAATTGTCGATCCTTGCCGAACCGTGAGCCGCATCTCGGCGGGGAACGGGCCGGGCCCGACGTGGGGGCGGCGGGTCAGCGGCGCGTGGTGAGGACGCAGTCGCCGCAGGTGCCCCCGCCGGGCACCCGCACGTAGAGGCAGCAGGACCGGCGCCGGAACGACCACTCGGTGTCCGGGTCGGCGTCGTCCAGCCGCAGCAGCCGCCCGGTCGCGCCCTCCGGCAGCGGCCCGCGCAGCGCCGGGTGCCCGGCCAGCGCGCCGAGCAGGGCGAGGAACGCGGGGCGGTCCGCCCGGCGCATCGCCTCCATCACCCGGGCCGCGCCGGCGATCGCGGAGACCACGTTGCCGCGCAGCACCCGCTCGGACACCGACACCCGGGCGGTGACGGCGGCGTACAGGGGTTCGAGGTGGGTGCCGGCGAGCTCGCGGGCCAGCAGGTCCGCGGCACCGTCCGGATCCTGGCGCGGATCCGGCGTCCGGACGCCCGCCGGCACGCCCACCGCCGGCCCGGGATCGGCCGATCCGGCCGCGGACCGGAACGTCGCGGCCCCGGCGTGCGAGGACCCGGCCGTGGACACCTCGTCAGCGGCCGGCAGCGCGGGCGCCCACGGGTCGTCCGCCGCCGGGTCCCGGTGGAGCTCGCCCAGCCGCGGGAGCACGCCGTGCAGCGCCACCGCTGCGAACGGCATCGACACCAGCCGGGCCGCCATCCCCTGCACCGCGATCGAGGCCGCCACCCGCCGGCCGGTGCCCAGCGACGCCGCGACCTGGGCGATCCGGGCCGACAGCGGGTCGGCGCCCGCGCCCGGCGGCGTGTACAGCTCGTCCCACCGGCGCCATCCCGCCGGCGGCCGGCCCGGCGGCAGGACACCGACCGCGAACCACGGGCCGATCCGGGCGACGTCCGCGAGCTCCCTCCCGACAGGCACCCGTTCGGGTGACGCAGGCATGACGGGACGCGCAGCGGGGACGGACATCACGACCCAGTCTCCCCCATCTCCCGGAGACGTAACGGACCGAACACGATCAGCGATAGGCCCTGAGAAAGCCCCTCCTGCCGGACTGTCACGCGTCGCTCACCGTCCGGACACGAGTGGGCAACATTGCGCTGCTCTACTGGCCAGCGATCCACATCACGGGACGAGGCACCACTCGTCTGTAGCGCACTCGGGTAGCGGCGTGCGACTCTGTGCACTCGCCAGACCGCACTCGCCGGGGTGTGCGGTCGAACCGTGCCGCAGGGATGGCCGGGTTCTGAAAGCCAGCGCCCGGCCGCTCGTCGTGCCCGAAGGAGAACTCCGTCGGCCCCGCGCCGGCGGCACGGTGCACCCGAACGGCCTACGTCGCACGTCCCGCTCCGGGGCTCGCTGTACTCTGAAAACCCTTTTCGGACCGCAGCAAGCTGCCGGGTCCCGGGTCGTCCGATGCGGGTGGCAGAGGTGCACCGAGACGACAGGAGGAGCAGTTGGCCGCGATCAGTGACCAGACGCGTCGCCCCTCGCCCGGTGGTCTGTACGCCGCCGATCACGAGCACGACGCCTGCGGTGTGGCCATGTTGGCCGACGTCACCGGCAAGCGCGACCACGCCATCGTGCAGAAGGCCATCGAGGCACTGCTGAGATTGGAACACCGTGGTGCACGCGGCGCCGAGCACAACACCGGTGACGGCGCCGGGATCCTGATCCAGGTTCCCGACGAGTTCTACCGCGAGGTCACCGACTTCGAGCTGCCCGCTGAAGGCGCCTACGCGACCGGTATCGCGATGCTGCCGCGGGACGCCGAGGAGGCCGCCGCGGCCGTGGCCGCGATCGCCGGCCTGGCCGCCGAGGAGAACCTCACGGTGCTGGGGTGGCGCGAGGTGCCCACCGACCCGGACGCCGCCGAGCTGGGCCCGACCGCACTGGCGGCGATGCCCGCGTTCCGGCAGCTGTTCGTGGGCGGCATCGAGCTGGCCGGCGACGCGCCGGAGAGCGCGCCGACCGGGATCGAGCTGGAGCGGCGCACGTTCTGCCTGCGCAAGCGGATCGAGCACGCGCACGACACGTACTTCGCCTCGCTGTCGCCGCGCACCATCGTCTACAAGGGCATGCTCGCCGAGCCGCAGGTCGCCGCGTTCTACCCGGACCTGACCGACGAGCGCGTCACCTCGGCGCTGGCCATCGTGCACTCGCGGTTCTCCACGAACACGTTCCCCGCCTGGCCGCTGGCCCACCCGTTCCGCTACGTCGCGCACAACGGTGAGATCAACACCCTGCGCGGGAACCGGAACTGGATGGCCGCGCGCGAGGCCCTGCTGGAGTCCGCGAACCTGCCGGGCGACCTGTCGCGGCTGACCCCGATCGTCACCCCGGACGCGTCGGACTCGGCCACCTTCGACGAGGTCCTCGAGCTGCTGCACCTGGGCGGCCGCAGCCTGCCGCACGCGGTGCTGATGATGATCCCGGAGGCCTGGGAGCACAACACCGAGATGGACCCCGCCCGGCGGGCGTTCTACGAGTACCACTCCACCCTGATGGAGCCCTGGGACGGACCGGCGCTGGTCGCGTTCACCGACGGCACCCGGATCGGTGCGGTGCTCGACCGCAACGGCCTCCGCCCCGCCCGCTACTGGGTCACCGAGGACGGCCTGGTCGTGCTCGCCTCCGAGGTCGGCGTGCTGGACGTCGAGCCGGAGCGGATCGTCCGCAAGGGCCGGCTCGAGCCGGGCCGCATGTTCCTCATCGACACCGAGCGCGGCAAGATCGTCGACGACGCCGAGATCAAGGGCGAGCTGGCCGCCGAGCACCCGTACGCCGAGTGGCTGCACGCCGGCCTCATCCGGCTCGAGGAGCTGCCCGACCGCACCCGCGAGGTCCCGTCGCACGACACGCTGACCCGCCGCCAGCAGGCCCTGGGCTACACCGAGGAGGAGCTCAACGTCATCCTCCGCCCGATGGCCGCGTCGGGGGCCGAGCCGATCGGTTCGATGGGCAACGACGCGCCGCTCGCCGCGATCTCCGAGCGCCCGCGGCAGCTCTACGACTACTTCAACCAGCTGTTCGCCCAGGTCACGAACCCGCCGCTGGACGCGATCCGCGAGGAGCTCGTCACCTCGCTGTTCAGCCAGCTCGGGCCGGAGCAGAACCTGCTGGACGCGACGCCGGCGCACTGCCGCACGATCGTCGTCCCGTTCCCGGTGCTGACCAACGACGACCTCGCGAAGATCGTCCACATCAACGACGACAACGAGCTGCCCGGGTTCGCCTCGCACGTCGTCTGCGGCACCTTCCTGGCCCGCGACGGCGGCAAGGGCCTGCTGTCCCGGCTCGCCGAGATCAAGCAGGAGGTGTCCCGCGCGATCGAGCGCGGCGCCCGGCTGATCGTGCTGTCCCAGCGCGGTGTCGACGCCGAGCGCGCGCCGATCCCGTCGCTGCTGCTGACCGGGGCCGTCCACCAGCACCTGGTGCGGGAGCGCACGCGCACCCGGGTCGGCCTGGTCGTCGAGTCCGCCGACGCCCGCGAGGTGCACCACATCGCGCTGCTGCTGGGCTACGGCGCGTCCGCGGTGAACCCGTTCCTGGCGATGGCCACCGTCGAGGACCTCGCCGATCGCGGTGACATCCCCGGCGTCGACGGCCGGACCGCGGCGAAGAACCTGGTCAAGGCGCTCGGCAAGGGTGTCCGCAAGACCATGTCCAAGATGGGCGTCTCGACCGTGGCGTCCTACACCGGCGCGCAGATCTTCGAGGCCGTCGGCCTGGGGCAGGACGTCATCGACTCCTGCTTCACCGGCACCTCGTCGCGGCTGGGTGGGGTGGGCTTCGATGTCCTCGCCGAGGAGGTCCTGGCCCACCACCGGCGCGCCTTCCCGGCCGACGACGTCCGCGCGTCGCACCGGGCCCTCCCGGTCGGCGGCGAGTACCAGTGGCGCCGCGAGGGCGAGCTGCACCTGTTCAACCCGCAGACCGTCTTCAAGCTCCAGCACTCGACGCGCTCCGGGCGCTACGAGATCTTCAAGGAGTACACGACGGCGGTCGACGAGCAGGCCAAGCGGCTCATGACGCTGCGCGGCCTGTTCCGGTTCAAGGACGGGTTGCGGCCGCCGGTGCCGATCGACGAGGTCGAACCGATCGAATCGATCATGACCCGGTTCGCGACCGGCGCGATCTCCTACGGCTCCATCTCCCAGGAGATGCACGAGACCCTCGCGATCGCGATGAACCGCATCGGCGGCCGGTCGAACACCGGCGAGGGCGGCGAGGACCCCGACCGGTTCACCACCGACCCGAACGGCGACTCCCGCCGCAGCGCGGTCAAGCAGGCCGCGTCCGGCCGGTTCGGCGTGACCAGCGAGTACCTGGTCAACGCGGACGACATCCAGATCAAGATCGCGCAGGGCGCCAAGCCCGGCGAGGGCGGCCAGCTGCCCGGCAGCAAGGTCTACCCGTGGATCGCGACCACCCGGTACTCGACGCCGGGCGTCGGCCTCATCTCGCCGCCGCCGCACCACGACATCTACTCGATCGAGGACATCAAGCAGCTCATCCACGACCTGAAGAACGCCAACCCGCGGGCCCGCATCCACGTGAAGCTGGTGTCCCAGGTCGGCGTCGGGACCGTGGCGGCCGGCGTGTCCAAGGCGCACTCCGACGTCGTGCTCATCTCGGGCCACGACGGCGGCACCGGCGCCTCCCCGCTGTCGTCGATCAAGCACGCCGGCGGGCCGTGGGAGCTCGGCCTGGCCGAGACCCAGCAGACGCTGATGGCCAACAACCTGCGCGACCGGATCACCGTGCAGGCCGACGGCCAGCTGAAGACCGGCCGGGACGTGGTCATCGCCGCGCTGCTCGGCGCCGAGGAGTACGGCTTCGCGACCGCCCCGCTGGTGGTCTCCGGCTGCATCATGATGCGGGTCTGCCACCTCGACACCTGTCCGGTCGGCGTCGCCACCCAGAACCCGGAGCTGCGCAAGAAGTTCGACGGCAAGGCCGAGTACGTCGTCAACTTCATGCGGTTCGTGGCCGAGGAGGTGCGGGAGTACCTGGCGCAGCTGGGCTTCCGCTCGCTCGACGAGGCCATCGGCCGCGCCGACGTCCTCGACGTCGACGCCGCCGCGCAGCACTGGAAGTCGAAGCACCTGAACCTGGCCCCGATCTTCGAGGTCGGCGATCACGGCGACGAGGTGCCGCGCAAGCGGACCCGCGAGCAGGACCACGGCCTCGACAGGGCACTGGACAACACCATGATCCAGCTGGCCGAGGGCGCGCTGCGCAACGGCGACCAGGTCACCCTGGACCTGCCGGTGCGCAACGTGAACCGCACCGTGGGCACCATGCTCGGCTCCGAGCTGACCCGGATCCACGGCGGCAAGGGCCTGCCCGACGACACGATCGACGTCACGCTGACCGGGTCGGCCGGCCAGAGCTTCGGCGCGTTCGTGCCGAAGGGCATCACCCTGCGGCTGGTCGGCGACACCAACGACTACTTCGGCAAGGGCCTCTCCGGTGGGCGGCTGACCGTGCGGCCGGACCCGGGGGCGCCGTTCCCCGCGGAGGAGAACGTCATCGCCGGCAACGTGATCGGCTACGGCGCCACCTCCGGGGAGATGTACATCCGCGGCGTGGTCGGCGAGCGGTTCTGCGTCCGGAACTCGGGCGCGGTGGCCGTCGTCGAGGGCGTGGGCGACCACGGCTGCGAGTACATGACCGGCGGCCAGGTGGTCGTCCTCGGCCGGACCGGGCGCAACTTCGCGGCCGGCATGTCCGGCGGGGTGGCGTACGTGCTGGACCTGAACACGGCCCGGGTCAACAAGGAGATGGTGGACCTGGACCCGCTGACCGACGAGGACCGGTCGATCATCCGGGACCACGTCGAGCGGCACCACGCCGAGACCGGCTCCACCGTGGCGCACGCGCTACTCACCGACTGGGAACGCGCGGTCGAGCGGTTCGGCAAGGTCATGCCCAAGGACTACAAGCGCGTGCTGCTCGCGACGGAGAACGCGGAGCGCGAGGGGCGCGACGTCAACGAGGCGATCATGGAGGCTGCTCATGGGTGACCCCAAGGGCTTCATGACCACCCCGCGGGAGACGCCGAAGCGGCGTCCGGTGGACCTGCGGCTGATGGACTGGCGCGAGGTCTACGAGGACTTCCCGCGGCAGACCCTGGAGAAGCAGGCCGGGCGCTGCATGAACTGCGGCATCCCGTTCTGCCACCAGGGCTGCCCGCTGGGGAACCTCATCCCCGAGTGGAACGACCTCGTCCACCGCAAGGACTGGCGCGAGGCGATCGAGCGGCTGCACGCCACCAACAACTTCCCGGAGTTCACCGGGACGCTGTGCCCCGCCCCGTGCGAGGCGGCGTGCGTGCTGGCCATCAACGACGACGCCGTCACGATCAAGCAGGTCGAGGTCGAGATCATCAACCGGGCCTGGGACGAGGGCTGGGTGACCCCGGAACCGCCGAAGGTGAGGACCGGGAAGAAGGTCGCCGTCGTCGGGTCGGGGCCGGCCGGGCTGGCCGCCGCCCAGCAGCTCACCCGGGTCGGGCACGACGTCGTCGTGTTCGAGCGGGCCGACCGGATCGGCGGGCTGCTGCGCTACGGCATCCCCGAGTTCAAGATGGAGAAGTCGCGCCTCGACAAGCGGCTCGAGCAGATGGTCGCCGAGGGCACCCACTTCCGGGCCTCGGTCGACGTCGGCACCGACATCACCGTCGAGGAGCTGCGCGCGGGCTACGACGCGATCGTGCTCGCGGGCGGGGCGACGGCGTGGCGGGACCTGCCGGCCGCCGGCCGCGACGCCGAGGGCGTCTACCAGGCCATGGAGTTCCTGCCGTGGGCCAACCACGTGCAGCAGGGCGACCTGGACGCCCCGCCGGTCTCCGCCGAGGGCAAGGACGTGGTCATCATCGGCGGCGGGGACACCGGCGCCGACTGCCTGGGTACCTCGCACCGCCAGGGCGCGCGGTCGGTGACCCAGCTGGAGATCATGCCGACCCCGCCGGAGCACCGCACCGAGAACATGCCGTGGCCGACGTACCCGACGGTGTACCGGGTGTCCTCGGCGCACGAGGAGGGCGGCGAGCGGCTGTTCTCGGTCAACACGACCGAGTTCGTGAAGGACGCCGACGGCAAGCTCGCCGGCATCCGCATCGTCGAGGTCAAGCGCGGCGACTCCGGCTTCGAGCCGATCCCGGGCACCGAGCAGGAACTGCCGGCCCAGCTGGTGCTGCTGGCGATGGGCTTCGTCGGCCCGGAGAAGGGCCGGCTGCTCAGCGACCTCGAGGTGGAGCTCGACGAGCGCGGCAACGTCGCCCGCAACGACGACTACATGTCGTCCGCGGACGGCGTGTTCGTGGCCGGTGACATGGGCCGCGGGCAGTCGCTGATCGTGTGGGCCATCTCCGAGGGCCGCGCCGCGGCCGCCGGGGTGGACGCCTACCTGACCGGCCGGACCGTCCTGCCCCGGCCGATCAACCCCACGGACCGGCAGATCGCCTGACGCCGCCACGGGTGGACTCCGCACGCTCGGAGTCGCCACGGGGCATCCCGACGACCGGGCCCGGCCGCGCACGCCCGCGCGGCCGGGCTCGTGTGCGTGCGCGGACCGTGTGCGGTCGCGGCCGGGATCGCGTGCGTTCGCAGCCGGGCCCGCGTGCGTTCGCGGCCGGGCCGGCGTGCGTTCGCGGGCGGGCCGGCGTGCGTTCGCGGCCACGGCCGTATGGGGGTCGGCCGGGCCTGCGCGGTTTCCGTCCGGCGTCGCCCGGCGACCGGAGAGCGCGCCGGTGGGGCTCCGGCCCGCCGTACGGAACCGATTCACCCCGCCCGGCGCGGGCACGATGCCGCTCACGGTCGGGTCCCCGTTGGCGGGCACTCCGACCACAACCTGGGGCGGTCTCGGGCGTTGAACCCGTCGACCGGCACCTGCAGAACCGGGAGCCCCTGTCGGTGCCGGGCACCATCGGGACACCGGGTACCGCGGTCACGACCGCGGACCCGGTGTCCGGTGGGACCTTCATCGTCCGCGAGCGCGTCCTGCGCCGGGTGTCGCGCGAGCCCCTCCGGGCTGCATGATCATCAGCACGGAAACGCCCCACCAAGGGCGAAAACGCGATCCCGGCGCCCGACCGACACATCGATCAGCACGCTCTCGCCCCGCCGAGGGCGGAAACGTGAGCCTGGCTCCCCGCCCCCAGATCGATCAGCACCCTCTCGCCCCGCCGAGGGCGAAAACGTGAACCTCGCCCCCGCCCGCCGAGATCGATCAGCACCCTCTCGCCCTGCCGAGGGCGAAAACGTGCACCAGGACGCCCACGCACATATCGATCAGCACCCTCCCGCCCGACCAAGGGAGAAATCGCGCAACTCACCCTGACGTCGCATGATCATCAGCACGGAAACGCCCCATCAAGGGCGAAAACGCGACCCTGGCGCCCGACCGACACATCGATCAGCACGCTCTCGCCCCGCCGAGGGCGGAAACGTGAGCCTGGCTCCCCGCCCCCAGATCGATCAGCACCCTCTCGCCCCGCCGAGGGCGGAAACGTGAGCCTGACCCCCGCGCTCCCAGATCGATCAGCGCGTTCCTGCCCCGGAGGTGGCGACATCGTGCGAGTCACCCCGGCGGAGCGCGTCGCGATCAGCACGTGGCCGAGGGCGAGACGCCCGGCACCGGCGCGGTGATCGCCCGAGATCAGTTGGCTGCGAGCGCCGGAGCCGGGGCCGGTGCGGGAGCCGGCCGCCGGGCGGCCCGGACCCGCCGGGCGATCGCGAACGCCCCCGCCGTCAGCACCGCCAGCACCGCGCCGGCCAGGACGCACAGCAGCGGGTTGCCGCCGGTCACCGGGCCCAGTGCGAGGCCGATCCCGAGCATGTAGCACGCCCACAGCGTCGAGCTGACCGCGGAACCGGCGACGAACGACCCCAGGCCGAGGCCCAGGCGACCGGCCGCGGCGCAGCTGACCAGGCGGCCGCCGGGCAGGAACCGGGCCGCGGCCAGCGCGGTCACCGGCCGGCGGAACAGGTTCGAGCGGATCCAGCGGGCGACGCCGTGCTCGGCCTGCGCCGACCGCGGGAGCAGCCGGTGCGAGCCGCGGCCGAGCGCGTGCACCGCCAGGTCCCCGGCCATCGAACCGGCCGCGGAGGCGAAGAACAACCCGGCCAGCATCGGGAGGTTCCGGGCGACACTCGCCGACGCCACCGACGACATGAGCAGGGTCTCGCTGGGCAGCATCGGCACCGGGCCGTCCACGGCGATCATCAGGACGAGCGCGGGCAGCAACCACGCGCTCTGCAGGATCGCGGTGACCAGCTCCACCCGAAGACCTCCCTGCCGGTGACTTTCCCCCACCCTGGCAGATCCGGGCCCCGGGGTGAGTGGGGCATCCCCCCGAACTGCGGCGACTCTCACAGATGAGTTCGGACCGGTGCGCCGGTCACAGGGGTGACAACCCGTCACGAAGCTCCGGAGGCCCGCCATGTCCGTCCCGCCCGTCACCCACCGGTCCCTGTCCCCCGCCGCGCACCGCGCCCTGTGGGTGCTGCAGATCCTGCTCGGCCTGTTCTTCGCGCTCGCCTCGGCCGCCCCGAAACTGTGGGGCGACCCGTTCGCCGTCGCGATCTTCGACGGGATCGGGGTCGGCCAGTGGCTGCGTTACGTCGTCGGGTTGCTGGAACTTGCCGGTGGGATCGGCTTGCTGACCAGGCGGTTCTGCGGGCCCGCGGCCGTCGGGCTGGTGCTGCTGATGATCGGTGCCGCGCTCACGCAGGCCTTCGTGCTGCACGGCGGCGCGCTGGTGGTGACCCCGATCGTGCTGGGCGTGCTCGCCGCGGTGATCGCCTACGGGCGCCGGGAGACCCTCACCACCACGCGGTGACCTGCGTTTGTCCGGCCGGACCGGCGGGAACGCGACAGGTGAGACCGGCGCCGGGGACCCGGCGCCGCCCCACCACTCGTGCAGGAGGACATCCGATGGCGGATCGCCACGTGAAGCCCGTCGACGACGGCTGGGCCGTCGAGAAGGAGAACGCCCAGCGCCCCAGTGCCAGGGCGACCACCCGGGCGGAGGCGATCAACCGGGCAGTGGAGATCATCGCCAATGACGGCGGCGGTAACCTCGTCGTCTACGGCACCGACGGTTCGGTCCGGGAGCGCCGGGCCGTGGAGGCCGGCTCCGACGAGCCGGCCGGCACGGCGGTGAAGGCCACCACCTCCGCGACCGGCAACGCGGCCAGGGACACCGCGGCCGGCGCCGCCCGCACGGTCGGCGCGGCTGCCGACGAGGTGCGCACGGACACCGCGGAGACCGCCCGGAAGGTCACCGACGAGGTCACGGCGTCGGCCGAACGCTCGGCGGGCACCGCGCGAAGCGTCGCCGACCGGGGTGCGGACTCCGCGGTGCGCACCGCCGACCGGGCCGCCCGGATCGGTGCGCGCGCCGAGGACGACCTCGACGACGCCGGCGCCCGGTTCGCCCGCAGGCTCCGGGAGGACGGCGAGCGCGCCGCCACCCGGATCGACGAGCTGGCCGCGCGCGTCTCGCGGCCGTTGAACCCGGTCCGGTTCGGCAGCCGGGTCGCCGCCGGCGCGGTCGCGACGGCGTTCGGCGTGACCGGCGCGGTCACGGCCGGCGCGGGGCGGCTGTTCCGGCGCGGCACCCGCACCACGACCGGCCGCTGACCGCGGCCGGCGCGCCCTTCAGGCGGCCACGCCCGGCCCACCGGCAGGTGGGCACGTCCCGGCGCGTTGTCACGCGGGCCGGAGCACGTAGTCGCCGGTCTCGTCGCTCCACTCCATGTCGATCAGCTCCCGGGCCCGGGCCGCCTTCGCGAACGACAGGAAGCTGCCGAAGCCGTAGCGCTTCTCCGAGAAGTCCGGGACCCGCTTGCGCAGCTGGTCCTTCAGCCCGGAGAGCTGCGGCGGGCCGCCGGCCGCCGTCAGGTCCCGCACCACCTCGACCAGCAGCGCGAACGCGTCGTGGTCGGCGGCCGGGTCCTCCGGGATCCCGATCTCCGGGTCGCCCTGCGCGTTGCCCGCGGTCAGTGTGACCTTCCGCTGGCCCTCGAGGTGACGCAGCAGCTCGCCGAACCCGCGGAAGCCGTGGTCGGCCTCGTCGAACGTGGGGTCCTTGCGCAGGATCGCCCGCTTGAGCCGGGACGCCAGCACCGGGCCGTCGGCGTGCCGGAGCAGGCCGGTCAGCGTGCTCACCACGAGCCCGTCCACGTCGCGTTCCTCGGCCCCGGTGGTGGCGGTCTCCTCCGCGGTCTCCGCCGCGTCGCGGAACGTCACGTCGAACGGGGCGGGCGCCTCGACCGGCTCCGGCTCCGGAACGGCGACCGCCGCCACGGGCACCTCGGGGGACGCCGGCGGGCGGGTTCCCCGGCGGCGCCGCGGCGGGGCCGGCGCCTGGGTCGGCTCGACCCCGGGGAGCCGGTCGTAGAACAGGAACTCGTCGCAGGCCGGCGGCAGCAGCGCCGACGTCGACGACTGCACCCCGATCCCGATCACCCGCTTGTCCAGCTCGCGCAGCTTGTGCATGAGCGGGGTGAAGTCCGAGTCGCCGGTGGCGATGGCGAACGTCGTCACGAACCCGCGCTCGTAGGCGAGCTCGATGGCGTCGACGGCGAGCTTGATGTCGGCGGCGTTCTTGCGCGAGCCGCCGATCCGCTGCGGGATCTCGATCAGCTCCACCTGGGCGCGGGCCATCAGGCGCCGGTCCTCGTCGAACGCCGACCAGTCGGCGTACGCGCGGCGGACCACCACCCGGCCCCGCTCGGCGAGGGCGTCGGAGACCGGGCCGAAGTCGAACGGGACGACCCCGAGCCCGTCCCGGGCCCCGATCGCGAGGTTCTCGTAGTCGAGCAGCAGGGCGATGCGTTCGTCCTCATGGGCCACTGCGGCAGGGTATGCCCCGCCCGAATGGAGTGCTCACGAGGTCTGTCCGGCGGGCCCGGTCCGGAGGACACTGGGAGATTCCGACGAGGGGAGGACCACATGACCGCCGCACCGGAGACCACCGGCCTGCCCCGTACCGAGACGGTCCGCCACGCCGTCGACTCAGCGCTGCTGGCGCCGTCGGTGCACAACTGCCAGCCGTGGCGCTGGCGGATCAGCACCGACCGGGTGGAGCTGTACGCCGACCCGGACCGCAGGCTGCCCTTCACCGATCCCGACCGGCGCGACCACCTTGTCAGCTGCGGCACCGCGCTCACCACCCTGCACGTCGCGCTGGCCGCGGCCGGCGTCGGTCACGAGATCATCCGGTTCCCGAGCGACGACACCCACCACCTGGCGACGGTCCGGTTCACCGGGCAGCCACCGGGCGACACCGACCGGGCCGACGCGATCCTCGCCCCGGCGATCCGCCGCCGGCGCACCGACCGGCGCGCGTTCCCGGACGGTGGGCTCCCCGAGCGCACCCGCGACGCGCTCGCCGCCCGCGCGGCGCGGTACGGCGTCGCGCTCACGGTCGTCCCCGAGTCCGCCCACGACCACCTCGTCGAGCTGGAACAGGAGGCGGCCCGGGAGATGCGGCAGCGCCCGGGCTACGCGGCCGAGCAGATGCTGTGGACCCACCGCTACGCGGGTTCCCGCGACGGCGTGCACGCCGAGACGGTCCCCGGTTTCGGACCGCGCGAGCCGGAGCTCGGCGTCCGGTTCCCCGCCGGGTCGATGCCGGTGACGGCACTCGAGGCCGACCGGGCGACCGTCGTCGTCCTCACCACCCCGGCCGACGACGACCCGGCCCACCTGGCCGCCGGGGAGGCGGCCGGTGCGGTGCTGCTCGCCGCGACCCGGGCCGGGCTCGGGACCTGCCCGCTGTCCCGGATCCTGGAGGCCCCGGTGACCCGGAAGGCGCTGACCGCCCGGCTCCTGCACGTCTCCGACCACCCGCAGCTGCTGATCCGGATCGGGCACCCGCCGGACGACCGCGAGCTGCCGGCCACGCCGCGCCGACGGCTCCACGACGTGCTGGTGCACGGGAGCTGATCCGGCGGGAGGGCACTAGCCTCGGTCGCGGACCAGGACGACCGGCGGCCGGAGGCGATCGTGACGATCTCGGTGTTCCTGCTCGACGACCACGAGATCGTGCGCCGCGGGCTGGCCCAGCTGCTCGAGCTCGAGGACGACATCACCGTGGCCGGTGAGGCCACCACGGCCGCGGAGGCGGCGGCCCGGCTGCCGGCGCTGCGCCCGGACGTGGCGATCCTCGACGTCCGGCTGCCCGACGGCGACGGCGTGACCGTCTGCCGGGACGTCCGGTCCTCGACCACCCCGCCGCCGGCCTGCCTGATGCTGACCTCCTACGCCGACGACGAGGCCCTGTTCGGCGCGATCATGGCCGGCGCGTCCGGGTACCTGCTCAAGCAGGTCGCCGGGGTGGACCTCGTGGGCGCGATCCGGACGGTCGCCGCCGGCGGTTCGCTGCTCGACCCGAAGGCGACCGCCGCCGTGCGGGAACGGATGCGCCGGCGCGGCCCGGAGCCCGACCCGCGCTACGACTCCCTGAGCCCGCAGGAGCAGCGGATCCTGGAGCTGGTCGCGGACGGCCTGACCAACCGCCAGATCGGCGCCCAGCTGCACCTGGCCGAGAAGACGGTCAAGAACTACGTGTCGTCGATGCTGCACAAGCTCGGCTACGCGCGCCGCACCGAGGCCGCGGTGTACGCCGTCGAGCGCCGCCGCCGGGACTGACCGGGCGGCCGCGGGTCAGCCCAGCGGCACCGTCCACACCAGGCGGGTACCGCCGCCGGGTGGGGTGTCCGCGGTGAACGTCCCGCCCAGCTCCGCGGCCCGCTCCGCCAGGTTGCGCAGCCCGCTGCGCCGTCCGGCGGTACCGAGCCCGCTGCCGTCGTCGACGATGTCGACGCGGAGCTCGCGGTCCGCCGCGACCGTCACGGCCAGGGTCGCCGCCCGGGCGTGCCGGACGGCGTTGGTGGCACCCTCCCGGACCACGGCCAGCACGTGGGTCGCGACGGCGGCCGGGACGAGCGTGTCCACCGCACCCACGGTGTGCACGGAGGTCGCGAGCCCGGACTCGGCGGCGACGTCGGCGACCGCGTCGAGCAGCCCGCGGCGCAGGCCACCGGCCGCCTTGTCGGCGGTGTGCAGGTCGAACACGGCCGTGCGGATCTCGCGGACCGTGCGGTCCAGCTCGTCGACGGCCTGGGCGACCCGGTCCCGCACCTCGCCGTCACCGGTGCGGCGCAGCGTGCCCTGCAGGTTCAGTCCCACCGCGAACAGCCGCTGGATCACGTGGTCGTGCAGGTCGCGGGCGATCCGGTCGCGGTCGGCGAGCACCGCCAGCTGCTGCTGGGCCCGCTGCTTCTCGCCGAGCTCCAGTGCCAGCGCGGCCTGGTCGGCGAACGAGACGAGCAACGGCAACTCGGACGGCCGGAACGGCGGGCCGGCCGGGTCGCGCTGGGCGATCAGCACCCCGATCACCCGCTCCACCGCGCGCATCGGCACGGCGACGACCGGGCCACCGGCCTCCCCGGCGGCGGAACCGCCGAGGAAGGCGTGCGAGCTGTCCGCCAGGACCGGCTGGCGGCCCTCGACGACGTCGCGCAGCGCCGTCCCGCCGAGCCCGCCGTGCGGCCACGCCCGGCCCGCGACCGCACCCTCCCGGAAGCCGCCGTCGCCGTCCGGGCCGAGGGCGATCAGCGTGCCGCTGGCCCGGCACAGCTCCAGGCAACGGCGCGCGACGAGGGCGAGCGTGTCCGGCTCGCCGGTGCCGGCCAGCACCTCGCCGCGGATCTCCGCGGACGCCTCCAGCCACTGCTGGCGCAGCAGACCCTGCTCGAACAGGTCGGCGTTCTGTACCGCGATCCCGGCCGCGGCGGCCAGCGCCTGCAGGATGAGCTCGTCGTCCGCGGTGAACCCGGCGGGCCCGCCCTCCGGGCCGATCTTCTCGGTCAGGTAGATGTTGCCGTAGACCGCGTCGCGCACCCGGATCGGGACGCCGAGGAAGCTGCGCATCGGCGGGTGGTTCGGCGGGAAGCCGGCCGATGCCGGGTGCGTCGAGAGGTCGGCCAGCCGCAGCGGCCGCGGGTCCTCGACCAGCTCCCCGAGCAGGCCCTTGCCCTCCGGTGGACGGCCGAGCGCCGCGCGGGTCTCGTCGTCGAGTCCGATGTCGATGAACCGGCTGATCGAGCCGTCCGGGGCGAGCACGCCGAGCGCGCCGTAGCGGGCCTCCACCAGGTCCACCGCGGACTCCACGATCCGGGTCAGGGTGGCGTCGAGCTCCAGCCCGGCGGCGACGACCAGCACCGCGTCGAGCAGCTTCTGCATCCGCCGCCGGGTTCCGGCGATCTCGCCGAGCCGCTCCTGCACCTCGCCGATCAGCTGGTCGAGGCGCAATCCGGACAGCAGGCGGGCCAGCTCGCCCGGCTCGTTCCCGTCCATCGTGCACCACCTTCCACGGCGAACCTGGCAGCACACCGGCACCCGGGCAACCGTTCACGCCGGTAACCCGTGCGCAGCCACGGACCACGCCCGCCGCGGGACCTTCGCACCTGACCGGCCGGGCGCCGCCGGGCGACCATCGTCGCCGTGGCGCGGTGTGCACGCCACGTCAGGCGACGGAGAGGGCCGGCATGGACGCCACCGGTCGCACGGAGCGGTTCGGCGGCGCGCTCGGCCTCGACGCCCGGGCGACCGCCGGCCTGCTCGTGCTCGCCACGCGGGCGCCGTCGCTGCACAACAGCCAGCCGTGGCGGTTCCGGCTGTGCCCGGACCGGATCGAGCTGCGAGCCGACGCCTGCCGGCGGCTACCGGTCGCCGACCCGACCGGCCGGGAGCAGCGGATCGGCTGCGGTGCCGCGCTGTACACGCTGCGGCTGGCGCTGGTCGGCGCCGGGATCCGGCCGATCGTCACGCGGGTCCCGGACGCCCGCGATCCCGACCTGGTCGCCGTCGTCCGGCGCGGTGGCACGGTCCGGGCGAGTGCAGAACAGCAGCGGCTGCTCGACGCGGTACCCCGCCGGCGCACCCACCGGCGGCCGTTCCGGGAGACCCCGGTGCCCGGTACGGCACGGTCCGCGCTGTGCCGCGCCGCGTTCGAGGAGGGGGCGTGGCTCCAGCTGGTCACCGAACCGGCCGAGCTGGTGCAGCTCGGCACGCTCGCCCGGGAGGCGCACACCCGGCAGGCTCGCGACCCGGCGTTCGCCGCCGAGGTGGCCGCGTGGACCGGGGACGCCGGGGTTCGCGACGACGGCGTCCCCGCGTCCGCCGGTGGACCGCGCCCGGCCCCGGTCCGGCCCGGCCGCGCGCCCGGGAACGGCCCGCTGATCGGGGTGCTGAGCGTGCACGTCGACGGGCCGCGGGAGGACCTGCGCGCCGGGGAGGCCCTGCAACGGGTGCTGCTGACCGCGACCGCCGAGGGGCTGGCCGCATCCTTCCTGTCCCCCCTGGTCGAGGTCCCCGACGTCCGCGACCGCGTCCGCCGGCTGCTCGGCGGGACCCGGCCGCCGCAGGTGGTGCTCCGGCTGGGCCACGGTGCGGCGGGGCCGGCGACCCCGCGCCGCGCCCCGGTCGTCGAGCCGGGCTGATCGGGTCAGGGCGTCCCGAAGCCCGCGGCGGTGAGGACCTGCCGGCCCTCGGCGCCGGTCACGAAGCCCACCCACTCGCGGGCCAGATCGGGCTCCTCCGCGTTCTTCAGCACGGTGATCGGGTACTGGTTCACCGCCTGCGCCGCCTCCGGGACGTCGACGCCCTGGGCCTGCCCGCGCGCGGCGGCCACGTCGGTCCGGTAGACCAGCCCGGCGTCGGCGTTGCCGGTGGTGACCTTCTGCAGCACCGCCTTGACGTCCTGTTCCTCGGACACCGGCACGATGTCGACGCCGGCGGCCCGCTCGACCGTCGCGGTCGCCGCCCCGCACGGCACCTGCGGGGCGCACACCACGGTGCGCAGGCCGGGCCGGGTCAGGTCCCGCAGCGACGCGACCGCCTGCGGGTTCCGCGGCGCGACGGCGATCTGCAGCGTGTTCGTCGCGAAGACCTCGGGCCGGCCCTGCTGGTTGCCGGCGTCGGTCACCTTGGTCATGTTGGTGGCGTCCGCCGAGGCGAAGACGTCCGCCGGGGCGCCCTGGTTGATCTGCTGGGCCAGCGTCGAGGACCCGGCGAAGTTGAGCGTGACGTCGGTACCCGGGTGGGCCGCCTCGAACCGCCGCTCGAGCTCGCCGAAGGCACCGGTCAGCGAGGCGGCGGCGAACACCGTCAGCGTCCGGCCCTGCTCCTGGCCGCCGCCCGGTCCGCCGCAGCCGGCCAGGACGGCCACGACGGCCAGCGCGGCCACGGCGGCGGTGACGGATCGGGTGAGGTTCTGCACGAGCGCGCTCCTGGTCGTCGATGATCCTGAACTGCGGAACGTTCGGGATCATACGTACGCAGAAGCGGATCCGGGAAGATCGACCGGATCAGGCCCGGGACTCCGTCATCCGGCTCCCGGACAGCTGGGTCACGACGGCCAGCCCGATCATCACCGCGAGCACGACCAACCCGATCACGATCGCCGGGATCGCGTGCCCGAGCAGCAGCGCCCCCGCCCCGGCCACGACCAGCACCGCGGCGGCGACGTAGCGGCTCCGGTCGACCGAGCCGGTGCGGCCCTGCAGGTAGAGCTTGTTGCCGACGACGTAGAGCAGCGGCCCGCCGACCGAGGTCAGCACCAGCGACGGCGTGTTCTCCGGGTGGGTCAGGTGCAGCTCGATCGCGACCGCGAACAGCACCGCACCCCCGACCATCAGCCCGTGCGCGTAGGCGAACGCCGCCCGGGCCGCGCGGGTGCTGTCGTCGCCCTCGCTCGCGGCGGTCCCGTGGCCGGCCAGCGCGAAGTACGACCACCACAGCGCGACCAGCCCCACGAAACCGAGCACGGTGATCAGCACCGCGTACGGGGTGATCGCCGGCATCCCGGACAGCGTGAAGCCCGTGATCAGGATGGACTCACCGAGCGCGATGATGAACACCAGCCGGTTGCGCTCGGCGAGGTGCTCGACGGTCACCGGCCAGTCCTCCATCGGGGCCGAGCCGAGTCCGGGGACGCGGAAGTCGAACCGCGGCCCGGCGATGTCGACCGCCACCGCGACCGCCCACATCACCAGCCGGACCCCCGGCGGGAGGAACGCCCCCACCAGGAACAGCACGCCGGCGGCCGCGCTCCAGACCAGCAGGTTGCGGTAGTTGCGGGCGAGCACGTGCCCCCGCATCGTGATCCACATGAACAGGGGCCTGCCGATCTGGGCGGCCGCGAAGCAGCCGGCGAACAGCAGGCCACCCCCGGCGAAGGCGGACGGCAGGGCCAGCGCCATCCCGAGCGAGGCGAGCATGAGGAACGCGTTGAGGACCCGGACCGCGAGCCGGCCCGGGTCGAGGTAGTTCATCGCCCAGGCCGAGTAGTTCCACAGCCACCACACGGCCGCGAAGAGCAGCGCCGTCTCCACGGCGCCGAGCGGCGTGAGGTGGTGCAGCAGGGTGTGCGAGACCTGGACGATCGCGAAGACGTAGACGAGATCGAAGAACAGCTCGATCGGCGCGACCTCGTCGTCGCCCTCGCGGCGCAGCAACTGCGGACGGCTCCCCGGCATGATGATCCGCTTCCTTCCCGTGTCGGCGTCGCCGAACGGTAGTGCGGCGCGCAACCATGTCGCCGTGACGACCCCACGGTTCGGCCTGCGCACCATGCACCCCCGCGACCCGGAGGAGCCGCACCGCACTGCCAGCCCGCTGGAGCTGTTCTTCGACCTGGTGTTCGTCGTCGCCGTCGCGCTGGCGTCGGCGAACCTGCACCACGCCGAGTCCGAGGGCCACATCGGCGAGGGGCTCGGCGGCTACCTGATGGTGTTCTTCGCGATCTGGTGGGCCTGGATGAACTTCACCTGGTTCGCCAGCGCGTTCGACGTCGACGACTGGCTCTACCGGGTCCTCACGCTGCTGCAGATGGCCGGTGCGCTCGTCCTGGCCGCCGGGACGCCCGCCGCGATGACCGACGGGCGGTTCGGCGTCGTCGTGGTCGGCTACGTGGTGATGCGCCTGGCCATGGTCACCCAGTGGCTGCGGGCGGCACGCTCGCACCCCGAGCTGCGCCGGACCGCGCTGATCTACGCCGGCGGCATCACGGTCATGCAGGTCCTCTGGGTGCTGTGGACGCTCTGGTCCCCAAGCGGTGCGCTCGGACCGGTGACGTTCGTGCTGCTCGCGCTCGGCGAGCTGGCGGTCCCGGCCCTCGCCGAGCGCGCCCGGACCACCCCGTGGCACCCGCACCACATTGCCGAGCGGTACGGCCTGTTCACCCTGATCCTGCTCGGCGAGTCGATCCTGGCCTCGACCAACGCCGTCGTCGACGCGATCTCCTCGGCCGAGCACCTCGCCCCGCTGCTGGAGCTGTCCGCGTGCGGGCTCGTGCTGGCCGCCGGCATGTGGTGGGTCTACTTCTGCCGCCAGCACCACCACCACGTCCGGTTCCTGTCCAGCGCGCTGGGCTTCGGCTACGGGCACTACCTGATCTTCGCAGCGGCCGGCGCGTTCTCGGCCGGGATCGAGGTCGCGGTGGACGTCGACACCCGCGCGACCGGGCTCGGCGCGGCAGCCGCGGGGGCGACCCTGACCGTCCCCGTGGCGATCTTCGTGCTGGGCATCTGGGCGCTGGCGCTGCGGGCGACCCTGCCGGCCGGCCGCAGCACGGCCGTCGCCGGGCTGGCGGTGCTGATCGGGCTGTCGGCGCTGGCACCGTGGACACCGGTGGTCGCAGCGGTGCTCATGGTGGCGCTCGTCGTGACGATCGAGTCGGCACCGGAGCGGAACACACCGGCCACCTGAGGGGTTGGAGCGGTCATGTCGGACAACGCGGAGCCGGTCGTCACCCACGACCCGGCGCACGGCCGGTACGAGATCGCCCTCGACGGCGCCCGGGTCGGGCTCGCGGCCTACGTGGACGCCGCCGACCAGCGGATCTTCTACCACACCGAGATCGACGACGCGTACGGCGGACGGGGCCTCGCCGGCACGTTGGTGCGGGCCGCCCTGACCGCCACCCGGGACGAGGGCAGGCGGATCGTCCCGGTGTGCCCCTACGTGAAGAAGTGGGTCGGCTCGCACGACGACGTCGCCGACGCCGTGGATCCGGTGACGCCCGAGGCGCTCGCCGCCGTCCGGGAGGTCGTGCGATGAGCAACGTCGAGGCCGCGCCCGAGGAGGTCGTCTGCGGCGGTGACGCCCCCGCCGTCGAGCTGGTGGAGCCGCGCGACGTCCCGCTGGGCGGCCCGCGCGCGATGACCGTGCGCCGGACCCTGCCGCGGCGGGCCCGCTCGCTGATCGGCGCCTGGTGCTTCCTCGACCACTACGGTCCGGACCGGGTCGCCGGCACCGGCGGCATGGCCGTCCCCGGGCACCCGCACACCGGTCTGCAGACGGTGTCGTGGCTGTTCGAGGGCGAGATCGAGCACCGCGACACGACCGGCGCGCACGCGCTCGTCCGGCCCGGCGAGCTGAACCTCATGACCGCGGGCCGCGGCATCGCGCACTCCGAGTTCTCCACGCCGGACACCGACGTGCTGCACGGGGCACAGCTGTGGCTGGCGCTGCCGTCGGCGCACCGTCAGACCGAGCCGGCGTTCGAGCACCACGTGCCGCCGCAGGCGGAGGTCGACGGCAGCACCCTGCGGGTGTTCCTCGGCTCCCTGGCCGGCGAGCGGTCGCCGGTGCCGACGTACTCGCCGCTGGTGGGTGCCGAGATCGTGCTGCCCGGATCGGGCCGGCTGCCGCTCGCGATCACGGAGGGTTTCGAGCACGGGATCCTCGTCGACACCGGCGCGGTCACCGTGCACGGGACGGTCGCGCACCCCGGCGAGCTCCTGTACCTGCCGCCGGGCCGGTCCGGGCTGGAGCTCCGCGCGGGCGGCGACGGCGCCCGCGTGCTGCTGCTCGGCGGTGAGCCGCTGGGCGAGCGCATCGTCATGTGGTGGAACTTCATCGGCAGCTCGCACGAGGAGATCGCGGGCTACCGCGAGCAGTGGCAGGACGAGCGCGCCGGCGGTGGGACGGCCGGGGGCCGGTTCGGGGCGTTCCCCACCGCGTGGGCGTCGACCCTGCCGGCCCCCGAGCTGCCGCGCGCCCGTCTCACCCCGCGCGAGTAGGCGCTTCTCACCGGCCGGACCGGAAGTGGCGGTGGGCACGCTGGGTGATTTATCCTCGTGACACAGGTCACAGTGGTTCACCGCCGACGCCGCCGGTGCATCCCACGGAGCAGCCGGAGGTGCCATGTCGAGTGGTGAGCACGCCCCCGTCACGCGGGGTGTTCCCGCAGCCGATGCCGAGCACCTGCGGTACGCGCTGCGCCACGTCCTCGCCGGGCTGGCACTCCCCGCACAGCGCTGGCAGATCCTGACCCACGCCGCGGACTGGGGCGCGCCGGCATCGCTGCGGGCCCGCCTCGCGGCCCTGCCCGAGGGCACCTACCGGACCCACGAGGCGATCCTCACGATGCTCACCGGGCGTACCCGGCCCCCGGCCTGACCGGCCCCGGGCGGTTCAGCGGGCGCGGCGGTCCACCAGCCGCTGCAGCTTCCCGACCGACCGCTCCAGGGTGTCCGGGTCGACCACCTCGCAGGACACCGTGACCCCGACCGTCTCCTTCACGGCCCGCACCAGCTCGGCCGCGGCCGGCGCCCGCCGCTCCGCGGGCGTGTCGGGCCGGGCCTCGACCCGCACCCCGAGCACGTCCATCCGGCCCTCGGTCGCCAGCACCAGCTGGAAGTGCGGGGCGAGCCCGGGGGTGCGCAGCACGATCTCCTCGATCTGGGTCGGGAAGACGTTCACGCCCCGCAGGATGATCATGTCGTCGGAGCGGCCGGTGATCTTGGCCATCCGCCGCATCTGGGGCCGCGCGGTGCCCGGCCGCAGCGTCGTCAGGTCCCGGGTGCGGTACCGGATGATCGGCAGCGCCTCCTTGGTCAGGCTGGTGAACAGCAACTCGCCCTCCTCGCCGTCCGGGAGCGGGGTGCCGTCGACCGGGTCGACGACCTCGGGCAGGAAGTGGTCCTCCCAGATGTGCAGGCCGTCCTTGGTCTCCACGCACTCCTGGGAGACGCCGGGCCCCATCACCTCGGAGAGGCCGTAGATGTCCACGGCGTGCATGTTCGTGCGTTCCTCGATCTCGGCCCGCATCTGCTCGGTCCACGGCTCGGCGCCGAAGATTCCCACCTGCAGCGACGTCGCCCGCGGGTCGACGCCCTGGCGCTCGAACTCGTCGAGCAGGGTGAGCATGTAGCTCGGGGTCAGCATGATGACCTCGGGCTCGAAATCGCCGATCAGCTGGACCTGGCGCGGGGTCATGCCGCCGGAGACCGGGATCGCCGTCGCGCCCAGCTTCTCGACGCCGTAGTGCGCGCCGAGGCCGCCGGTGAACAGTCCGTACCCGTAGGCGACGTGCACCCGGTGCCCGGGACGGCCGCCCGCCGCCCGGATCGAGCGCGCCACCAGCGACGCCCACCGGTCGATGTCGCCGGCCGTGTACCCGACGACGGTGGGCTTCCCGGTCGTGCCGGACGACGCGTGGATCCGCGCGACCCGCTCCCGCGGCACGGCGAACATGCCGAACGGGTAGGTCTCGCGCAGGTCGGCCTTGGTGGTCGTCGGGAACTTCGCGATGTCGGCCAGCTCGCGGCAGTCGTCCGGGTGCACGCCCTGCGCGTCGAACTTCGCCCGGTAGTGCGGGACGTTCTCGTAGGCGTGCCGCAGCGTCCACTGCAGACGTTCCAGCTGGAGCGCGCGCAGCTCGTCGACCGACATCCGCTCGGCCGGGTCCAGGAGCTCGGGCGGGGGCGCCTCCCCCAGCCGGGAGCTCGCCGAGATCGTCACTGCCGGGCCTCCTTCTTCGCGACCAGGGTGAGGACGTCGTAGCGGGCGACGGACTCGCCGTCCTGCCGCGTGACGTCGGCGTCCCAGCGGACCTCGCCGTAGCCGGCGGACTCGCGCGGGGTGATCTGCTTGCAGGTCAGGGTCACGGTGAGCTCGTCGTCGAACCGGACCGGGGTGAGGAACCGCAGCCCGTCGACGCCGAAGTTGGCCAGCACCGGCCCCGGGTCCGGGTCGACGAACAGGCCCGCGGCCAGCGAGACGACCAGGTAGCCGTGGGCGACGCGCTGCCCGAACAGCGGGTTGGCCGCGGCCGCCTCCTCGTCCATGTGCGCGTAGAACGTGTCGCCGGTGAACTCGGCGAAGTGCTCGACGTCCTCCCGGGTCACCCGGCGCGGGCCGGCGACCAGGCAGTCGCCGGGCCGGAGCTCCTCGAGGTGCTTGCGGAACGGGTGCACATCGGACTCACGGCGCCCGGCGCCGGTGACCCACCGGCCGGTGATCGCGGCCAGCGAGTCCGGGTCGCCCTGCACGGCGGTGCGCTGCATGTGGTGGAACACGCCGCGGACACCGCCCATCTCCTCGCCGCCGCCGGCCCGGCCGGGCCCGCCGTGGACCAGCTGCGGCAGCGGCGAGCCGTGCCCGGTGGACTCCTTCGCGTCCCGGGCGTTGAGCACGTGCACCCGGCCGTGGAACGGCGCGACGCCCAGCACCACCTCGCGCACGAACTCCGGGTCCGCGCTCACCACCGAGCCGACCAGCGAGCCCTGCCCGCGGGCCGCGTGGTCGACCAGCTGCGCGGTGGAGTCGTAGGGCAGCACCGTCGAGACCGGGCCGAACGCCTCGACCTCGTGCGGCTCTGCCCGGTCCGGGTCGCCGACCAGCAGCAGCGGGGAGACGAACGCGCCCCGGTCGGCGTCGGCACCGGCCACCTCGACGCGGTCGGGGTCACCGAACACGATGCGGCCGGCGTCGCGCAGGGCCTTCACGCTGCGCCGGACCTCCTCGCGCTGGTCGAGGCTCGCCAGCGCACCCATCCGGACCCCCTCGGCGTCCGGGGCGCCGACGACGACCTTCGCCAGGCGCTCGGACACCGCCTCGACGACGGCGTCGACCTGCTGCCGGGGCACGAACGCGCGCCGGACGGCGGTGCACTTCTGGCCGGCCTTGACCGTCATCTCGGTGGTCAGCGCCTTGACGAACAGGGCGAACTCCTCGGTGCCCGGCGTCGCGTCGGGGCCGAGCGCGGCCAGGTTCAGCGAGTCGGCCTCGGCGGAGAACCGCACCGCGTTGCGCACGATCGCCGGATGGCTGCGCAGCGTCTGCGCGGTCGCCGCCGACCCGGTGAACGACACCAGGTCCTGGCCGGTGAGGTGCTCGAACGTCTCGCCGAGCGAGCCGGCGACGAACTGCACCGCGCCGTCCGGGAGCAGGCCGGAGCCGACGATCAGCTCGACCAGCTCCGCGGTGAGGAACGCGGTCGGCGACGCCGGCTTGATCAGGCTCGGGACGCCGGCGAGCAGCGCGGGCGCCAGCTTCTCCAGCGGCCCCCACACCGGGAAGTTGAACGCGTTGACCTGCACCGCGACGCCGTGCAGCGGGGTGAGGAGGTGCTGGCCGACGAACGTGCCGCCCTTGCCCAGCGGTTCGACGGCGCCCTCGACGAAGAAGGCTTCGTTGGGCAGCTCGCGCTTGGCCTTCGAGGCGTAGGCGAGCAGCACGCCGATACCGCCGTCGATGTCGAACTTCGAGTCGGCGAGCGTGGCGCCGGTGCGCTTCGAGACGGCGTAGAGCTGCTCGCGGTGCTCGCGCAGGTGCTGGCCGAGCGCCTTGAGCAGGGCGGCGCGCTGGTGGAAGGTGAGCTCGCGCAGGGCGGGGCCACCGGTGCGGCGGCCGTACTCGAGCGCGCCGGGGAGGTCGAGACCCTCGGCCGAGATCCGGGCGACCTCCTCCCCGGTCACCGCGTCGTACAGCGGACGCCCGTCCCCGGTCCCGGTCTGCCAGGAACCCGAGAGGTGGCTGCGGAGCAGGGTCATCGGCGACGCCTCCGGAACTTCGTCTCTACGTTGAACCGACCGTTCGTTCGGCTGAGCACGCTAGCACCCTCGCGGGGTGTTGGGGACCCCTCCGGCCCGACTCGGTGCACGGTCGTGACTCGCCCGGCCGTCGTGACTCGTGCGTCGTCGTGCGGGACCGATCGTTCGGTCGGCCGCTAGGGTGGCCGGATGGCCGACACGTCCGACCCCGCCGTTCTCGTCACCCACGACGACACCGACCCGGCCGTCGCCGTGGTCACCCTGAACCGTCCGGCGAAGTACAACGCGCTCACCGAGGAGCTCAAGGAGGCGCTGCTCACCGCCGTCGCCGGGGTGGCGGGCGACGAGAACGTCCGCGCCGTCGTCCTCACCGGTGCCGGGAAGGCGTTCTGCGTCGGGCAGGACCTCGGCGAGCACGCGGCCGCGCTCGAGAAGGACGCCGTGTCGTCGTTCGACACCGTCCGCGACCACTACAACCCGCTCGTCCTGGCGCTGACCGGCACGCCGAAGCCGGTGATCGCCGCGATCAACGGGCCGTGCGTCGGCGCCGGGCTGGGTCTCGCCCTCGCGGCCGACCTGCGGGTGGCGGCGGAAGGACTGAAGTTCACGACCGCATTCACCGCGATCGGGCTCACCGCCGACACCGGGCTGTCGGCGAGCCTGCCGCACGCCGTCGGCGTCTCGCGGGCGACCGAGCTGCTCCTGCTCGGCGAGCAGTTCACCGCCGACGACGCCCGCAACTGGGGCATCGTGCGTGACGTCGTCCCGGCCGACCAGGTGCTCGACACCGCGCTGGATCTGGCCCGGCGGCTCGCCACGGGCCCGACCCGCGCCTACGCCGAGGTGAAGAGCGCGATCCGCTACGGCGCCGTGAACGAGCTCCCCGCCGTCCTCGAGCACGAGGCCGACGCCCAGGCCCGGCTGGCGACCACGGCCGACCACCAGAACGCGGTGGCCGACTTCCTCGCCAAGCGGACCCCGACGTTCGAGGGACGATGATCCCGTGAGCCAGGCACCGGTGAAGCGCGCCCGCCGGCCCAGCGGCGGGCGCGACCAGCTGCTCGAGATCGCGGTCGGCGAGTTCATCACCCGCGGCTACGACGCGACGTCGATGGAGGACCTCTCCCGCGCGGCCGGGATCACCAAGTCGTCGTTCTACCACCACTTCGCCGGCAAGGAGGCGCTGCTGCGCGCGGCACTCGAGCGCGCGGTGGACGGCCTGTTCGGTGTCCTCGCCCTGCCCGCCGCGCGGGAGGGCAGCCCGGCCGGGCGGATCCGGGTCATCCTCGCCGAGCAGGTCCGGGTGCTCATGGCCGAGCTGCCGTACGTGACCCTGCTGCTGCGGGTCCGCGGCAACACCGAGACCGAACGGTGGGCGCTCGAGCAGCGGCGCGCCTTCGACGCGGCGATCCGGGACCTCGTGCGCGAGGCGGTCGACGCCGGCGAGGTCCGCTCCGACGTCGACCCGGCCCTCGCCGCGCGGCTGCTGTCGGGCGTCGTGAACTCGATCGTCGAGTGGTACCGCCCGGGGCGGCCCGGCACCGAGACCCTGCCCGATGACGTCGTGCGGGCCGCCTTCCACGGGATCGTCCCGGCCACCTGAGCGCGCGCGGCGTCCCGGGTTCCCGGTCGACCCGCACGTCGCTGCCGTTCGCAGGGCGCCCTCGGACCTCGAGCCTTCCGGGCGCCGACGCGCTGCCCGTGGGACGAGCACGCACTTGCCCCGGCGCGGGCGAAAGCGCGCAGCCCACCGGCCGACACCTGCTCGACTCGCACGCAATCGCCCTGGCGCGGACGAGGACGCGCAGCTCAGCGACCGACGCCTCCCCGACTCGCACGAAACCGCCCCGTCGCCGGCGAAAACGCGCAGCTCACCGACCGACGCCTCCCGACTCGCACGCAATCGCCCTCGTGCGGGCGAAAACGCGCAGCTCACCGACCCGACGGCTCCGCGACTCGCACGAAACCGCCCCGAGACGGGCGAAAACGTGCAGCTCACCTGCCGGCGCCTCCCCGAGACGCACGAAACCGCCGCGGCAGGGGCCACGGCGCGCAACCCGCCGACAGGTCACGTCTCGACCTGCGCGCAACCGCCCCGACACGGGCATGAACGCGGGCATGAACGCGCCACCCAGCGGCGAACTACTCGACCTGCACAGGACGGCGCGCGCCGGCAGCCGGACTTCCGGACCCGCGGACCGCTCACGCCGACAGCGGCGCCATGCCCGCGGCCGCACGTTGGAACAGGAAGCGTTCGACCACCTGCGCGAGGTGCTCCCGACGCCCCAGGACGTGCTCGGCGGGCGGCCGAAGGATCTCCCAGCCGTGCCGGGTCAGGAACGCCTGCTTCGCGAGGTCATTGCGGGCGCGCTCGGGGTCCAGGTGCTGGTCACCGTCGTACTCGATGCCGAGCAACACGTCCGGATAGGCAAGATCGATCCGATACTTGCCGACCGGATGCTGCAGGACCGGCGGCCGTACGCCGTAGTCGTGCAGCGCCAGACGGATCCTCGTCTCCATGGGCGACTCCGCGAGGGGGCTGGCCAGCGCCACGAAGTCCGGCAGCCGGATCACGCCGCGCTCGCCGGGATGCCGCGTGGCGAGCTCGAGCACGTCCCCGGGCGCGAACCTCCCGACCCGGGACAGCGCGTCGAGCGCGATCACCGCCTCGATCCGATCCTCCCGCCGAGCGAGGTCGAACGCGGTCCGCACGGGGGACGTCGTCGTCACGGTCCGCCCCGGAACGTACCGGTCACGCCATCCCGGAACCGGGATCCGCACCCCAGTCCGGATCTCCCCCGGCAGCGCACGGCCGTGTCGCATCTGCAGACCCTCCTGCGAGCGCCGGTGACCGCCCGTCACCAGGACCTCGACCGGAACGCCGCGGGGTGCGCACTCCGCGCCGAGGGCCTCGGCCGCCGCCCAACCGCCGAGCGCGGTCGGCGCCGGTGACGCATCCGCCGCAAGGTCGGCGAGTGCACCCACCGCCAGCGCGCCGGCCTCGCAGCGCAGGAGGTACGTCTCCTCGACGTCGGCCGCGACGAAGACGCCGCGGAACGGGCTCCGGAACGCCGGGCCCCGGAGCTGCTTGGGAGTGACGAGGCCGGCGGCGACCGCCGCCGAGCCGATGAACGGTCGTGTGAGATCCATGGGGCTTGGACGACCCCGGGCGCGCACCGGTTCCACCTCGCATCGATCCGGCACCGGCAACCGCGGTCCGGGTCTGCCCCAGCTCGGCCTGCCCCAACCCGGCCGGGCCCCGCCCTACGGGGTCCGGCCCGGCCATCTCCTGCCCGGTCCGGCCCGGTCCGGCCATCCCGAGCCCGGTCCGGCCATCCGAGCCCGGTCCGGCCCCTCCCGGCTCGGCCCGGCCCCTCCCGGCTCGGTCCGGCCCGCGATCAACTTCCCGCCTCGCGCGAGTCACATCGCGCCGATCGACAGGGAACCCGCCCGGGTAGCGGCGGCACGCCCGGCGCACCGGGCGTCGACTCGCACGTACTGCCCTGTCGGAGACACCAATGCGCTGATCGAGTGCACGCCCACGTTCGATCAGCGCCCTCGTGCCCGACCGAGACACAATCGTGCTGATCATCATCCGACATCCTGGTCCGTGACCTGCACTTTTCCGCCCCGCCTCGGGCGGAAACGCGTAGATCGATCGCGCACAAACGGCTCACCCGCACGCTCCCGCCCTCGCCGCGACCAAGACGCGTTGATCGACCGCACCTCGCGCGCCCACGCGCACGATTCCGCCCCGCCACGGGCGACAACGCGCTGATCGACAACTCGCGCACGAGCCAGCCGCACGATTTGGCCCCACCACAGACGACATCGTGCTGATCGACAGGCGCCGGACGCCCGGCCGGCTGAACTCGCCTCGCGAAAGGCGGAGACACGGCGGTCGCGGACGGGTCGGCGACCGCGGTCGTGCCGGCGCCGACGGCGCGGCGCCCGGTACCCGCCCCCAGCACCCAATACCCAGCACCCGCCACCCCCGGCACCCCGGCGCTCGCCTCCCCAGCACCCGCCACCCCGGCACCCCGGCGCTCGCCTCCCCGGTACCCGGCACCCCCGGCACTCGCCCTCGGCACCCGGCACCTACCACCACTCGGGACCCCGCCGCCCCGGCACCCTGGCACTCACCCCCGGCACGTCGGCACCTCGGCATCTCGACACCCCGGCACCTCGCCACCCGAGAGGACCGGCCCGAGACGGGCACACCCATGGCGCAACGCAACCGTGTACACGACCCACGCCGCACCCCGCGACGCGGACCCGGCTCCCGACGACCGCCGGCTCGTCACCCACCGAGGGCGCGCCACCGCGCCCGGCTGCGCGATGGCACCGGGTCGCGCCGCCCACCGGCCGGGTACCGCCGCCCCGCGCCGGCGACCGGAGGAAACCGGCCGCGCCCGTCACATCCGGGACGGGGTTGCGCACCGGGGGCTCGGTGCGCCACACTCGTAGCCGAACGAACATTCGGTACGGAGGTGTCCAGTGACGAGCACCGCGCCCACCGAGGCGGATCTGGAAGCTCGGTTCGAGTCGACGATCGCGGCGGACCAGCGGATCGAGCCACGGGACTGGATGCCCGAGGCGTACCGGAAGACGCTGATCCGCCAGATCGCCCAGCACGCGCACTCCGAGATCATCGGGATGCAGCCGGAGGGCAACTGGCTGCTGCGAGCGCCGTCGTTGCGGCGCAAGGCGATCCTGCTGGCGAAGGTGCAGGACGAGGCCGGCCACGGCATGTACCTCTACGCGGCAGCCGAGACGCTGGGCGTCGACCGCGAGGAGCTCACCGAGAAGCTGATCGACGCCCGGCAGAAGTACTCGTCGATCTTCAACTACCCGACCCTGTCGTGGGCCGACATCGGTGTCATCGGGTGGCTGGTCGACGGCGCGGCGATCTGCAACCAGGTGCCGCTGTGCCGCTGCTCGTACGGTCCCTACGCCCGGGCGATGATCCGGATCTGCAAGGAGGAGTCGTTCCACCAGCGGCAGGGCTACGAGTCGCTGCTGGCACTGGTCAACGGCACCGAAGCGCAGCGGGAGATGGTGCAGGAGGCGACGAACCGCTGGTGGTGGCCGTCGCTGATGATGTTCGGGCCGGCCGACGGGGACTCCCCGAACACCCAGCAGTCGATGGCGTGGGGCATCAAGCGGCACACCAACGACGAGCTGCGGCAGCGGTTCGTGGACATGACCGTCCCGCAGGCCGAGGCGCTGGGCGTGACGCTGCCGGACCCGGAGCTGCGCTGGAACGCCGAGCGCGGCGCCTACGACTTCGGCGAGCCGGACTGGTCGGAGTTCAAGGCGGTCATCTCCGGGGCCGGGCCGGCGAACCGGCAGCGGCTCGCCCACCGGCGGCGTGCCCACGAGAACGGTGCCTGGGTTCGCGAAGCGGCCCGGGCCTACGCGGACAAGCAGGCGGCACGAGCGGGAGCAGGGGCATGAGCGAGCAGAACGTCACCGCGGAGGGCGGGCACGGCGCCGTCCCCACCACGGGCGTGGAGACCGGCCGGGGCGAGAAGCCGGCCCGCGGGGCCTGGCCGCTGTACGAGGTGTTCGTGCGCGGCAAGCGCGGCCTCAACCACGTGCACGTCGGGTCGCTGCACGCTGCCGACGACGAGATGGCACTGCACAACGCCCGCGACGTCTACACCCGCCGCAACGAGGGCGTGAGCATCTGGGTGGTGCGCGCGGACGCGATCGCCGCCTCCAGCCCGGACGAGAAGGACCCGTTCTTCGCCCCGTCCGCGGACAAGGTCTACCGCCACCCCACCTTCTACGCGATCCCGGAGGAGGTGCCGCACCTGTGAACGGCGACGCCCACGACGAGGACGCCACCAACGCCTACCAGGCCCTCGCCGGGACCATCGACCACGACGACCCGCGCTGGGCGTTCGGCACCGGCTTCGAGGACATGGAGGCCGACCTCACCGCCCCGGTCCCGGACGGGGCCGCCCCGGCCGACCTGGCCGCGTACTGCCTGATGCTCGGCGACGACGCCCTGGTCTACAGCCACCGGCTCACCGAGTGGGTCTCCAACGCCCCCGAGCTGGAGGAGGAGGTCGCGCTGGCCAACACCGCGCTGGACCTGCTCGGCCAGGCCCGGGTGCTGCTGGCCCGCGCCGGGCACGTCGAGGGGGCCGGCCGGGACGAGGACGCGCTGGCCTACTGGCGCGACGTGGCCGAGTTCCGCTGTGTCGGGCTCGCCGAGCCGTCCGACGATGGCGACTACGCCCGCGCGATCGCGCGCCTGCTGGTGTTCTCGACCTGGCGGCTGGCGCTGCTGAACCGGTTGCAGGACTCGGCCGACCCGGTCGTCGCCGCGGTCGCCGCGAAGGGCGTCAAGGAGGTCACCTACCACCGCGACCACGCCGCCCGGTGGACGCTGCGCCTCGGCGACGGCACCGCCGAGTCCCACACCCGGATGCAGGACGCGCTGGAGTGGGTGTGGCCGTTCCTCGGCGAGCTGTTCCGCACCACCGAGCAGGAACGACGGCTGGTCGCGGCCGGCGTCGCCGTCGACCCCGCCGAGGTCCGCGACGAGGTGGACACCGTCCTCGACCAGGTCCTGACGAGGGCAACGCTGGCCCGGCCGGAGGTGCCCGAGATGGGCACCATCGGCGGCCGGGGCGGCCGGCACGGCGTGCACACCGAGAAGCTGGAGCACGCGCTGGTCGTCATGCAGAGCCTGGCCCGCAAGCACCCGGAGGCATCGTGGTGACCACGCTCGACCTGGGCGCGCGGGACGTCGTCGCACGGGTCGTCGACCCCGAGATGCCCATGCTCACCCTGGACGACCTCGGTGTGATCCGCTCCGTCGACGAGACCGGCGGCGGCGTCACGGTGACGATCACGCCGACCTACTCGGGCTGCCCGGCGATCGAGGAGATGCGCGCCGACATCGTCCGCACCCTCACCGAGGCCGGTTACGGGCCGGTCGCCGTCCGCACCGTCCTGTCCCCCGCCTGGAGCACCGACTGGATCAGCGAGGCCGGGCGGCGCAAGCTCGCCGAGGCCGGCATCGCCCCACCCGGCCGGGCCACGGCGCACGCGCCCGGCCCGATCCCGCTGACGCTCGAGCCGCCGTCGGCCGTGGTCCGGTGCCCGCAGTGCAGGTCCCCGGCGACCGAGGAGTTCTCCCGCTTCGGGCCCACCGCGTGCACCGCGCTGCGGAGGTGCACCGCCTGCCGCGAGCCGTTCGAGCACATGAAGGAGATCTGATGGTGCGCCAGGAACGCAGTGCCGGCCGCCGGGCGGCCGCCTGGCAGGCCCGGGCCGACCGGGCGGCCGGCCGCACCACCCTCGAGCTCGACGACCGGATCGACGCGCTGCTGGCGGACGCCCCGGAGCCGCAGGCCCTGCCGGCCGGGTTCCACGCCCTCGTCGTGTCCGAGGTCGACCGGCTCTGCGACGACGCCGTCGCCGTCACCTTCGACGTCCCGGACGACCTGCGCGAGCACTACACGTTCCGGCCCGGCCAGTACCTCACCCTGCGCCGGGACACCCCGGGCGGCGAGGAGCGCCGGTCGTACTCGATCTGCGCGCCGGCCGGCCACGCTCCGCGGGTCGGGGTGCGGCGGGTCGACGGCGGCCTGTTCTCCGCGTGGCTGGTCGACGAGGTCGCCCCGGGTGACGTCCTCGAGGTCGGTCCCCCGGCCGGGAACTTCACCCCGGAGCTGGCCGCGGGCACCCATCACGGGCTGGTCGCGGCCGGGTCCGGCATCACGCCGGTGCTGTCGATCGCCGCGTCCCTGCTGGCCGCGCACGACGACACCCGGGTCACCCTGATCTACGGCAACCGGCGGACCGACACGGTGATGTTCACCGAGGAGATCGCCGACCTGAAGAACCTGCACGGCCCGCGCCTGCACCTGCTGCACGTGCTGTCCCGGGAACCCACCGAGGCCGAGATCGTCAACGGCCGGCTCGACGCCGACCGGCTCCGGACGCTGCTGTCCGCGCTCGTCGACGTCGACGACGTCGACGAGTGGTGGCTGTGCGGCCCGCTCGGGATGACCGAGGCGGCCGTCGCGGTGCTCGGCGAGCGGGGTGTCGAGCGGACGCGGGTGCACCGCGAGCTGTTCTACGTCGACGAGCCGCCGCCGGAGCTGGTGCGCCCCGACGAGCGTCGCGCCCGGGAGGGTGACGCGGAGGTCACCGTCGTGGTGAACGGGCGGACGACCACGGTGCCGGTCCCCCACGACGAGACCGTCCTGGACGCGGCCCAGCGGATTCGCGGCGACCTGCCGTTCGCCTGCAAGGGCGGGGTGTGCGGGACCTGCCGGGCGAAGGTCGTCGACGGCGAGGTCGACATGCGCCGCAACTACGCCCTGGAGGACGACGAGGTGGCCGCCGGCTTCGTGCTCACCTGCCAGACCCGGCCGGTGTCGGACACGGCGACGGTCGACTACGACGCCTGACCGGCCCACGTAGGGTCGGACCCGTGTTCGTGAAGGTGTGCGGCCTGCGGACCGCCGACGACGTCCGGGTGGCCGCCGAGTCCGGCGCCGACGCGGTCGGGTTCGTGCTCCACCCGGCCAGCCCGCGCTTCGTCGAGCCGTCCCTGGCTCGCGAGCTGGTCGCGCAGGTCCCGGACCGGGTCCTGTCGGTCGTCGTCGTCGCCGAGCACGCGGCGGCCGACGCCGCGCGGATCACCCGGGAGATCGGCGCGGACGTCCTGCAGCTGCACGGCCGCTACACCGCCGACGACTTCGCGGCGGCCGCGGCCGAGCCGATCCGGTTGTGGCGCGCGGCGTCGCTGGCGCACGACCCGGACCTGCACGTGGGGTGCTACGGCGAGGAGGTCCTGCTGCTGGACTCGCCGCGGGCCGGGTCCGGGCGGACCTGGGACGTCGAGGCGCTCGACCGGCCCCCGGACGGGCAGTGGCTGCTCGCCGGCGGGCTCGACCCGGACAACGTCGGCGCCGCGGTGCGGCGCGTGCGGCCGTGGGGGGTCGACGTCTCCAGCGGCGTCGAGTCGGCGCGCGGGGTGAAGGACCACGCGCGGATCGCCGCGTTCGTCGCCGCCGCGCGGTCCGCCCGGTGACCGGCGCCGGCTGATCCGTCCGGCCCACCGGTGGTGGCCTGTCCGGCCGGTGTGCGACCGGGGTCGCTGCCGCTCACAGCGCCGTGACCGCCGGTGACCGCGAAGATCCACCATCGGGGTCAACCGGGCGCCCGCGCCGTCGTACGGTCGGTCTCGGAACGGTAACGGCATCGATCCCCAGCGATGCCGTGCGTGCCCTCGCTCCCCGCTCCGGGCGCGCCCGCTCCGAACGAGGAAGGACACCCCGTGCCGAGGAACTCCCCCGGCGGCACGGCACGCGTCCGGCGCTCCCCGAGCCGGCCGCTGCCGTCCCGCCCCGTCGTGACCCGTGACGTCCATGGCGCCGGATCGCGCATCAGCACCGCGAGTAGCGCCAGCGGATCGCGCATCAGCACCGCGAGTAGCGCCAGCGGATCGCGCATCGACACAGCTCCGGTCCGCAGGCGGCCCGGTGCCGTCGGCGTCCTCACGTCCGCGCTGGCCGGCGGCGGCCTGGTCGCCGGCACCGTCGTCACCGACCCCGGCGCGCCCGAGGTCGACCAGCTCGCGCTGCAGTCGTTCGCCGTGCCGGACACCGCCCCCGCCGACACCGCCCCGGCCGCCGCACCGGCCGTGTCGTCGACGGGCGCGGCGCGGGCGATCGCCGAGCCCCCGCCGCCGGTCGACGTCGACCAGATCGTCGGCGCGGCGACCGGCGCCGTCGGCGACGCCGCGCGGGCCCGCGAGGAACAGCGCCGGGCCGCCGAGGAGGCCGCGGCCGCGGCGGCGCGGGCCGAGCCCGCCGGGGAGGAACCCGCACCCGCGGCCGCCCCGGCGGCCGGGCCGAGCTCGTGCGCGGCCGGCACCGAGGGCATGGACGGAGTCGCATCGAACGTCGCCGAGGCCGGCGAGAAGCTGCGCTGCATGTTCGGCGTGGACACCGTGCTGGGCATCGGGAGCCGGGGCGGCACCTCCGACCACCCCAGCGGCAAGGCGCTCGACTTCATGGTCGACTCCGCGACCGGGGACCGGCTCGCCGAGTACGCGCTGGCCCACGCCGACGAGCTCGACATCAAGTACGTGATCTGGGAGCAGCGGATCAACACCGGCGACGGCTGGGAGATGCAGGAGGACCGTGGCGGCGCCACCGCCAACCACATGGACCACGTGCACATCTCCTTCAACTGATTCAGCAGATCAGTAGAAGCCCTCCCGGTGCGCCCCGAAGCGGGCGCTCGCCGGGCGCCCCAGTGCCCGGCTCAGCCGCTCGGCCGCGGCCTGCACGTGCGGCAGCGCCGTCTCGACCAGGCGCTCCGGGCTGATCCGGCCGAGGCTGGTGGCGGTGGCGATCGCGGCGACGACCGCACCGGTGTGGTCCCGCACGGGGGCCGCCACCGCCGCCAGCTCCGGGTCCAGCTCCCCGACCGACAGCGCCCAGCCGCGGGACTGGACCTCCCGCAGGATGCCGCGCAGCAGCTTCGGGTCGGTGACGGTGCGGGGGGTGCAGGCGGGCAGCCCGGCACCGAGCACCCGGGAGATCGTGTCCTCCTCGGCCCAGGCCAGCAGCACGCGCCCCATCGCGGTCGCGGTCGCCGGCACCCGGGTACCCGGGGAGACGTCGATCTGCATGATCCGGCGGACCGGGACCCGGGCGACGTAGACGGCGTCGGTGCCGTCGAGCACGGCCAGCGACGCGGACTCTCCGGTCTCCTCGGCCAGCGTCGCCAGGTAGGGCCGGGCGTCCTCGGCGATCGAGTGGGTGGCGGTGAACCGCTGCCCGACCGACAGCACCCGCGGGGTGAGCCGCCAGCGGTTGCCGACCGGTTCGACGTAGCCGAGGTGCTGCAGGGTCAGCAGGATCCGGCGCACCGCAGGCCGGGACAGGCCGGTCGCCGCGGCGAGGTCCGAGCTGGTCGGCCGGGGCCGGTCGGCGTCGAACGCGAGCAGGACCGCGAACCCCCGCTCGATGCTCTGGATGCGATCACGCTCGCCGGGACCGCCCGCCGCGTCGCCCATTGTGCTGCCCTCCCTCTCGATCCATCGCGAACCGGTCCGGCAGATGGCGATTCGGACGGCCGCAGCCGTTGACCGGCGCCTCCCGCACCGTCAGAGTGCTAGCGAACGCATAGCGGACGCACCGTACGCACAGCGTACCGAAGGGAGCGGTCAATGGCGATCGACCCGCGAGAACTGAGGCGCTGCCTCGGTCACTTCACGACCGGGGTCACCGTCATCACCTGCCACGGTGGCGACGGACACCCGCACGGCGCGACCGTCAACGCCTTCACCGCCGTCTCCCTGGAGCCACCGCTGGTGCTGGTCTCGCTGGACCGGCGCTCGAAGCTGTGCGGCCTGGTCGAGACCGAGCAGCGACCGTTCACCGTCAACGTGCTCGCGTCGACGCAGAAGGACCTGGCCCTGCACTTCGCCGGCCGGCCCAACCAGGAGGTCGCCTGGCTGCCTGACAGCGGGTGCGGCGCGCCCCGGCTCGACGGCGTGCTGGCGCACATCTCGTGCACCCCCTGGCAGGCCTACGACGGCGGCGACCACGTCCTCTACCTGGGCGAGGTCCAGGAGTTCTTGATCCACTCCGGTACGCCGCTGCTGTTCCACACCGGCAAGTTCCACCACCTCGGCGGCGACCACGAGCCCGTCTTCTGGGACGACTCGGCCGACGGCCCCGGCGGCCAG